>JARLIW010000290.1 GCA_031291515.1 Beijerinckiaceae bacterium | reverse complement strand
TTACTAGCGCATCCGCCAACAATATTGATCGGAAATTACCAACATTACTCGAATTTCGAACGCGCGATCCCCGATATACGGTTGAGTTACGTTACATTTAAATACTTTTTTCTCTCAATTCATTTACATGAACCCTGCATTTTTTAAGTAAAATCTAAATTTTTTAACATATTTTTAACTGGCATGCGCAATGTTGCTGTCAATATCTCCGTATTGTCTGACTTAGCTTCGAAGAGGGCCGATATGTTTGGTGTACTGAGTAAGTCTCACAATGTAGAAAAATTAGCGGCGCTCAATTCGCTTTCCGCCGGTGTAATGCTTGCCGATGCGGACTTGAATATTACGTTTGTGAACGAGTCGCTTTTCGCTCTGATGCGCGAGGCCGAGGCGGAGCTTAAGAAGGAATTGCCGCGTTTCAGCGTGGCGACATTGATTGGCAGCAATATCGATATTTTCCATAAAAATCCCTCGCATCAGCGCTCGATGCTCGCCTACCTGGAGAAGCCATTTAACGCGACGATTCGTGCTGGCAGCCGGGTTTTTGATCTGACGGTAAGTCCGATTGCGATTCGATCGAAACGAAGCGGGTTCGCCGTTGAATGGGCGGATGCCAGCGCACGTTTGCGCAATCTCGATTATGCGGCACAGATTGAGGCAATTGGCCGTTCTCAGGCCCTTATTGAATTCAGTGTCGATGGAATTATCGTGAATGCAAATGCCAATTTTTTGAATGTCATGGGTTATTCGCTCGGTGAAATTCTGGGACGGCACCACAGCATGTTCGTCGAACCGGCATTGCACGGAAGCCCAGGGTATAGGGAGTTCTGGGAGCGATTGGGCCGCGGCGAATTTCAGGCAAGTGATTTTAAAAGATTTGCCAAGGGCGGTAAGGAAGTCTGGATCCAAGGCTCTTACAATCCGATCTTCGATTCGAACGGGAAAGTTGCCAAGGTCGTCAAATTCGCGACCGACATCACGGCGGAAAAACTCAGGAACGCCGAGTTTGAAAGCAAGATCAACGCCATTTCGCGGGCTCAGGCGGTCATCGAGTTCACGCCGGCCGGCGAAATCATCACGGCGAACGAAAATTTTCTCAATGTTCTCGATTATCGCCTTGAAGAGATCAAGGGACGCCACCACAGCATGCTTGTCGAGTCTTCTTATGGCCAATCCCACGATTACAAGGAGTTTTGGGCCAAATTAAACCGGGGCGAGTATGTCGCGGCTGAATTCATGCGGATCGGCAAGGGCGGCAAGCAAGTTTGGATTATGGCATCATATAATCCGATTTTCGATATGAACGGCAAAGTCGTGAAGGTCGTCAAATTCGCGATGGATGTCACCGGACGCGTCAATGCGGTCAATGAAATTGCCGCCGGTCTTTCCGAATTGGCCGTCAATAATCTCGATGCTGATCTCAAGAAGCCATTCATCCCGGAATTCGAAAAACTTCGGGCCGATTTCAACGCCTCCCTTAAATCACTTCGCGCGACATCGGCCATTGCCGACAAAATCGCCGAAGGTGATCTGTCTGTTGAAGTCAAACTTCTGTCGGACAAGGACGCGCTCGGCATTTCGTTCAGCACGATGGTCACGAATTTGCGCAAGACCGCCGCGGTCGCCGGCAAGATTGCCGAAGGCGACCTCACGGTGGATCACAAGCCGCTGTCAGACAAGGATATCCTCGGTCTCGCTTTGCAGGAGATGGTCCTGCGGCTCCGTGCCGTCGTCTCCGATGCGGTTGTTGCCGTCGACAATGTTTCTTTTGGCAGCCAGCAGATGTCGTCGGCCTCCGCGCAGATCGCTCAAGGGGCTACCGAACAAGCGTCCTCGGCCGAGGAAGCCTCGTCCTCGATGGAGGAAATGGCCTCCAATATCAAGCAGAACGCCGACAACGCTTCTCAGACCGAAAAAATCGCCCGCCAGTCGGCCAAGGATGCCGAACTCTCCGGAGAAGCGGTGGTGCGCGCGGTAACGGCGATGGGGACCATCGTCCAGAAAATCAGCATCGTCCAAGAGATCGCCCGCCAGACGGATCTCCTCGCGCTGAACGCGGCCGTGGAAGCGGCCCGCGCCGGCGAGCACGGAAGGGGCTTCGCGGTCGTTGCCTCGGAGGTGCGCAAGCTGGCCGAACGCTCGCAGACAGCCGCCGCCGAGATTTCCGCCATGTCCAGCGATACGGTCAAATCGGCGCAGGCGGCCGGCGATATGTTAAGCCGGCTGGTGCCCGACATCCGCAAGACAGCCGAATTGATTTCGGAGATTTCCGCCGCTTGTCGCGAGCAGGACGTCGGCGCAAGCCAAATTAATCTGGCGATCCAGCAGCTCGACACGGTGACGCAGCAGAATGCCGGCGCATCGGAGGAAATGTCGTCAACCTCGGCGGAATTGGCCGCTCAAGCCGAGCAGCTGCAAGTGTCGTTCGCTTTCTTCAAGGTGGATAGTGAAGAAGGCGCCGGCAAGCTCGCCGCGGGCCACGCCCCGGTCAAGACGCAGGCCAAACCGGCCAGCCGTTCGTCTGCCTACGCGGGCGGCGTGAAGAAGGCTCCCGTCGCGGCTCACAAGCAGCCCGTCGCGAAACAACAGGAACGGGCACGCGGCTTTGCCCTCAATTTGTCGGTTGGAGGCCCCGATGCCGATGACCACGATTTCAAGGCCAGTGCCTGAAAGCGCTCGGCCGCCGCATCGGTGTTCGGTGGCCGAGCAGCGGGGGCTATCTAGGGCATGCTCGGAAAAGGTGAAGACTTTTTCGATCGAGGGCATGCTCTAACTTTTTATAAAACGGCCGATTTCTTGTCGCTTGGGTGAGTCCGCCCAAGTGGAAAGCGCTCTCGAATGAACTGGTTGTTCCACCGGTCTGGCCGCGCGCGCGAAAAGCAGTCTAGTACGTGTGTAAAATAGGGTCTGGCAGGAGCTAGTCCCTAGTCGAGTGGGGTGTTGTTTGTGCTTAATATGCCAGTCCAGCACGATGAGTTTTTACACGATAGCTTGTCGCTAATAAATTTCCGCCGCCTCTCGCAGTTCGTCAACGAGTATAGTGGCATCAAAATGCCGGATGGCAAGCAAACCATGCTGGAGGGGCGCCTGCGCCGCCGCTTGCGCGTCACAGGCATCAATTCGCTCGACGGTTATTGCCATTTCCTCTTCGAGCAGGGGGGCATCGACCAGGAAGTAATTTACCTGATCGATGCCATCACGACGAACAAGACCGATTTCTTTCGTGAGCCCGCCCATTTCGACTATTTGCAAAACGTCGCCTTGCCAACTTTGACCGCTGAAGGCGTGACGCGTTTGCGGGCGTGGAGCGCGGCCTGTTCCATCGGTGCCGAACCCTACACGATGGCGATGACCATCGCCGATTATGCGGAGAGATGCGCTCCGCTCACCTATTTCATTCTCGCGACGGATCTCTGTACCGATGTTCTCGGGAATGCGAGAAAAGGCGTCTATCCCCTGGAAATGATGTCGACCGTCCCGGTCTCCATGCAACGCAAATATGTTCGCGTCGCCCGCGCTTCAGAACGAGCGGAAGTGCGCATCGCGCCGGAACTGCGGTCGCAAGTTGGCTTTGCCCGCCTGAATTTTATGGATGAAGTCTATCCCGTGAGCGAAAAAATGCACGTGATCTTTTGCCGCAACGTGCTGATTTATTTCGATAGGTCCACCCAGGAAAAAGTCTTGTCGCGGCTTTGCGACTGTTTGATGCCGAACGGATATCTTTTTATCGGGCATTCGGAATCGATCACGGGGCTCAATTTGCCGGTAAAAACCGTCGCAAACACCGTTTTTCAGAAAATATGACGTTGATGAAATCCCTCTTAATACAAGAATAGATTATCGATTCGATGAGTCCACCAGAGCGATAATCGCTAGGCCGCCTCGGCGCGGCGCCAGGCGGCGACGACGGCAAGGGCATGGGCCGGCCGCTCGCCGATTGGTGCGAGATGGCCCGAATAGACCGCGCCCGTATTGCCGTCCAACGACAGAAAGTCGCCTTCGTTGAGCAAGGCCGTTCCGATGCGGCATTGCCGACGCCGGAGGTCGATGTCGAGATCCGGGCAGGCGACGAGGCAGACCTTGCCGAGTTGCCGGGCGACGACCGCGGCATGCGAGGTTCGACCGCCGGTGGCTGTCAGGATTCCGGCGGCGAGCGCCATGCCCTCGATATCGGTCGTCACCGTCTCGCGCCGGACGAGAATGACATCGACGCCTGTTTTCGCAAGCTGCTTGACGGCATCGGGATCCAACGCGATCACGCCGCTCGCCACGCCAATTCCGGCGACCTGCGCGGTCGCGAGGGGCTCGGGAAGCGGCGCCGGAAAACAGGTGCGCACGACGTTGTCCACGTCGAGTCCCGCGAGCCTTTGAAGCGCGTCCGCCGGTTTCAGCGTCCCTTCCTCGACCATGGCGACGGCAATCGCCAGCGCGGCCCAATCCGTGCGTTTGGCCCGCCGCGTCTGCAACAGGAAGAGTTCGCCGGACTGAACGGTGAATTCGAAATCCTGCATGTCTTCGAACAGCGCTTCCAGTTCGCGCACGACGTCGTTGAGCCGCGACCATACGGCCGGCAGCACCGTGCGGAGTCGGGCATTGTCGTGCATCAAGTGGCGTCCCGCCACCACGTCCTCGCCTTGCGCATTGAACTGGAAGTCGAAATAAAGCTCCTTGGCGCCGGTCGCGGGATTGCGGGTGAAGCCGACGCCAGCGCCCGAATTGCCACCGGCGTTTCCGTAGACCATGGTTTGCACCGTCACCGCCGTGCCGGCCTCGTCGCTGATGCCGTTCAGCCGCCGGTAGCTCACGGCCTTGTCGGCGTCCCAGGAGCGGAACACCGCTTCGGTCGCTCCGGCGAGTTGCTCATGGGGATCGCTGGGGAAGTTGGATCCCGCGAGCGCGCGATAGCAATCCAGCATCGCCAAGGTCAGCGCCTTGAGGGCGCGATGGTCGAGCTCTCGCTCGTTCTCGGCTTCGGCTTGCGCGAGCGCCGCCGTCACGAGCGCGTCGAACGGCGCCACCGGCAGGTTTGCGACCACTTCCGCATAGCCTTGCACCAGCCGACGGTAGCTGTCCCAGGCCAAGCGCGGATTCCCCGTCATGCGAATGAGGGCTTCGACGGTTTCCGCGTTGAGACCGACGTCCAAAACGGTTTCCATCATGCCGGGCATCGAAACGGCGGCGCCCGAGCGGACCGAAACGATCAGCGGTCGCCGGGACGCGCCGAATCGAAGGCCGGTCGCGGTCGCGAGCCTTGCAACGCCTTCGCGGAGGGCGGCGGTCAAAGCCGATGTCCGGTCTTGTGGCGAGCGCGCGCACCAACTCGTGGGAAGCACGAAAGCCGGAGGCACGGGAAGCCCGGCGCGCGCCATGCGCATCAAGTTCCACGCTTTGTTGCCAACCTCTTGCGCGCCGTCTTTCGCGAGCGGCGCTCCTGGCAGGACCGAGTAGAGCTCAGCCATCGATCATCGTCTCCAGTACGTGTTGACGCAGGATCGAACTGGCGTGCTTGAGCGCATCCGCCGCGGCCTCGAGTCGTCCGCCGACGGTCGTGAACAAATGCAATTGGCGAAAATCCGTCGCGTGTTCGAAGGCCGATGCCGCGAGCGTGCGCTGGGCGTCGTCGGCCAGGTGCTCGAGGGCGGTGATCCGGTCGATGGCGCTGAGGAAATCGTCGATCTCGGCCTCGCGCTCCGCGAGCCCGATCCGTTCGGCGTGGCCGAGCGCCTTGATCCATTCCTGCGATGCGTCCAACAGCAAGCCCGCGAGGCTCCGCAAACCTTCCACGGGCTTGCCCTTGAGCTTGTCGAGATCGAGGAAGAAAACCGCGTCCTCGAGCGCATCCGCGGCATCGTCCGCGGTTTCCAGCAACGGCTGAAAGACCGCATATTCCGGGCGGCGATGGATCGCGCCGCGCGTGTCGATGACCAATTGGTCGGCGTCGTGCTCGAACTGCTGGGCGCGCCGGGCGCGTTTGGCCGCCCCCTCCGCGCCGGCTTGCAGCCCGTCGAGCACGAGGCCCGCGATTTCGAAAATCAGGCCCGCGTGGCCGGCGGCAACCCTCAGAAGCTGCCGTTCCTCGTTGCTGAAATGGGCCGCGAGACTGACGCGGATGCGGTCACGTATCAGCGCGTGCGATTGCCCGGAGAGCAGGCCTTCAGTCGCCGCGCGAAAGACGAAGGTGAGACATTCCAGCGTCTCCGCATCGCCGAGAACGTCGCACAGCCGGTCGCCGAAATGCATCGAGGAGCCTGCCGTGGCTTCAATGGCTTGATTGACGAGCCGCTCGCCGCCTAGTTCCAAGAAGCCGCGATGTCCGATTTCGGTCTCCGCCGCGGTCAGAAGCAGCGCAAGGCGATCCTTGCTGCGAAGGAACCCACGCAATTGTTTTCGCGCGCGATTCCAGTCGATCAGGAAGACGAGGCGGGAGCCGAGAAATTCGAGATAGGCGCGGCGGGCCTCGTCATCGCTCGCGTTGAATTCGCCGGTCGCGAGAGAGAACGCGGAGCCCGTCGCGAGCGCGCCGGTGCGCTCTTTTTCC
>JARLIW010000070.1 GCA_031291515.1 Beijerinckiaceae bacterium | reverse complement strand
CGCCCCCAAATTTTCTCCGGGCGCCGCGAACAAATTTTTCGGCGACAGTCTCCTGAAAACCTGAGAGAAAGCGCAACTTTCCCGCTCTGACCCTGGACGAGGTTTTGTCATGAACGCTGCTGCGCTAGATTCGGCCGCCCCATTAGATGTCGTGCGCCCTTCCGGCGTTGGCGGCTTGATCATCGACGGCAAGATCGCCTCGGAGCAGGTCTTGGCCGAAGTCGCGGCGCGGACCAAGCTTCTCGCCGCGCGTGGCACCGTTCCCGGCCTCGCGGTCATCCTGGTCGGCGAAAACCCGGCGAGCCAGGTCTATGTCGGGGCCAAGGGCAAGGCGGCGAAGTCTTGCGGCTTTCATTCGGTCCAGCATGATTTGGCCGCGACCACCACCGAGGCCGAGCTGCTCGCCTTGATCGCAAGCCTCAATGCCGATCCGGCGATCCATGGCATTCTGGTGCAATTGCCGCTGCCCGAGGGAATCGATTCCACCAAGGTGCTCGAAGCCGTCTCGCCGTTGAAGGACGTCGATGGCTTCCATCCCGTCAACGTCGGCCTGCTCGGCGTCGGCGATATCTCGCGCGCCTTGGTGCCGTGCACGCCGGCGGGTAGCCTCGTGCTCCTCGAAAAGACCGCCGCGGCCCTGGGCGTCAAGCTCGACGGCTTGGAGGCGGTCGTCGTCGGCCGCTCCAACATCGTCGGCAAGCCGATGGTGCAGTTGCTGCTGTCGAAAAACATGACGGTGACGATCGCGCATTCCCGCACCAAGGACTTGCCCGGCACCGTGCGCCGCGCCGATGTCGTGGTCGCCGCTGTCGGACGTCCCGAAATGATCAAGGGCGATTGGATCAAGCCCGGCGCGATCGTGATCGATGTTGGCATCAACCGCGTGCCCGGCGAAGGTCTGAATGCGCAGGGTAAGCCGAAGACCAAGCTCGTCGGCGATGTCGATTACGCCGCCAGCATCAAAAATGCCGCCGCCATCACCCCCGTTCCCGGCGGCGTCGGGCCCATGACGATCGCGATGCTGATGTCGAACACGCTGCGCTCGGCCGAACGCGCCGCCGGATAAGTTTGGCCTCGGAGCATGTCCCGAAAAAGGCGTGGACTTTTTCGATCGAGGATATGCCTCGATTTTTGGGCAAGAGAGCAATAAGAACGTGCTCTCGGATGAAATATGGCAACAGCGCTGTCCGTCGTGGACAGCGCTGTTTTGCAATGTAATAAACCTCCAGAGGCCCTCTGGAGACTCGCCCGTGAAATCAGTGTGTCTCGCTCTTTTGATGCTGAGTCTGCCGATCCGGGCCGGGGCGGCCGAGTTTCCTTTGGCGCTCGACGGCGGGAAGCCCGCGGCTTCGATTTCGCTGCCGGACGAGTGGAAGCCTCGGGATGGCGCTCATGGCGTCGAGGGGACGTCGCCGGACGGCCTGTCGTTCCTGGTCGCCAAGATCATCAAGCCGGACGAACAATCCGCCGGCATCTATAACGACGAAACCACGGCCTATTTCGAAGAGCAGGGCGTTGCTTTTTCGCACGTGAAGGACGACGCCGATCCCAAGACGACGGACACCGACACCAAGATCAACGGGCTCGATACATTCGTCTCGCGGCTCGACGAGCCGACCGTTTTCAAGGGCGCGCCCACCGTCGTGACCTACTACGCCATTCCGCTCGGCGAGACGCAGACCCTCAATATCGTCACCAGGGGACCTTCCGGCGATCAAAAGCTGGTGGCGATCGTGGGAACGGTGAAGGCGATTCCGTGATCGCTTGTCTCATGCCCGTCGGGTCGTCAAAGCGATAAAGCCGTGTTTTCCCAGGGGATTATGAATATATCCTCAACTTTTGGGACATGTTTCAGCGTGCCGGCGTCGTCCCGAAATCCGGGGAAATGTCGGGCTGGTCGAATGTGCCCTTGATCTCGAACGAGAGCCTCGGCGCCAAGGCGTCGGGATCGGCGGGCGGCCCGGGGACCGTGGCCGTCGCGTGGAAGTCCAAGGCGCGGGCGTCGAGACCGGCCTTGCCCTCGACCGCGATGTCGACATCCGGACCTTGGATAAGCCCCTCGTCGATGGTGACCTCCCCGCCTGAGATATTGGCCCCCAAGGCCAGCGTCTTGAACGGTGTTCGGCCGTTGCGAAGCGCCGACAGAACGGTATCTGGGCGTTTGCGCGCGATTTCACGCAGACCGTGGCCGATATCGACGTCGGATAATTCGCCGTTGGCCGCATGGGCTTTGATCCAGCCATGGAGACCGGTGACCAACTCGCGCGCGTTCGCGCCATTGGTTTCCAAATTACCGGAAGCGGACACGGTACCGCTTGCGCGTTGACGGCCCATGAGATCCCAGCTGAGCGCCGACAGATCGGCCTCGCCCAACGAACCCGTGGCGCGAAGGCTGAGCCCGGACTCCGAGAGGCCGATCGAGGCCCGACCCTTGATCGTGCCGCCGTAGGCCTTGCCCGCCACGAGCGCGACTTCGGTGCGCTGGTCGCGCGTGATGACCGCGAGGGCCGCGTCGTCGATGATCAGCGGCGGCGCGCGAAGATGGGTCGCCGAAATGCGCAGATCGAGGTCCAACTGGTCGCGGGGATCGATCTTCAGTCGGTCCGTCGACCAATGCCGATTGGAGTCGAGCAACTGGGGCATATTGTCCGAAAACGGCGCGAGCGACAATTGTTCGGTCGCCAGCGTACCCGACAGCGCCGAGGTTTCGCCCTTGTCTTGATAGGCCAGGGTCCCTTCGTAATCGTTGCCGTCGAGGCGCAATCTTAGATTTTGAAGGTCCATCGCGCCGCCGCCGATGGTGGCATCGCCGGCGAGCGAAAGATTGGCGAACGGGGCCGGCAGAGGCATTTTGTAACCGCCCAGCGTCATGACGGCGGGCAGCGACGGCGCTTCCACCGAAATATGGCCGCGGTATCGCAGAGGCGGCGTGCTTTCGAGCGTGCCATTGGCGGACAGGTTGAGCGCGGCGGATTGGATGTGCAGCGCGAGCGGTGACCGGTCGCCCCGCATCAGGCTGGAGGGGAGCCCGATCCAGGCCGCGACTTCGGCTGTTTCTCCTTGAAATTCAACGGTTCCCGTCAATGCCGCCGGGGCATTGAGATTGCGCCAATCGACGGTGACATTGATATGCGAAACAGCGACCCGACCGGCCGTCGCCCGGTTGCCGATCGTGGCGCTGCCATCGCTCAGAGTGACGATACCGAGGCGCTGGTTTGGACCGTCGGGCAGGCCGGGCGCGGCGTGAAGGGCCTGGCCGATCGTGCTATCCGAAGGGATCGGCCCGCCATCGAGATCGACGTCGAGCCGGGGATGAATCAGCGTCGCGCTCGTGATTTCGAGGCGCCCCGTCAAGAGCGGAAAAAACCGCACCTCGCCCAAAAACGCATCGGCATCGATCGTGAGGCTGCGCGAGGGATCGGCCAAGTGGACGCCGGCCATGGAAAGATGAGGCTGAGGAAACAGGCCAAACCGCGCGGGGCCCTTCGCGTCGAGCACGAGACCGGTGGTGGCCCGGATCTGGCTAGCCATCTCGCGTTCCAGGGTCGCGGGTTCGAACACGTAAGGCGCGATGCCGAAGGCCGACGCCGCGATCAGCCCGCCAAAGCCCGCGAGCACGGCGGGCATGAGCCAGCGCGGGTGGTCTGACGTCGCCGCCTCCTTGGCCTCGGCCCGGCCGATCACTGGCGTGCCTTTCCCATCACGGCTCCATCTTCATTGCGCGGCGTCCTGCTCGGCGCTGAGCATGAGCCATTCGTCTTCCGCCGTGCTCAAAGCCTTGGCCAATTCGCCGCGTTGCTTGGCGAGCTGCGCCGCGCGGGTGGGCTGGCTGATGAACGCATCCCGATCGGACAAGGCCTTGTCGATCCGCGCGATCAGGCCCTGAAACTGGGTGATCCGGTCTTCGACCGCCGTCAGCCGCTTCTTGAGCGGGACGGCCGCCTTGGGCGGCGGCGCTTTTGCGGCGGGTGCGGAAGCCACCGCCTCCAGTTGCGCTTTTTTGCGCGGCTTGCTGTCGGGGGTGCCGAGAATCAGCGCCTTGTAATCGTCCATATCGCCGTCGAAAGGCTTCACCGTGCCATCGGCGACTTGCCACAGGCGGTCGGCGCAAGCATCGAGCAGATAGCGATCGTGCGAGACCAGGATCACGGCGCCTTGGTACTCGTTGATCGCCTCGATCAACGCGGCGCGGCTGTCGATGTCGAGATGGTTGGTCGGTTCGTCGAGGATCAGCAGATGCGGCCCCGTGAAGGTCGAAAGGCCCATCAACAGCCGCGCCTTTTCGCCGCCCGACAGCATCGCGACCTTGGTATCGGCCTTCACATTGGCAAAACCGAGCTGGGCGCATTTGCCCCGGATTTGCGCCTCGCTCGCGCCTTTCATCAGCGGCTGCACGCATTGATAGGGGGTCGCACCCTCGTCGAGATCGTCGACCTGATGCTGGGCGAAAAAGCCCACCTCCATTTTCGCCGAGCGCTTCACCGTCCCGTCGAGCGGCTGCAGCCGCCCCGCGATCAGCTTGGCGAAAGTCGATTTGCCGTTGCCGTTCGAGCCGAGCAAGCCGATGCGGTCATCGTCCGAAATCGTCAGGTTGAGGTTTTTGAGCACGGCCTTGCCGTCATAGCCGACGCTGGCGTGGTCCATCGAAATGATCGGCGGCTTGAGTGGCTTGGCGGGCGAGGGCAGGTGAAACGGCAGCACGCCGCCATCGACGAGCGCCGTCACCGGCTCCATCCGCGCGAGCATTTTGATGCGCGACTGCGCCTGCGCGGCCTTGGTCGCCGACGCCCGGAAACGGTCGACGAAGGCCTGCAAATGCTTGCGCTGCTCGTCCTGCTTCTTCTTGTGCTTCGCTTCGATCGCCTGCTGTTCGCGCCGCTGCTTCTCGAAGCTCGTGTAATTGCCGGTCCACAGCGTGAGCTTGGAATGGTTGAGATGCAGAATATGGTCGCAGACCGCGTCGAGCATGTCGCGGTCATGAGAGATGACGAGGATGGTCGCGGGATAGCGCTGGAGATAGTCGATCAGCCAGAGCGTGCCTTCGAGATCGAGATAATTGGTGGGCTCGTCGAGCAGCAGCAGGTCCGGCTCGGAAAACAGCACCGCGGCGAGCGCCACGCGCATGCGCCAGCCGCCCGAAAAGGCCGAGAGCGGCCGCGCCTGCGCCTCGAAATCGAAGCCGAGACCGGCGAGAATGCGCGCGGCGCGCGCCGGCGCGGCATGGGCGTTCATGTCGACGAGACGGGCGTGGATATCGGCGATGCGCTGCGGGTCGGTCGCGGTCTCGGCTTCCTCGAGCAGCTTGGTGCGTTCGAGATCGGCGGCGAGCACGAAATCGATCAACGAGCCGGGGCCGCCCGGCGCCTCCTGCTCGACGCGGCCGAGCCGCATCTGCTTGGGCAGCGTGAGCGAGCCCGTATCGGGGGACAACTCGTCCGCGATCATCTTGAAAAGAGTGGTTTTTCCGGTCCCGTTGCGTCCGACGAAGCCAATCCGCGCGCCTTCCGGCAGCGCGGCGCTGGCGTGATCGAAAAGCACGCGCGGCCCGAGGCGGAGCGTTATGTCGTTGATGTGCAGCACATCTGTCTTTTGGCCCGAAGGGGCCGGGAAGGCAAGGGCGGCATGCGGGGAAGTTTCCGAGAGGGTCGGGATGCCCGCTTTTGCCGCGTCCTTCTCCCACGTGTGGGAGAAGGTGCCCTTCGCGTCAGCGCGGATGAGGGTCTCGCCGCAGCCGCGATGCCCCCGGATTTGTTACCATTCACAACTCGTTCGGCGGCGGCTTGGCGCGTCCTAAACCAGCTTCACCAGCTGCTTGCCAAAATTCTTGCCCTCGAGCAGGCCAATGAAGGCCTCCGGCGCCGCCGCGAGGCCTTCCGCGATGCTCTCGCGGAAATGCAGCTTGCCCGAGGCCACCAGGGTGCCGAGTTCGCGCAAGGCTTGCGGCCAGATGTCGAGATGATCGGAGACGATGAACCCCTCGATTTTGAGGCGCTGCACGAGAACCCAGCGGAGGTCGAGGGACGTCGTCTCATTGGTGTTATAGCCGGAGATCAGGCCGCAGACGGCGATCCGGGCAAACGGGTTGAGGCGTTTCAAGACCGCCGCGTTGACCGCGCCGCCGACGTTTTCGAAATAGGCATCGAGCCCCTGGGGCGCGGCGGCTTTCAACGCCGCGTCGAGATCGCCGGCCTTGTAATCGAGGCACGCGTCGAAGCCGAGCGTCCGCGTGACGTAAGCGCATTTTTCCGCGCCGCCCGCGATGCCGATGACGCGCGCGCCGTTGGCCTTGGCGAGTTGGCCGACCACGCTGCCGACCGCGCCGCTGGCCGCGCTGACCGCGAGCGTTTCGCCGGGTTTCACCTTGCAGATCTTTTCGAGGCCATACCACGCCGTGATGCCGGGCATGCCGACAGCGCCGAGATAGGCCGAGATCGGGATCGGCAAATCCGGCAGCTTTTGCAAATCGCGTCCGGTGCTGACCGAAAATTCCTGCCAACCGCCGAACCCGGAGACCTTGTCGCCCGTCTTGAAGCCCGAGTTGCGCGACTCCACGACCTCGCCGACTGTGCCGCCGAGCATGACCTCGTCGAGCGGCTGCGGCGCGGCATAGCTCTTCGCGTCGCTCATCCTGCCGCGCATATAGGGATCGAGCGAGAGATAGTGGTGGCGCACCAACACCTCGCCGTCCTCCAGCGTTGGTACGGACATGGAGTCAAACCGGAAATTGGCCGGGGTGACTTCGCCGGTCGGGCGGGAAGCCAGCAGGATCCGTTTGATCGTGGTCATGTTGTCGTCCCGTGCAAGAGGCGTGTCCGATCCCATGGGCCTGTCGGAGGGCTTTGACCAGTCTGGAATTCGCCGAAAGGTCGCGGGCAGATGCCTCTAACGGATCCCAAAAACCCTCATATGCTTGTTTTGACGGTTTCGGCTTTGCCGCCGGACCCGGGGGCATGCCGCTTCCGATTGATCTTCGTTGCGGTATGGAACGCTTCGGTGAAGTCGCTGGAGGCTAGAAGGGCAAGCGTTTTTCGGAATTTTTCGGCCTTGCGCTGACCGAAGGCCGCTTCGAACCGCGTTTGCGCGATGCGCCAGAGCAATTCGGTTTCCGCGACCTTGGCCTCGCCGCTGGCTGTCAATTTGACGCGCTTGGCGCGGCGGTCCCGCGCGTCCGGCGTCAGCGTGATATAGCCGTCGCGCGCGAGGGGTTTGAGCGTGTGGCCAAGGGCGGAGAGGTCCATCACGAGCTCGTCGGCCAGTTGCGTCATCGTGGGTCCATTCAATTGCTTGATGTGCCTCAGCAGTCCCGACTGGGTGGCCCGTAGGCCGCTCGGCTGCAAAATATCGTCGAAGAGCTGCCCGAGCCGCCGTGTCGCCTTACGCAGGGCATCGTTGTTACAGGTCAGGGGCAAGGGGACCGGCGTTTTTCCCATCCGGGACCTCCGCGATATGTGGGACGCCCATCATTCCCATCAAATCTTAATTATAGAGGTATCGCCTCTCGAATAAAGTCGCATATGCCGGTGAAATATTCGAAATTGCGGCGAATTGGCCTTTAGCCCGAGCGCGAAAAAAGCGGGTGGCGACACGCCCCCCGCTTTTTGTCTCGTGCGATCGATATTAGCCTTGAACCAAGCGGACGATCGTCGTCTGGGCGCGCATCGAGGCGATCACCTCGTTGATCCGCGTTTCCGGCAGCCGCTGGTCGGACAGGCGGATTTTGTAGACGCCGTCGGCGTCCGGCCCGTCTTCCAAGGTGACGTGGTAGCTTTGCAGGAACGTCGTGACGTCGGCCACCGTGACCGTGGGGAGGAACGCCACCGTAATCACGCTGCCCAAGGGAACCGCGCATCCCGCGACCGGCGTCGGCGTG
>JARLIW010000289.1 GCA_031291515.1 Beijerinckiaceae bacterium | reverse complement strand
GTGCATTCTTTTCAACAGGCAGCCCCTTCGCCGTCATGCCCGGCCTTGTGCCGGGCATCCACGCCAGGACGTTTGCCGCGCTTTGCCGGAGAAGGCCGCGATGTCGCGGCGTGGATGGCCGGGACGAGCCCGGCCATGACGGCGGGGTGCGCCTTGAAATGATCGTTGCCATCTCGCGTTATGCGATGCAGCCCAACGTGAGCGCACGATGAAACACTGGTCTCGCGCCTGGAAGGTTCGCCTCATCCTCGACATGAACGCGGAATGGCGCGACCTGTATGAAGAATTGAATGCCTGATTGCGTCCCCCTCGCCGTCATGCCCGGCCTTGTGCCGGGCAGGACGGCGAAATCACCCCCGCAAATCCGGCGCCGTCGCCTCCGCCTTCAACGCCGCCAGCGCTTCTTCCAGCCCCATCATCGTCTGCGCCTGCGAGCCGAGCCGCCGGATCGAGACCGTGCGGTCCTGCGCTTCCTTGCGCCCGACGACGAGCATGACGGGCACTTTCGCCAGCGAGTGTTCGCGCACCTTGTAGTTGATCTTCTCGTTGCGCAGATCGGCGTCGACGCGCAGCCCGGCCTTGCGCGCGAGCGCGATCACCTCATAGGCGTAATCGTCACCATCCGACGTGATCGTCGCGACCACGGCCTGCAGTGGCGAGAGCCACAGCGGCAAATGACCGGCGTAATTCTCGATCAGGATGCCGGTGAAGCGTTCGAGCGAGCCGAACATCGCGCGGTGGATCATGACCGGCGTCAGTTTGTCGCTATCGGGACCGATGTAGAACGCGCCGAAGCGGCCGGGCAGGTTGAAATCGACCTGCGTCGTACCGCATTGCCATTCGCGGCCGATGGCGTCGCGCAAGGTATATTCGAGTTTCGGACCGTAGAACGCGCCCTCGCCGGGATTGATGCCGGTTTTCAAGCCGGACGCGGCGATCCCGTCGAGCACGCGGCCGAGCGCCTCTTCGGCCTTGTCCCAGACCTCGTCCGATCCGACGCGCTTGTCGGGGCGCGTCGAGAGCTTGACCAGGATGTCCTCGAAACCGAAGTCCTTGTAGATCGACAGGATCATATCGTTGATCTTCAGAGCCTCGTCCTGGATCTGGTCGACCGTGCAGAACACATGCGCGTCGTCCTGCGTGAAGGCGCGGACGCGCATGATGCCATGGATCGCGCCCGAGGGCTCGTAGCGGTGAACAATGCCAAATTCCGCAATCTTCAGCGGGAGATCGCGATAGGACTTCAGGCCGTTCTTGAAGATTTGCACATGGCCGGGACAGTTCATCGGCTTCAGCGCGAAGACGCGCTGGTCGGCCTCCGGGTCGTCGGGACGGGTGAAGGCATGGGCGGATTTCACCGCGAACATGTTCTCCTGATACCAGCCCCAATGGCCCGACGTTTCCCACAACGATTTATCGAGCACCTGGGGCGTGTTGACCTCGACGTAACCGGTTTCGTCCTGGCGGCGGCGCATGTAGGAAATCAGCGTCTGGAACAGCGTCCAACCCTTGGGGTGCCAAAACACCGTGCCGGGGCCTTCTTCCTGGAAATGGAACAGATCCATTTCGCGGCCCAGGCGGCGATGGTCGCGGCGCTCGGCTTCCTCGAGCTGCTTGAGATAGGCGTCGAGATCCTCTTGCTTGGCGAAGGCGGTGGCATAGATGCGCTGAAGCATCGGCCGCGTGGAATCGCCGCGCCAATAGGCGCCCGCCACTTTCATGAGCTTGAACGCCTGGCCGACCTTGCCGGTCGACGTCATATGCGGCCCGCGACACAGATCGAGCCAGCTGCCTTGCTTGTAGATTTTCAGCGCTTGATCGGCCGGGATCATGTCGACAAGCTCGATCTTGAAAGCCTCGCCGCTTTTCTCGAACCAATCCTTGGCCTGGTCGCGCGTCCAATATTCCTTGGTGAAGGGCGCGTCCTTGGCGATGATCTCGCGCATCTTCTTTTCGATCGCGGCAAAATCCTCGGGCGTGAACGGTTCGGCGCGATAGAAGTCGTAATAGAAGCCGTTCTCGATGACGGGGCCGATCGTGACCTGCGTGCCGGGGTAGAGCGTCTGCACCGCTTCGGCCAGCACATGGGCGGCATCGTGGCGGATCAGTTCGAGCGCGCGGGGGTCGTCGCGCGAGACGAATTCGAGAGCGACGTCGCTGTCGACCGGGTCCGAGAGGTCGCTCAATACGCCGTTGCGCATCATGGCGACCGTGCGTTTGAGCAGCGAGGGCGAGATGCTTTTGGCGATATCGGCGCCGGAAACGCCGTCTTCGAACTGGCGCGAGGCGCCATCGGGGAAAGTCACATTGATCATCGGCAAGGCCCGGTTTGGCTCACTCGCCGATACAAACCGGCGTAAGCGGGGTGGTTGATTCCCGCCTGCCTATCATGCCCGCTCGCGGGAGTTAAGCCGAAGCGTCACGCCGCGGCTTGGCGATCCACTGGCGCGGGCTGCCGCGACATGTCGCGCGATACATCGATGAAATGATCGAGCAGCCAAGAGGCGGCCTCCGGGGCCGTCGGGTCTTGGCTGTCGCCGGGCATCAGCCAGACAGTGCAGCCGGGGGAATTGAGTTTCCGGCCGAATCCGCCGAAATAGCTCGCGAGTTCGCGCAGCGAAGCGGGATCGCCGCTGTAGACGAGCGAAACCCGCGTGCCGGCTTGCGCGAGACCCTCGAACAGGCGTTTGACGCGCGCGGGTCCGGGGTCGCGCAGGATCAAGGCGCGGAGCGAGGCGGGCAGTTTGGATTTCAATCTTTCGAGCGCCTCCCGAAGCAAGCTTTCGGCGCGGTCGCGGATCGCGCGGCGACCGTGATGCCGGGCGGCGCTGGCGAGGTCTTGAAAGAACAGCGTCCGTTCTTCGCCCGGGGGCGGGCGCCGGGACAGCGCTTCGCTGGTGACGAGGGCCAACAGGCTCGACGCGCCGTCAGGCCTTGTCTCCGCCGCGAGGTTTGTCGCGTCGATGGCAATGACGTCGGTAATACGCCGGTCGCGGGCCGCCAAAGCCAAACGCGCCGCTGGGCCGAGCGCGGCCACCGCGATCCCGATGGCGCCGCGCGCTTCGAGGGCCTCCACGGCATGGCCGATGGCGCGCGCGATTTCGGCGTCGCCGAGGCCTTGGATGTCGAGGCGCAGACTGGCATGGCCGGATGCGGCCAGCGCCCGGGTCAGGTCGACGGCCATCCGCCGCCAGCCGATGCGTGGCGTCAGACCTTCGTCGAGCAGAACGAGGACGGGCTGGCCCGCGATGGGATGAGGAGGCTCGCACAGGAGCCCGCGGTATTGCCCATCCGGCCCGGCCGGCAGGGGCTCTTCCCGGAACGAGGCGGCGCGTAACGTGGCCGGCAGGCACGGCAAGCGCGGAAGGCTCGTCCGTTCGCCGGGCGGATGCGATGTCATCAGCGCGGCGACGATCGACTCGACGGGAACGGGGAGCGCGCCGGGCGGCCGGGCGCCAGGCTCCGCGCCGTCGGAGGGGGGAATGATTTCGAGCGACGAGGCGAGGCCGTTGCGGCGGAAATGCTCGGACACATGCGCGCCGGCCTTGCGATCCGGTCGGTCGAACACCACGACGCTCTTCAGGCTGCCGGTCCCGCTTCTCATGGGATCGAGCCCCCGGAGGCTTGCGAGCATCGGCGCGGAAAGCGAATAGCCGGCGAGGTCGAGGCCCCCGCGTTCGCCCGCTTGTTCGGTGAGCGCCATGAGGCCGCGAACGTAGGCGGCGCCCGTTGTCGCGGGCGCGATCAAGATCAGCGTCGCGACGTCGATTCGCCCGGCGGCGGCCTCCATCGCCAAAACCGCGCCGAGAGACTGACCGATGAAGACAAACTGCTTCACGCCGCTATACGCGCGGAGAAAACCCGCCGCCGCGTCCGCCGCTTGCGTCCATTGCGCGATATCGGTGATGCCCGTCATGCTTCCAAGCGAAGCGCCGGTGCCGGGATAATCGAAGCTTAGACAAGGATAGCCAGCCGCCGCGATCGCCTCGGCGAGCCGCCGCCAGGACGCCCGTGCCGAAAGCTCCTCGGGTCCCCACGGCGGGCAGAGCACGATTCCGACGTCCGTTGCGCCAGGATAAAAAAATCCACGGCAGCCCTTGAACGCGCAAGGCGCGCCGGACACGGGGGAAACCACATTCATTCGATTGTCCCTCCTGTCGTAGGGCGCTTAGGCCATGGCCGAAAGCCCGTCGGCCGGGCGGAGGGTGAGATCACCCGCTCGATGGAAATGATAAGTTTTTCAAAGAGTTGTGTTTTTTGGCTGTTCGAAGACTAACAACATTCGCCGAAAGATGCGCGAAAAAAGCGGTGTTGTATTAGGGCGATCTTAATTGCGGTAAATAAAGTCTTTCACCTTAAAGAACAAGAAGAGCTCAAATAGAGAACGTTACATTTTTCGTTCCCAACGCCCCTCTTCGCTTTGTTGCCAATAAGCCAGCGTAAAACCCTTGGCCTTGAGCTTCGACCATTGCGTTCGCGCCGCTTGCACCTCGGCCTCGACACGGCCGTCGAACAACAGGATCGCGCGCGCGTAGAGCGAGGTGGCGGGATCGAGATCCACCTCGGCCCGCGCGGCATAGATCCGCAATGCCGCGTTATTGGGATTGCCAGCCTCGTGGGTGAGAACCACGGGCTGGCGTTCGCAATCGGGATCGATGGCGAGGCCATGCGCCAAGAAACTTTCCGGCGCATAGGTCCAGAGGAGATCGTCGAGCCCCTTCAGGCTGCTCTCCTCGGCGGTTTGGATCGCGACGCGCCAACCGCGCTCGATCGCCTTTTCCACCAGGGTCGGCAACGCGCGCGCCAGAGGCTGGTTCTGGAGATGATAGAACCAGATCTCTGTCATGTCGCGATCTCAGCGGGCCTCGTAATAATCGGCCACGAGACGGTTGAGCAGCCGCACGCCCCAGCCCGAGCCCCAGCTTTGGTTGATCTCGTTGGCGGGGGAACTCATGCCCATGCCGGCAATATCGAGATGGGCCCAGGGCGTATTGTTGACGAAGCGCTTGATGAAATGCGCCGCCGTGATCGATCCGGCATGACGCCCGCCGCTGTTTTTCACATCGGCGAATTTCGAATCGATCAGTTTGTCGTAGGCCGGCGCGAGCGGCATGCGCCAGACTTTCTCGCCCGTCGCCTTGCCGACGGCGACGAGGCGCTCGCTCAACTCGTCGTTGTTGGAGAAGAGCCCTGCATATTCTTGACCGAGCGCCACGAGAATGGCGCCCGTGAGGGTCGCGAGATCGACGATGAATTTCGGCTTGAATTTGTCCTGGACGTACCAGCAGACGTCGGCGAGCACGAGCCGGCCTTCGGCATCGGTGTTGATGATCTCGATGGTTTGCCCCGACATCGAGGTCACGATGTCGCCAGGGCGCTGGGCATCCGGACCGGGCATGTTTTCGACGAGACCGATGGCGCCGATGACATCGACCCTGGCTTTCCGGCCGGCCAAGGCTTGCAGCAGGCCTGTCACGCAGGCCGCGCCGGCCATGTCGCCCTTCATGTCTTCCATGCCGGCGGCGCCTTTGATCGAGATGCCGCCGGTATCGAAGGTGACGCCCTTGCCGACAAACGCGATCGGCTGGTGGCCTTCGGGGACATCCGAACCCAAGCCGTTCCAGCGGAGGATCACGATCCGGCCCGGTTGCGCCGAGCCTTGGCTCACGCCGAGAAACGCGCCCATGCCGAGCGCCTTCATGGCGTCCTCATCGAGGATCGTGACTTCGACGCCAAGGGCTTCCAATTCCTTGGCGCGGCCGGCGAAAACCTCGGGGGTGAGAATGTTGGCGGGCTCGTTCACGAGGGAGCGCGCGGTCAAAATCCCGTCGGCGACGGACGATACGGCCGCCGCCGCCGCGCGGGCCGCCGCGACATCGGCGACGGCGAGAACGGCCGACGTCGCCGTTTCCTCTTCGGCGTCATCTTTCTTTTTGGTTTTGTACAGGTCGAACTTATAGTCGCGCAGGCGCAGACCCAGCGCCAAATCGCCGGCCGCCTTGGCGAGGTCGCCAGCGGCGCGCGGGAAATCGACAAGAATAACCGCTTGCGCACCCTGGCCGAGCTTGCCCGCGACCGTGCCGCCGAGCGTGACGAGATCGAAGGGCTTGGACTCAACGTCCTTCGAATCGTCGCCACTGGCCTCGGCGCCGGTTCCGATCACCAAAAGGCGCGAGGCGGACAGTCCGGCGGGCGCGACGATATCGAGCGTCTGCCCCGGCTTGCCCTTGAATTTGGCGGCCGTCGACGCGCGCTTGATCAATTCGCCGCCTTCGGCGCCCAACAGCGATTTCGTGGCGGCGCCCAAGGCGAGGTCCGGCCCCGCGAACATCACGAGGGTCTTTGGCCCGTCGTCGGTCCGGGTGGGCAGCGTCGCGTGGAGGTTGAGGCTTCCGAGGGCGGTATAATCGATTTTAATGGGGTCTGACATCGGGTTCCCTTACCGGCGGTTCGGCCCGCCGTTGACGTGGTGGTGTAACATGGTGCGGGATATTATCGAAAACGAGCGATTCTGGCGGTCGGGATCGCCTGTCCAAGCGCATCGTACGTCCAAGTCTTAGCGACTATCATGTTAATCTCTCGCTTATGGCGCAAGTGTCCTGTTGGACCAAGCCGCGCCGATCGGCGGAATTTGGCCGCATCGTAGATGTGGTGTGTTGCCGTTAAACACTAGGCCCTTGGAGCGCCACCGTTTATGAGGTTTCAACGAGGGCCGCGCCAGACCACTTTCTTGCGAGACAACCGTACAGACAGGCAGAAAGCGCTTTTGAGTCAGAGCGTTAGAATCGCGTTCGGGTTATCGGCGCGCGAAGGCTTTCGCGAACGAAGGCTCGAGACATTGCGTCGCATGGCCGGGACGCGTCATGTTGAGCGCTTTTTTTTGCGGGAAAAGCCAGCCGGCTTTATCTGGAAGACGGTTTGGGAGACGGTCCGATCCTCAATGATGCGACGCAAGCCATTTCCGATTCTGTCCGTTTCCGGGCCCGGCCGCGTCATCCGCGAGGCCCGGCGCCCCGGCCCGGCGCGTTCGAATCGACGCCTGTAATGATCGGCGCCACGCTTGGCCTCTACCTATCGTCTCGGTTTTTCCGGATGATCGCGGCCGTCTTCGCGACCATTTTCAGTCTTGTCTATGTCATTGACTTCGTGGAGCTTTTGCGACGGACGGGCAATATTCCGGGCGTTGCGGCGTCCTCCGTCGCCTATCTCTCGTTTCTGCGGACGCCGGTCGTTTCCGAACAGGTCTTGCCGTTCTGTGTCTTGTTTGGCTCGATGGCGGTGTTTCTGAACCTGACGCGCAAACTCGAGCTTTTGGTGGCGCGCGCGGCCGGCGTCTCGGTTTGGCAGTTCCTCGGTCCGCCCATCTTGATCGCGGTTCTGATCGGCATCGCGTCGGTGACGCTTCTCAATCCGGTTTCAGCCGTGATGAAGCAAGAGGCGGACAAGCTCGAGCTGACGATTTTCGGCAATGACGGGTCCAACACCGCGAAGGCTGGATTATGGACGCGTCAACGAAGCATCGATGGCGAATCGATCCTTCAGGCTGAAAAAACGAGTAATAACAACAATGTCTTGATCGGGGTGACGGCCTATGTCTACGACCGGTCCGGGCAGTTTCAGGCCCGCGTGAACGCGGCCCGCGCGACGTTGCAGCCAGGGTTCTGGCGCCTTGACGACGCGAAGGTTTCCGAGCCGGGGGAAGATTCTCGCGTGTTCAAGACCTACCTTCTCGCGACCGATCTGCTGCTTGGGCAGGTCACCGAAGGGTCGATGTCGGCGGAGTCTGTCCCGTTTTGGGACTTGCCGGCGTTGCGGGCGGAAACCGAATTGGCCGGCCTCGATGCGAGCGGATATCGCTTGCAGTTTCAAACTCTTTTGGCGCGGCCCCTGCTTCTGGTCGCGATGACGCTCATCGCGGCGGCGTTCTCTTTAAGGTTCTTTCGATTTGGCGGAATCGGGAAGTTTATTGGTGGTGGCGTGAGCGCTGGTTTTGTGCTTTATGTAGCGACAAAATTCGTTGGCGATCTCGGCGGATCGGGGCTCCTGAGCCCGCCTGTGGCGGCTTGGTCGCCGGCCGTGGTCGGGAGCATGTTGGGTGCATTGGCGTTGTTGAACCAGGAGGATGGTTGATGGGGCGGCGTGTTACGCCTCGTGGGCCTTTTGGCTCCTCCTGCGTCCGGCGAAGCCAATGGGCTCCGGTTCGCGTGAAGCCGGAGATGTCGTCTTTTGCGTGGATGGCGCGTGGGCCTCTTGCTGGCTTGGCGCGGCTTTCGGCCGCAATCCCGTGCATCATGTTCGTCGTTCTTGTTCTTGTCGCCGGATCCGGCGTTCGAGCGCAGACGGTCGCGCCCGCCCATGGCGCCGCCGCGGCGGCGAAGACGGACAGTGCCGAGAAGACGCCCGACAAGATGATCGTCGAGGCCGACGAACTCGTCCAGAACAATGATGCGAACACAGTCGCCGCTTCTGGAAATGTGCGGATTTATTACCAAGGCAAGACGCTGCAGGCCGACAAGGTCATTTACAACAAAACGACGAAGCGCCTGTTCGCGGAGGGGCACGCGAAGCTCACCGAGAAGGACGGAACCGTCGTCTACGGCGATCGCTTCGATCTGACCGATAATTTTCGCGATGGTTTCGTCGATAGTCTCCGCGCCGAGACGAAACAACAGACGCATTTCAGTGCGCCGCGCGCCGAACGCACGAGTGGCGCGGGCCCCGACAACGAAACCACGGTCTATGAGCGCGGGACCTATACCGCTTGCGCACTCTGTAAGGAGGATCCGTCGCGGCCGCCGCTATGGCAAGTCCGCGCGAAGCGGATCATCCATAAAAAACAAGAGCAGATGGTCTATTTCGAGGATGCCTATTTGGAATTCCTCGGCGTTCCCCTTGCCTATGTTCCATTTTACTCGACGCCTGATCCCGACGTCACCCGGAAATCGGGGATTCTCTCGCCCACCGAGCTCTACCGGTCGGCGCTCGGTTATGGCGTTGGCTTGCCGGTTTTCTTCAATCTCGCGCCCAATTACGATCTCACGCTAACCCCGACCGTTTTCACCAGTCAGGGCTTTTTCGGCGCGGGTGAGTTTCGCCAGCGTTTCGAGAATGGGATGTACTATATCAAGGCCTCGGGGATCGATGAGACCGATCCGAGCGTGTTCGCCAATCCGCCATACGGCTCGAGCAATCGGCGATTTCGCGGCGATGTTCAAACCAAGGGCGATTTCGACCTCAATGAGGAGTGGAAATTCGGCTGGGACATCATTGCCCTGTCGGACAAATATTATCTGCAGGATTTCGCGGTCCACAGCCCGACCACGTCCGCGAATTATTTCAGCGAATCGATCTCGACGATTTACCTGACGGGGCAGGGGCAGCGCAGCTATTTCGATTTGCGCGGCTATTATATCGAGGGATTGTCGGCGCAGGACATTCAGACGCAACAACCCGTCGTCCATCCCGTGCTCGACTATAATCACACGTTCGACATCGATCCCGCGAAGTCGAACGGTATCGGCGGCCAGCTCGAGTTCGACTTCAATTTCACGAGCATTTCCGCCACGACGGCGAGTTTCCAGTCGGTCGGCGCGCAGACGCTCGATTCCGCCTATGGGCTGTATAATGTCTGCAACACCTATCTGCCGGGTAAGACGCCGGGGACGTCTTGTCTGTTGCGCAGCATCGGGGGCGACTACAATCGCGCGACGGCGCAACTGACCTATCAGCGCAAATATATCGATCCGCTCGGAGAAGTCTGGACACCCTTTGCCTTCGTGCATGTCAACGCGGAAGATTTGAGCCTTAATACGACGAATTCCCACACGTTCTCGAATGGCGGCAGTTCGTCGACGATTTTAAATTCTTCGCAAAACGCCTTCGTTAGCCAGGGGGCGTCTGGTTACGTGACGCCGGCGCTGGGGCTTGAATATCGCTACCCGATTCTGGCCACGACGAGTTTTGCCTCCATTATCTTCGAGCCTATCGTGCAAGTGATTGCGCGGCCGAGCGATCAGATCGGCACGCAATCGATGCTCAATATCGATTCCCAAAGTCTGGTGTTCGACAATTCCAACCTCTTCGACTGGAACAAATATTCCGGATACGATCAGTTCGAGACGGGCACGCGGTCGAATTACGGCGCGCAATTGTCGATGAATTTCAAAAACGGGGGCTATGCCAGTTTCGTTGCCGGCCAATCCGCGCAGCTTGCCGGCAAGAATTCCTATGCAACCGCCGATGCCGCCAACGTCGGCTTGAGTTCGGGCCTGGATACGCGCCGTTCCGACTACGTCGCCGGCGCGACCGTGGCGCCGGCCTCCTTCATCTCCTTCGCGGCGAACAGCCGTTTCGACGTCGATACGTTGGAGCCACGCCGGATCGACGTCGTGACCAACCTTCACATTGGCTCCTTCAACGGAGGCATTCAATTCGCGCGTTATACCGCGCAGCCGCTGATTGGTTACAACGTGACGCGCGAAGGCCTGTCGCTGAACGGCAAATATGATTTTATGAAGAACTACTTTGTCAAAGGTAACGTGACTTTTGACATGAGCCGTCAATTCTATCCCATCGCTCTCACCGGCGATATCGAATCGGGTTCGTTCCCGATCGCGGCCATGGGCCTCGGCGCGGGTTATGTGGATGGGTGTACGACATTCTCGGTCACGTACACTTCGGTCTACCAAAACAATGGCACGGGGACGCTGAACCGAAACCAGACTTACTTGCTTTCGCTCGAACTCAAGACGCTGGGCGACTCCCGATTCTCGCAGGCGGATGCGACGCCGGCTCCGTCCACGGTGGATGGCATAAAATAAAAGCGTCCGAAAACGGCCCTATTTCGGGTTGTAAGAACGGAGAGTTCCGCCCGAGGCGGAAACGCTTCAGGAGTTTCGAAGGGAGATGATGATGCGGTTTTGCGGCTCTGCGGAAAGCAAGCTTCTGGGCTATGTGAAGGCTGAAGGCGCGATCTCCGTTCGCGAGCGTTGCCTTTTCGTCCTGCGCTTGGGGATGTTGGCCGTATTCGCCGCGGGAATCGTCATCATGCCGCATGGCGCCGCCAGGGCCCAGGCGATCGCCTTGGTGGTGAACGGGGATCCCGTGACCACGATCGACGTCGAGCAGCGGATGAAACTGCTCCGCGTGTTGCATCAGCCCGCCTCGCGCGAGGCGGCGCTTGAAAGCATGATCATCGACCGCCTCAAATATCGCGAGGCCTCTCATTACGGAATATCCGTCAACGACAATGAAATCGGCGAAGCCGTCAATTTGGACGCGGGGAAGTTGAAAATTCCGGCGCAGCAATTGCTAAATGAAATCCAGACCGCCGGGGTCGAGAAGGATCATTTCGTCGCATATTTTAAGGCGGAGCTCGGTTTTTACGTTCTCGTCAAGGCGCTCAACAAAGGCGTCGAAGCCAGCGAAGTCGCCGTCCGCGCCGAGCTTGCCAAAACTGGCGGCAAGAACAGCATTACGCTCTATACGGTGCGTCAGGTTGTCTTCACGTTGGGCGCGTCCGACGGGCCCGCGGTCGTCGCCGCGCGGGTGAAGGAAGCCGAGGCCTTGCGCGGTCGCTTTACCAACTGCCACGACGGTCTTGCTTACGCCAAGTCCATGCCGGGTGTTGCCGTGCGCGAGGAGTTTTCGCGGTCGTCGACGACGATCCCGGCGCCGTTGAAAGAACTTTTGGACAAGACGCCGATCGGTCACTTGACCCCGCCGTCACGAACGCCCTCGGGCATCGAGTTGATTGCGATCTGCGATCGGGGGCCGCCGAAGGACGATACGGATATTCGCAAGACCATTAGCGACCGGATCGTTCAGGCCCATATCGATCAGGATATGGCCACGCGGATCAAGGAATTGCGATCACGCGCCATCATCGAGAAGCGGTAGTGGCGCAGGCTCCTGGCCGGTTGCCGCTCGCTTTGACGCGTGGCGATCCGTCCGGCATCGGCGTCGAGATCGCGCTCAAGGCATGGATCGCGCTCCATGCGCAAGCGGAGGCCTGGCCCTTTTTTCTCGTGGCGGATCCAGCCTTCGTGCAAGCGAGTGCTGATGCGCTCGGTTTGGACGTGCCAGTCGCCACCGCGGCGCCGCGCGAGGCCGCCGAAATTTTTGCTCGCGCGCTGCCCGTTTCGCCCTTGCCCAGCGTGACATGCGGCGCGCCGGGACGCCCCGAGATTGCCGACGCCGCCGCGACCATTGCCTCGATGGAGCGAAGCGCGGAACTCGTGGCCGCCGGCGAGGCGGCGGCGGTCGTCACCAATCCCGTCTCGAAAGAGATTCTGCATCGCGCGGGGTTTAAACATCCGGGCCAGACCGAATTCATGGGGGAGCTGGCGCGGCGCTTGTTCGGCGCCTCGGGGTCCCCCGTCATGCTGCTCTGGTCGCCCACGCTCGCCGTGGTGCCCGCGACGATCCATGTGCCGCTCGCGAGCGTGCCGGGCCTGATCACGGAAAGCCTGATCCTTGAAACGGTGCGCATCGTGGCGCGGGATTTTACCACCCGCTTCGGGATCGCCCGGCCGCGGATCGCCGTCACTGGTCTCAACCCCCATGCCGGCGAAGGCGGGGACATGGGCCGCGAGGAGATCGAGATCATCGCGCCGGCCCTCGCGCGTCTGGCTGGCGAAGGCTATGGCGTGAGTGGCCCGCATCCCGCCGATACGTTGTTCCACGCGGCGGCGCGCGCGCGCTACGATGTCGCGGTCACCATGTATCACGACCAGGCGCTGATCCCGATCAAGACGCTGGCGTTCGACAGCGCGGTGAATGTGACGCTCGGTCTGCCGTTCGTGCGGACCTCGCCCGACCATGGCACCGCCTATGACATCGCGGGACAGGGCGTCGCCGATGCCTCCAGTCTGATTGCCGCGCTCCGGCTCGCTGGCCGTCTCTCCGGCCAAGATCGGGCGGCATGTCCGGCCAGCTAGACGATCTTCCGCCGCTTCGCGAGGTCGTCGCCACCCATGGCCTCGCCGCGAAAAAGACGCTGGGGCAGAATTTCATCTACGATCTCAATCTGACGGCCCGCATCGCCCGCGCGGCCGGCCCGCTCGAAGGCGCGCGCGTGGTTGAAATTGGTCCTGGTCCCGGCGGGTTGACGCGCGCCTTGCTCGCGGGCGGCGCCGAGGTCACCGCGATCGAACGCGACGAGCGCTGCCTCGCGGCCCTGGCCGAAATCGCCGCGCATTACCCTGGACGCCTGCGGGTTTTGTCGCAAGACGCGCTCGCGACTGATTATGCCGCCTTTGGCCCGGCGCGGATCTGCGCCAATCTGCCGTATAATATCGCAACGGTTCTGTTGACGGGCTGGGTCGAGAGCGAGCCTTGGCCGCCGTGGTTCGACCGTCTCGTGCTGATGTTCCAGCGCGAGGTCGCCGAGCGCATCGTGGCAACCCCGCGCGAGCGCGCCGCGTACGGACGGCTCGCGGTGTTGTGTAATTGGCGCTGCAGCACGCGCATTCTGTTCGACGTGCCGCCGCAAGCCTTCATCCCACCGCCGAAAGTCACGTCGAGCGTCGTCGAGCTGGTGCCGCGCGCCAGTCCGTTTCCATGCGATGCGAAGGCTTTGTCGGCGGTGACCCAGGCTGCTTTCGGCCAGCGGCGGAAAATGCTGCGGCAGTCCCTCAAGACGCTCGGCGTCGACGCCTTGGCGCTGCTCGCCGAAGCGGGACTCGATCCGTCTTGCCGCGCCGAAGAAATCGAAGTCGAGGGCTTCGCGGCGCTCGCGCGCGCCTTCACCGGC
>JARLIW010000069.1 GCA_031291515.1 Beijerinckiaceae bacterium | reverse complement strand
GCTTTACAGTCTGAGTTTCGAACTCGCCGAGATCGTCGTCGCGGCCCATGTCGATCAAAAGCGGGCAGAGATCTCGGCCTTGTGCGAGCTGGCCAAAGGCGAGCTTACAAGGGGCGACGCATGAGACTCCCCGCCCTCACCGTCTGGCAGCCTTGGGCGTCGCTGATCGCCATCGGCGCCAAGCCCTATGAATTTCGCCGATGGAGCGCGCCCCGCGCCTATCGCGGCAAGCGAATCGCCGTCCATGCTGGCGCGCGCCCAATCCGCAAGGAAGAGCTGCGCGATCTGATCCTGCGGCTCCGCGACGAAGGCGCGATGGGAACCGCGCTCGTCGTCGAGCCCGCGCTCGAACTTCTCGATCGCGTCCTGACGAGCCCCGGCATCTTGCCGCTCTCGCACGTGGTCTGCACCGCGATCCTCGGGGTGCCGGAGCGCGCCACCGAGCTGGTGCCCGCGGGCCTCGCCGATTCGGATCGCATCGACCATTCGATATGGGCCTGGCCGCTGACCGCGATCCAACATCTCGAGCCACCACGGCCGGCCAAGGGCGCGCAAGGATTTTGGACCTGGCACGGGGGAGACTCGGCGTGACGAAGGACTTCCATCCGCGCCATCCCTTGATGTTGCCAAGCGACACCTCTTGCTCTCCGTGGGTGCGGCCATGACGCGTTACGCCAAAACGACCGAGGTCTCCGTCGAGAAAAGCCGCGCGGAAATCGAGACGATCGTGCGTCTCTACGGCGCCGACAGCTTTCTGTCGGGGTGGGACGGCGATCGAGCCATGGTGCAGTTCCGTTGCGGCGGCAGGTTCGTGCGATTCCGGATGATCACGCCCTCGCGATGGGAAAAGCGCTTTACCGAGTATAAGCAGGGATCAATCACGTTCGAGCGCTCCGGGCCAGCCGCGGAAAAGTTGTGGGAACAAGGCTGCCGCCAGCGTTGGCGCGCGCTCGTCCTTTTGGTGAAGGCAAAACTCGAGGCCGTCGAAAGCGGCATCGTCACTTTCGAGGAAGAGTTTTTAGCTCATATCCTGATGCCGAATGGCGCAACCGTCTACGAGACCGTCAAGGAGGAGGTCGCGTTGACATACGAGACCGGCACCTTCCGGCCGCTTCTGGGCAAGCCGGAAAGGGAGGGGCCATGAGCGCCGCCAACGCCCTCATCGCCCAAAACCCGGGCGTCCAAGAGCTGCGGCGCGAACACGCCGCGACCATGACGCTCCCGATGGTCGGGACGCAAATGGCCGGCGATCCGAGCCTGCTCGCCTATGCCCATCACGGAGACACCTGGCGGCGCTGCCAATATGCGGCCTGCCTGGCGGTGAAGCGCGGGCTGGTGCCGCCCGACCTGACGGGGATCGACGCCGAATTCCATGCGCCGCGCACCATCGTCTTTATCCGCGCCGATTCGAGCCAAGCCGAGATCGGCCGCTTGGTCCTGCCCGATCACGTCCCGGACCAGACGGCTCCGCCGCCGCGCCCGCTCCAGAAGGAGACCGCCATGCCTGAAATCGAGATCGGAGGCCTCGGGCGCATGTCGCATTTTTCGCCCTCAAACGAGGGAGAAAAAGGGGACACGGCCAAGGCACGGAAAAAGCAACGCACGTTAATTTCCGCCCCCTCGAATGAGGGCGAAAAAATTAACACGGTTGCCAAAGCCGGAAAGCAACCAAAACCGAAAAAAGCGCGGGACGGTCGACTGGACGAAGCCGCGATCGCGGCCGCCGAACAGCGCGGCTTTGAGCGCGGCGCGAATGCCGCATGGGAAGCGGCCCAAAACTACGCCGGGTCGATTCTTGCCGGCTTGATGGCCGCAATGGCCCTTATGACCGGCGCGCGCGCGGTCCTGATTCCCGACCTGTCGGGGCCTCTGCCGATCGTCGCGAAAACCAACCCCATTCCAGAACCGGGCTCGCCAACGCCGTCCTCCCAGCGTGACCCCCCCGTCCGGCGGCGCCGCAAGGCGCGGGCCGAATCCCCCGCCGCCGGGGCGAGCGCGGCGGGGCTTTTACCGCGAAAACACGCGAGAAAGGCGCCGAGTCCATGACAGCGAAACGCGCCGCGATCCTATGCCCGCGCGAGCCGGTCGGGCTCCGTCTCGAGGGGTCGGCCGCTTATCTCAGCATGAGCCCCTCGCTGTTCATGCGCCTGGTCGACGAGGGCTTGATGCCGGCGCCGCGCCAAGCCAAAGGCGCGCTCATTTGGGACGCCGACGAGCTGCTCGCGGCGTTCCGCCTCTTGCCCCGCAAAAAATTGGACTTGCCGCCGGGTGTCCCTCCGCTGCACGATGACGGTCTGGCCGGCGAAAAAGACTGGTCCTTCAAGGTATGAGACCGGAATCCGCCATGCCGTGGATCAAGCCGCGCTATCTGTGGGAGGATGCCGACCGTCACGGCAACATTCGTCTCTATGTGGCGCGACCCGGCCACGCCAAAATCCGCATCCACGCCGAGCCCGATTCCCCGGCGTTTTGGGATGCCTACGCGCTGGCTCTAAATGGCGTGTCCGTGCCGAAGAACCCTCGCGTCGCCCAGATAACGCCGGCGCTGACGGGGACTTTCCGGTGGCTTGTGGAACAATACAAGGGGAGTGTCGAGTTTCGCGCCCTCGGCGCCTCGACGCGGTCGACACGAGGCAACATTTTCGATTCGATTCTCCGCGAACCGCTGCAGCCTGGATCGGCCGATACGATGGCGGTCGTCCCTCTTTCGGCGATGACCGCCGCGCATGTGCGCGGGCTCCGTGATCGCAAGCGCGACCTGCCGGAAGGGGCGAACGGCCGGCTCAAAGCGATTCGCGGACTGTATAAGTGGGCATTGGCCCAGGACGATCTCGTCAAACGCTTCGGCTTGACCGTCAATCCGGCCCGCGACGTGCCCACGTTCAAGATGAAAACAGACGGCTACCATACGTGGTCGCCGGAAGAGGTGGCGATCTTCGAGGCCCATCATCCCATCGGCACGACGCCGCGGCTGTTCTTGGCCCTTTTGATGTTCACCGGCCAAAGGCGGTCGGACGTCATCCGGTTCGGGCGCCAGCACATTCGGACGGAGACCGATTCCCGGACGGGACGCCAGGTCTCATGGCTAAGGTTCACCCAACGCAAGAATCGCGAAAACAAGGCTGTCGCGCTCGACCTCCCGATGCTCGACGTCCTGCGCGAGATCATCGCCGCCAGCAAATGCGGCGACCTGACGTTCATGATCTCTGGCCAGGGCAAGCCTTATAGCGACGCGGGGATCGGGATCCGCATGCGGCAGTGGTGCGACGCGGCGGGGCTGCCACACTGCACCGCTCACGGCTTGAGAAAAGCCGGCGCCTGTATCGCGGCCGAGAATGGCGCGACCGAGAAACAGATGATGGCAATTTTCGGCTGGACCGACAATCGAATGGCGGCGCGCTATAGCCGCAAGGCGAACCAAAAGCGGATCGCCGGCGACTCGATGCACCTGATTTCCCGGCGTCGAGACACGGCCGAGGCGCCCGCTCCCTTGCTCGACTGGCGCGGCAACGATACTCCCACTTTTTTGGGGTCAACAAAAAGTGGGTAGAAAGCGCCTAATTTTATGAGTGTTTTCAACGCCCCTCAAAAGAGGTGGCTCCCTGAGCAGGACTCGAACCTGCGACAAGTCGATTAACAGTCGACTGCTCTACCAGCTGAGCTATCAGGGAATGCACGTTGGCGTGGGGGGCCGTATAGCAAGCTTGTTCGCGATTGCAAAGCGCCCATTTCAAGAACCGGCGGCTTTGGATCTTTATTCACCCATACATTCCAAATCGGCGTCGGACGGTTGCGGTCGATAGATGTTCTTTGCTATAGGCGCGACGTGCCGGTCCGCCACCGGTGCGCACGAGGCCTCGTGGCGGAGTGGTGACGCAGAGGACTGCAAATCCTTGTACGGGGGTTCGATTCCCTCCGAGGCCTCCAATTTCCCAAAATCGTTCCAGGCCTCCGCCGGGATCGCGCCAAGCGACGAAAAGCTTGGGCGCGTAGCCGGATCGGCGCGTGATTCTGGCGCGGGATGCCCGGCGAATCACGCCGCCTGAATCCCTCGCGCATGCCGAACGGAGGATCCAACCGTGGCGTTCCAATGGAACGAATGAATAGCCTTGGGCATTAAAGTTTTGAACAGCGTGTATTCGAGCTCGCAATTCAAATTCGGGCCGGAATCATGACCCAAATGGCGGTATAAGAGGTTATCTTGACCAATGCGCACCAATAGTCATGCGGGAACGACTAAGCCGAGAATGCGGACGGATTTCGGAACGCGGAGGGCTCGGAGCAGCGAGCGCTTGACGCAGTCGCTAAAGGTAATTTGGAGCGCGGAAATGTTGCCGTCAATCGATGACCTCAGCCGTTACTGTATCTTCCTCGACTTCGATGGAACGCTTGTCGAACTCGAGGATCGTCCCGACGACGTGCGCGTCGACGCGGCGACGATCCAGTTTATCGAGCGCTTGCGCGATAAGGTCGGGCGCGCGCTCGCGCTGGTCTCGGGCCGCGACATTCACGCGATCGATCGCCTGTTGCATCCCTTGGTTTTGCCCGTGGCGGGTGTTCATGGGCTTCAGCGCCGTGACGCCGCGGGCTATCTTCATACGCCGGCGATTGATCCGAGCGTGATGGACGAAATCGCCGCGGATATGGAAGCGGCCTTTCGCGACGAGCCGGGCATATTCGTCGAACGGAAAACGGGGGCCGTGGCGCTCCACTTCCGCCTGCGTCCGGATTTCGAAAAGCGCTGTTTCTCGTTGGCGCAGCAAATGGTCGGCAACCGCCCGGAACTCGATTTGATGACGGGGAAAATGGTTTGCGAGATCAGAATGCAGGGCTTTCACAAAGGCGCGGTCATCGAGGCGTTTCTCAATGAGCGTCCGTTCAAGGGCCGCCGGCCGATCTTCGCTGGCGACGACGTGACCGATGAGGACGGATTCGCAGCCGTCAACGCTTGCGACGGCATTTCGATCAAAATAGGGCGTGGCCCGACAATCGCCAAATACAGGGTCGCGAATATTAGCGAGCTCCACGAGTGGTTTGATGAGCTCGCCACGGCGCGTCCGCTGGTCTGCGCCCAATGAATCCACGGAATGCGAGCGTGACGGGAAAATGAGGCGCTTGGTCATCGTCTCCAACCGAGTCGCCGATCCCAGCCAAAACTCGTCGGGCGGCCTCGCGGTCTGTTTGCTCGATGCGTTGCGTGAACGCGGTGGGCTGTGGTTTGGCTGGAATGGCGCCATCGTCGCCGACGAAAGCGAGATCGCGCCGGCTTGCACGAAATACGACCGGTGCGTCCTCATGACGATGCCGCTGACCGAGCGCGATTACCGCGAATATTATCTCGGTTTTTCCAACGAAACGTTGTGGCCGATCCATCACTATCGGTTGGATCTCGCACGTTTCACTCTTGAAGCGGCGGAGGGATACCGGCGAGTCAATGCCCGTTTCGCGGATGTTCTCACGCCGAACTTGAACCGCAGCGACCTCATCTGGGTCCACGATTATCATCTGATCCCGCTCGGCGCGGATCTGCGCGCACGCGGCGTCGGCAACGAGATCGGCTTCTTTTTTCATATTCCGTTTCCGCCGCCCGAAATCCTCGTGGCGACGCCGGAACACGAATGGCTGATGAATTCCTTGCTCGAATACGATTTGATTGGATTTCAAACCATATCCGATCAAGCGAATTTCTGCCGCTTCGTCTGCGAGTTCCTCGGCGGTGAGATGGTTTCTCCGAATACGCTGAACGTCGGGGGCAAATATGTGAAGGCAGGCGTGTTTCCGGTCGGAATCGACGTCGATTCGTTTGCCGCCATGGCAAAGAGCCCGGAAGCAAAGACGCGAATCGACCGAACGCTCGTTCGCGGGGAGGAGCGGGTTTACGTGATCGGCGTCGACAGGCTCGATTATAGCAAGGGTCTACCGGAGCGGTTTAGGGCGTTTAAGGCGCTTCTCGAATCCTATCCGACGGGCAGCAAGCCCGCGACCTTGATTCAAATCGCGTCGCCGACCCGCGACGATCTTCAAGCCTATATCAACATTCGCCACGAGCTCGAATCGCTCTCGGGCGAGATCAACGGAAAATTCGGCGACTTTGATTGGACGCCGCTGCGTTACATCCACCGAACCGTGGCGCGCGACGTGCTCGCGGGGCTCTACCGGGCGAGCCGGATCGGACTCGTGACGCCGCTTCGCGATGGCATGAATCTCGTCGCGAAGGAATATATCGCCGCGCAAGATCCCTCCGACCCCGGCGTGTTGATCTTGTCGCGCTTCGCGGGCGCCGCGGACGATCTCGAAGAAGCCTTGACCGTCAACCCGTATGACATTCACGAAGTGGCGCATGCCATGCGACGCGCGATCGAAATGAGCAAAAAGGAGCGGATCGAACGCCACCGCGCTCTGATGAAACGCATTCGCCACCATGATGCCAACAATTGGATGACGAGTTTTCTGCGCGCCTTGCGCTCCTGCCGCCGGCGCCAACACCCGGCGCTGACGCAATTGGATGAATCGGGCGCGGCTGCTTAGATTTTCCGCCGTGGCGCGGCAAGTTCAGATCAATAGGCGTCGTGTCGACCGAGGCTGCACCGGCTATGTCGGATTTGCCGCCAATAGGTTTGCGATAAACCTGTTGGCGCTTTGATCCCATGTGAAGACCTCCGACCGGGCGCGCGGCTTCCAACGCGGAATGGAAAGCGCTTCGAGGCAGGCGCGTTTCAAATCCATGTCGAGGATGCCGGCGCCGCTTTGGGCAACGACGTCGAGCGCGCCCGCGACCGGAAAGGCGGCGACGGGCAACCCACTCGCCATCGCTTCCAGCAAAACAAGCCCGAACGTGTCGGTCAAACTCGGAAACACGAAAACATCGGCGCTCGAATAAATATTCGCCAAATCCTCGCCCGTCTGTGTCCCCAAGAAACGCGCGTCGGGGAAACGGGCCTCGAGCGACGCGCGCGCCGGCCCATCCCCCACTACGACCTTCGTGCCGGGCAAATCGAGAGCAAGAAAAGCGGTAAGGTTTTTCTCCACCGCAATCCGTCCGACGTATAAGAAGAGCGGCCGAGGAAAGTTCAGGACGGACTCGTCGCGGCGCCGAAAGCGGACGTTATCGACCCCGAGCGGCCATCGCATCAGCCGATTGAACCCACGCGATTTGAGGTCGGCTTCCAGGCTCGACGTCGAGACCAGGACCCCAGAGCCGGCATTGTGAAACCCGCGCAAGAGCCGGTACGTCCATGTGACCGGGACGGGCACCCGCGCCGCGATATATTCCGGCAATTTGGTGTGAAAGCTGGTGGTGAAGGGTAGCCCGTGGCGCAGGCAATACCGCCGCGCGGCGAAGCCGAGCGGACCTTCCGTGGCCAGATGAATATGGTCGGCCTGGGCGGCTTCGATCCGGCGCCCGACGGGACCACAGGTCGTCAAGGCAAGACGCACTTCGGCATAGGTCGGCACGGCAATCGACCAGAAGCCTTCCGGAGTCAGGAAAACGACGTCGACCCCCTGCTCTTTCGCCGCATCGGCAAGAGACTCGAGAACCCGGACAACGCCGTTCACCTGGGGCCGCCACGCATCTGTTACGATTAGAACACGCACGTTTTTTCCCCGATGTGCACGACTCAGGCCCCCTGCCGTTGGATGCGGATTTCGCGCGACTTTCCCTAAGCCCTTAAGAAAAAAATCGAAATGACCAAGCCAATAATACCGCCCATCGAAGCGCCGGCGCAAACATCGGAGGGATAATGATGGCCGGATGCAATCCGGGCCCATGCCATCAAGAGGATCATGAAAATACTGGGCACCCAAAATCCCGGGTTGAGATACGCGACGGGCATGAGGGCCGCGGCGAGCGTCATCGTATGTCCGCTCGGAAACGAGAACTCGTCTCGTGTCGGCAAGAGCGAAATAAGTGACGAATCGACATGAAAGGGCCGAACGCGCCGGTACCGCCGCTTGATCCAGGGATAAATCGAGTGAGAAACGGCGATATTCGCGCCCGCGGTGAGAATCCCCGCGAGCCGTCGCTCCTGCAATTCGAGAAAGATGACCGGAAACAAGAACATGTAGAGCCAGCCATTGCCAAGCCTACTTACGAGGATGGCACCCGCTTCCCCTCTGTTCCCGCGCGTCAAATTGAAAATATATCGCATCAGCGCGGTGTCTTGCGATTGGATTCTTCGTTTCACTTGGCGGATGAATCCGAGGGACGGCAAGGGATCAATCATGTCGCGATCCGGCATACCAGGCATATGGTCTGGCATGTCAATTCTCATCGTACGTTTGTCTCCGCTAGGGTCTTGCCCAATCCATGCCGGACTCTTTTTGCGCTGCGGTCAAGAGTGGGACGGCCCTAAAAACCGATCTCCCCGCATGCTGCGGCATAAATGTATGCGTGCACATCGAGCAAAATCCTTCATCGGAGCCGGCGCCATTTCGGCACTATGACCGAGGCCCGGGCGATTACAAACCACGATTTTGGCATCCCCGCGCGGGACTTACACGACTTACAGGCTCCCGTCATAGTACGCGCATCTCGGCCAGAAGCAATTTATAGGCTTCAAAGTCGGCGGCACCTTGGCCGTGCCTTCTTTTTTTCAAGCGGCCCGAAATCGGCTCGCCCCGCCCAGAGCGCGACAGGCGTCTTCCGCGCTTTGAAAAACATGGCCAGGACCCAGCAAATCGAGGATGCCGAAACGTTTCATGCCGTCCTCCGCGCGCAGCGACTCCAGCCGCGCGACCGCAAAATCCACGCCGCTCTCGCGCAGATCCACAATGATTTCGCGTAGGGCTTGGGCCGCCGTGAAATCGATGTCGATGAGCCCCGCCCCTTCCAAGACGATCAAATGTAAACCCTGGGTCGCGCCGCGCAGGGCCAACAGTTCCCGGCGAAACCGATAAATGTTGAGGAACGACAACGGCGCCTGAAGGCCCACCACCAGAACCCCCGGATCCTGTTCACCTCTCAGGCTCCGGCTCGCCGGCCACCAAATCGACGTCCCCGGCACGCGCTCGAACACGAGCGCCTGGGCGCGCGCCGTGCTCCAAAGTCCCTGAAGCAGCGAGAGCGCAATGCCGATTCCGGCGCCTTGCGTAATCGGCAGCGCGATAATCGCGGCCGCGGTCACGCCGATCAGCAGCGATTCCTCAGGAGATTGCCTAACAATTTCAAGGATCTGCTGAAAACGGATGATCTTCACGCCGACGAAGAGCAGAACTCCGGCAAGAGCTGCCTGCGGCACGCCGCGCAGCAACGCGCCGCCCGCGATCAACACCAGCATGACGATCGCCGCCGCCGTCAGAGCGGCAAGCTGCGAGCGCCCGCCGGTTTCCGAGACGATCGCCGTGCACGGCGGGCTGGCATCGACGGGAAAGGCGCCCACGAGGCCCGCGAGCACGCTGCCAAAGCCCACGCCCACGAAATCGCGATCGACATCGGGCGGCTCGCTCGGGCTTGACGGAAAAGCACGCGTCGTCGCCGCCGTCTGCATCATGACGACAGCCGTGATGATGAGCCCGAGCGGCACAAGCTGCACGAACCGGCCCGGCTCGATGAGCGGCAACGCAAACCTGGGCGCGCCAAGGTCGAGCGTGCCGAGCACCGCGACGCCGTGATTTTGCAGCCCCAGCAACGCCACCGCGGCGCTGGTCAACGCCAGGCCGATCAAGGCGCCGGGAATCCGCGCGTCCCACCATTCCGTGATCGCGACAAGCGCGAAAACGCCAAGGCCGATCGCGAGCGTATAGGGATTGGCTTCCGCCAAATGGCTCGCCAGCGTCCAAATTCGCTGCGGAATCGAGCCGTCCGGCGCCGGCAACCCGAGCACGCCAGGCAATTGCGACAGCAGAATATGAATCGAAATGCCGGCGAGGAAGCCTGCCGTGACCGGAATCGACAGAAGATCGGCGATCCAGCCAAAACGAAAGACGCCCGCCGCGATCAAGAACACGCCGACGAGCATGGCGAGGACGGCGGCCAGCAAGGCATAATCGGGCGAGCCGGGGCCGGCCAGCAAGGCGAGACTGCCGGCGAAAATCGGGGTGATCGTGGAATCCGCGCCGCAGGAAAGAAACCGGTTCCCGCCGAAGGCCGCGAAGGCCAACGTCCCCGCGAGGAAAGCGAAAAAGCCGATCTGCGGCGCGAAGCCCCCGAGACGGGCCGTCGCCATCTGAGCGGGGATGGCGATAGCCGCCAGCGTCAGTCCCGCGATCAAATCCAGCTTGATGAAGCGCGGTTGATAAAATTGCAGCGAAGGAAACAGCGGCCAAGCCTTGGACGGACTCGCGGCGCCGGATTGATCAGTCATCGATTCGCAGCCTTTCGTGCCCCTTGGAATTCTCCAAACCGCTAACTTTAAGGCAAACGCTCGCATTCCCAAACAATCCGGCGAGCGGGCCACGTTTCGGACGGCGCGCGCTTTACCGCGGCGGCGCGTTACGGCTATGACAGCAGGCTTGCTATCCGGTTTGTCCTGGCCTCGCCATTCCCGGCAATCCCGAACCGGCCCAAACGTCCGGCCGAACCGCCGAGGAGGAATTTCGGCATGGCCCGCAGCCATCGCTTCAACAACATTGCTTTCCTGTCTTCGGGATCGCCAGAGGCGTCCCTCACCTGCGCGGCGCTCGCGGACCGCTATGGAAACGCGGACCTCGACGCGGCCGATGTCGTCGTGGCGCTCGGCGGCGATGGTTTGATGCTTCAGACGCTTCATCGCTTCATGGGGCGCAATACGCCAATCTACGGCATGAATCGCGGCTCCGTCGGCTTTCTCATGAATGAATTCCATGACACCGGCCTGCTGGCCCGGCTCGACGAGGCGCTGCCTTCGATCGTTCATCCCTTGATCATGGAGGCGACCGTCATCTCGGGGGAAGTCGAGATCGCGCGCGCGATCAACGAAGTGTTCCTGTCCCGGCAAACGTTCCAGGCGGCAAAATTACGCATTTCGATCGATGGCAAGGAGCGATTGAGCGAATTGATCGCCGATGGCGTCTTGGTCGCGACGCCCGCCGGCTCGACCGCCTATAATCTTTCGGTCAATGGCCCGATCCTGCCGCTCAACGCCTCCCTGATGGCCCTGACCCCGATCTCGGCGTTTCGGCCGAGGCGTTGGCGCGGGGCTTTGTTGCGCGACACGGCGCGGGTGGAAATCGACATTCACGAGCCGGTCAAACGGCCGGTTTCCGCTGTCGCCGACCATTTCGAGGTCCGCGATGTCGTCCATGTCGAGATCGGGATGGATCACGACACCAGCCTGATCCTGCTCCACGATCCCGGCCATTCCCTCGACGAGCGTATTTTGCGCGAACAATTTGGCAATTGAGCAGAAGGGGCGCCGAGTGAGCGAGCGAGTTCGCATCATCGCACGGGAAATTCTGGCGCGCGGCTTCGGCCTGCTCGAGAAGATCACGATCCAACGCCGCCGCTCGACGGGCGAACCCCAGACCTTGGTCCGCGACATTTTCGAGACCGGAGACGGCGTCACGATCCTCCCCTACGACCGCGCGCGCGGCACGATCATTCTGATCAAACAGTTCCGCGCCGTCGCCTTTTTGAAAGAGGGTCGCGAGGCGATCATCGAGGCCTGCGCCGGCAAGCTCGAAGGCGCCGATCCGCTGACCCGCGTCGTCGCCGAGACCGAGGAGGAAACCGGCATCAAACTCTCGGGGCCGCCGCGCCGGTTGTTTCAGACCTATATGAGCCCCGGCAGTTTCGCCGAACGGATCACCTTTTTCGTCGCGCCCTATCAGCCGAGCGACCGGGTCACGAACGGCGGCGGTTTGGTCGACGAGGGCGAGGATATCGAGGTCTTCGAGACGACCCTGGAGGCCGCGCTCGCCATGATCGACACGGGCGAAATCGAAGACGCGAAGACGGTGATGCTACTATATTATGCAAAATTGACGGGGCTGATGAATTAGAGCACGGACCGATTAGGCCGGCGACGTTTTCAACCGGGGGCGGTCTTCATCGTCTGCGCAAAAGCACTTATCCAAACAACTTCAAGATGATGCTTGCATTGTCGTTGGCGATGCTGAGAGACTGAATGCCGAGCAGTTGCTGCGTCTCGAGCGCGACGATCCGCGTGGATTCCGCGTTCATGTCGGCATCGACGAGTGATCCGACGCCGGCGGCGAATACGAAATTATGGCCGCCCAGGTCGTCGAGCGTGCCGGATAGATAGCCCAGGAACGTCTGCGCGGTGCTGAGCCCCGACAAGGCATCGGCCAAGGACTGCGTCATGTGCCGCAAATCGGAGTCGCTGGCGCCAGACGTGCTGAAGCCAAGGATATTGGTTTCGGCTGACGACGGATTGGGGAGCGAATAGAGGGCAGCCAGACCCATCGGTCCAATCGGGCCTGCTCCGGCCTGGGATTTCGACGTCAGAAACCACGTTCCACCTTCGAAATTGGCATCGTTGGCGGCGGCGGCAATCTCGGATTGCAACAACGACAGATGTTCGTCGATGCCGAGACGATCGGAATCCGGTTTCCGGGCCGAGACGATGAGAACGCCGATCGATTCCATCCGGGCGGCGATGAACGTCAGCGCCGCGCTCGCCGCGGCAATCTTGCCGACGCTCAGATCCAGAGGATCGCTCATGTTGTCATATGGATCAATCCGTGCGGTCATCGCGCCATTCCCATCCCTGGCGCCTCGTGAGTTCGAGCGCGTGGGGATAACGGCCAGAGCCACCGAATTCGCCAAGGCGTCCCCGCACGGGCGAATCTCGGCCCAGGAGATCCGGCCGCGAAATCACAGTGACGCGGATGCGTTAAACTTTCGAAAACTTTGTTGAACGGTTCGCCGGCGATGGCCGAAAAATAAAAATATAATGAAAACTTTCGAAACGGCGCACGGGCTGGCCCCACCGGGTTCGACCTGGCCCGGAGCGCCGAACCTACGCGGCGAAAAGCTCGGCTTCGAATTGCGCCAGATCCGCCTCGACATTGACCCATTGCGCCTTGCGCTTCGACTTGCTCCAGTCTTGGTGCCTGGCATCGGCCGCGTGCCGGGCCGCCTTGAACCAATACGGCCGCTCGGTCAGATCGGGATCTTCATGATCGACGCGGCTCGCGGTCTCGTTCGACGTCTGGCCGAACGCGATCGATACGATCTCCGACGTCGCGGCATCATGCGAATCTTCCGAGTCGAGACGATCCGTCGCCGCGAGCGCGTCGCCTTCGACGCCGGGCGCGCCGGCAAGAAAAGCGACGTCGACAAGGTGAGGCTCTGGAACAAGTGTGAGCCCAGCGGCGAGGCCAGCCTCTTCGGCAGGGCCAGCCTCTTGCGCGGGACCGGATTCTTCCGCGAGACAGGGCGCGCCGGGATCGCGGAAATCCGCGAAAGGAAACGTTTCCTCCGAAACAATGGCCGGTTCTTGCGCCAAGCTGTCGTCTGGAATGACGGCCTCTTGGACCACAACCGTCTCGTTCACCACAACGGCCTCGTGAACCATGAAAGGCTCTTGCGCCGCGAAGGCTTCTTGAGCCGCGACAACCGCCGATCGCCGCGTCCTGGCCTCGTCGCGAGAAGCCTCGGCCTCGAACCGTCGCAGCAAGACCAGCAGCTTATCGAAAGCTCCGCCGCTCGCCAGGGCGCATTGATCGTGAACATAGATAACGAGGGGCAGATACAAGCAATCGCATGCCCTGGAATCCCAATCCTTCAACGCTCCCAAGGCAATCCGAAACGCCGGTAGAAGCGCGGCCGGCAGGCCAGATTTACGATAAAGCGCCGCAAAGCCCATACTGTCGTAAGCCCTGGTCAGACCCTTGACGCGCGACACGGCGGTGCCGCTCAGATCGCTCAGCATGGCGTTGAAAAATTCACGATTGCCACTCAACAGCGCCCGCAGGGCGAGGGCCGGCGTCACCCGCCCAGCGTCGCGCAAGTGGGCGGCGAGCGCGGCAAGATCCGTCTCGCTCGGCGGCCATTCGCCGGACTCGTCGGTGGCCGCGGCGATGGCGATCGCCGCCTTTTCCGTCGCCTCGCGCGCCGCGCGCTCGATACGCCCGCGCGCTGTCCAGCCTCGCCCCGCCACGAAAACCGCAAGCTCGCGCGCCGTGATCGCGACCAATTCAAAGCGAATCTCGATCGGGAGATTGCCCCGCGCCAGCAAGGCCGAGCGAAGCTCCGCACGGTCTCCATGGCGCTCGATCATGCGCATCATGGCGAATTCGGGCAGATCGGCGTCGAGATTTTCGGCGAGCGCAAGAAGAGCCCGCGCGCTACCCACCTCGGCAAGCGCCGCCGCGACGACGGCGGATAGATAGGGACGCGACGCGATCGCCGCCTGCGCCGTGTCGTCGACGGCCGCCGCGCAATCGATCAGTTCGGCGTCGCCGAGCACGGGCGACCGGCTCAAGACGATCGACGCAATCGAAGGCTCGTCCTCGGCCAAGGCCAGCACGATGGCCCGCGGCGCATCGATGGCGCTCGCGAACGCATCGGCCAAGGCGCGCCGGACGAGCGGCGATGGATCGTCGAGATAGCCAGCCAGCGCCACGACCGCCGCTTGGCTCTGGTCGGCGTCAAGATTGGAATAGAGCAGCGCCCGCGCGAGGGCGCTGACGCCATCGGCTCGGCTTGGCTCCGAAGCGGTTTCCGCCCAGGCTTGAAACTGGCTTACGATCATTGCACCCACACCACCAGAACCGCTCGATCCCAGTGACCTTGGCCCAGTATGGTAAAGGGACAATTAAGCACAACATATTGATTTAACTTTATAAATTAACATTTTGTTTGGACCCGTGAAGCAATCCTTAAGGCCGCCGCCCGCTTTGCTTCAAAATGAAACACAAATCCGTCTCAGCGCTCCAATGTCCCGTCCGGCCGCAGCCGGGGCGGCCGTTTCATCGAGAAAACCCGGTCGGCGACCACATAGTCCTCGTAGCCGCAGCGCGCGATGGGCTGCATCGCGGCCATGTCGACCATGCCGTTCTTGATAAACGCTTCCTCGATATGGACGCCGACGACCTCGCCAAGGACGAGCCAATTGTCGACCGGCGCGCCATGGCGGTCGCTCAAGCGCTTCACCTCGATCACGACGCATTCGAGCGCGGCCGGGCTCGCCTTGACGCGCGGCGGTTTCACAAGGACAGAGGGCGCCGTCGCGAGGCCGGCGAAGTCGAATTCGCTCTGCCCCGCCGGCAGAGGGGCGGCGGTGAGGTTCATGGCCTCGCGCAAGCCGTATACCGGCATGTTCCAGACGAATTCGCCCGTTTCTTGCGCGAAGGTCGCGGAATCCTTGAGGCCCGCCGAAGAGAAACCGATAATCGGCGGGCGCTCGCTAAAGGCGTTGAAAAACGAATAGGGCGCGAGATTGACGGCCCCCGCCGTATTGATCGTCGACACCCAGCCGATCGGCCTCGGCGCGATCAGGGCCTTGAAGGGATCGTGGGGAAGAATCCCCTTGTCGCGCGAACGGGGTTCGTAAAATAGCATTCGATGAGACCACTCAGGCCGAAAAATAGGTTACGATTTCCGAGAGATCCGGGCGGACGCGATCTTCGCGCGGCCCCGGCGCCGTGCCGACATGAATGAAGCCGGCGATCTTTTCATGCGCCGCCAGGCCAAAGCGCGTCAGCACGTCCCGGTCATAGGCATACCATTCGGTCAGCCAGCACGAGGCAAAGCCCAAGGCATTCGCGGCGACAGTGAGATTCATGCAGACCGCGCCCGCCGAGAGAACCTGCTCCCATTCCGGCACTTTCGGATGGAGACCGGCCCTCGAAACAACGGCGACGACCACGGGCGCGGAAAATCTCTTGCGCTCGATTTCAAGCCTTTTGGCCTCCGCGCCGGGATTGGCGCCGGCATAAACATCCGCGATCATCGCGCCAGCCGCCGCGCGGGCCGCTCCCTCGAAGACGATAAAACGCCAGGGCACGATCTTCCCATGGTCGGGAACGCGCGCCGCGACGGTGAGCAAGCGCGTCAGTTGCTCGCGATCCGGTCCCGGCGCTTGCAGGACCTGTGCGGATGCGGAGCGCCGGTTTTCAAGCAGATTCAAAGTCTCATTCATTGCGGGTTCAGCCGTTCTGGTCTATCGCCTGGGTTAAAATAGAAGAAGCGTGTCCTTAACGCATCGCCGCCACATTGGCGCGGCATGAGTAAGGCCGGTGACGCAATGACGCCGCCGGCTTGGACATCTTCCTGGGATGCGTGGAGACCAGAGATTGCAACGGCACGACCAACGAACGCCGAGAAAAACCTGGTCCGGTACTCCGCCGGACCGCTACCCGTCCCACACACGCGCATGACACTTCTCGACACAATCGTATCGCCCGAATCCGGCACGCGGCAAGGTCAACCCACCCGCGCTGTTCCCGATGCCCGGGAAACCTATACCATTTGGACGGCCAAGGCGTTTATTTTGACCGTTGGCGGCCTGTTCCTGCTGTTGGCGGCGGCGTTTTGCCACTGGGCCGGCAGCGACAGCGTCGTCCCCTGGGATTCGAAGAATCACTTCTATCCGATGTTCCGCTTCCTCGCGGACGCGTTGCGCCACGGCACGCTTCCACTCTGGAATCCTTATCATTTTTCGGGATACCCGTCGATTGCCGACCCGCAATCGCTGATTTTCACGCCGAGCATGATGCTGTTCGCGCTGATCACGCCCGACGCGTCGATGACGACCTTCGATGCCGTCATCCTCGGCCACCTGTTTTTTGGCGGCGTCGGCGTGCTCGTGCTGGGGCGGCGATGGGGCTGGCATCCCGCGGCGGCCTTCTTGGCGGCGCTCGTCTTCGTCATCGGCGGATCGGCGGCCGGACGGCTCGAACATACCGGGATGATTATTTCGTACATTTATTTCCCTTGGGCCTTGTGGGCGCTCCAAGGCGCGTTGCAACGGCGGTCGCTGCCATGGGCCGCGCTCGCGGGGCTCGCGATCACATTGATGGCGCTCGGCCGCGATCAAGTCGCGTTTCTCTTATGTGTCGCGCTGGCGGGCGCGGTTCTGCGCGAAGCGCTCGGCAGCCGCGCGCCGTTAACCTATCTGCTCAACCGGTCTCCCGTCCTTCTCTGCGCCGGCCTGGTCACGATCGCCTGCATGATCGTGCCGATTCTTCTCACCCTGCAATTCGTGCACGATTCCAACCGGCCGAGCATCACGTATGGGGTCGCGCTGAGCGGCTCGTTGAATCCCGTCAATCTGCTCACGCTGATCGCCCCCAACGTCTTCGGCACGCTGGACAAGGTCTATGATTATTGGGGGCCGGGCACCGGCCTGATCGCCGGCAACGATTGGACCGATAAGACCGACCGCACGATCGATTACTTGTTCATCGGCACCGTGCCGTGCGTTCTCTTGATTTGGCATGGTCTGGCGGCGGGCCGCTTGCTCGAGCGCGGGGCGCGCTTTTTCACCGCGCTTTGCCTCGCCGCGCTGCTTTATGCCTTCGGCCGCTACACGCCGGTTTTTGGGCTTGTCTTCGATTGGGTCCCCGGCGTTTCGCTTTACCGTCGCCCCGCCGATGCGACCTTTCCCGCCACCATCGCGCTGGCATTTGGCGCGGGCTATCTGCTGCAACGATTCATCGCGGACGGCCTGCCTTGGTCTCCGATCCCCCTGCCCCGCCGGTTTGCGCGCGCCGGGCTCGAATTTGCCCGACGAAGCCCACTTTCCCCCGTCGTCCTCAATGTCGCGGCCGCGGCGACGCTGCTCGGCTGCGCGCTTCTCGTTGGCGGCGGCCTCGCCTTCGCGCATCGCTATGGCCATTCCAGCGACACGGTGACCCAATTGGTCCTCGCGGGCCTCTCGGGCGCCGCCGTCGCGATCGCGCTTCTGATCTTTCGCAAGCCCCAACGCCGGGCCTTCATCGCGACGGTTCTCGTCGCGATCACGGCTGGCGAATTGCTCGCGCGCAACACCGCGAGCGCCGTGAATGCCGAACCCGTTTCAACCTACAGCGCCTATAGCGGTCTTTACCCCGCCGAAGCGGCGGGGCTCGCCGTGCTCCGCGCCGATTTGGCCCGCCGCGCGGCGAAGGGCGAACGGCCCCGCATCGAATTGATCGGCGTGAACGGGTCCTGGCAGAATGCTTCGATGGTCCTAAAACTCGAGGATACAATCGGCTATAATCCGCTGCGGATCTCGGATTACGAGCGCGCCGTTGGACCGCATGAAAGCGCCACGGAAATCGATCAGCGTCAATTTCCCGATCTGTTCCGGGGCTACACGGGACGGCTCGCATCCTTGCTCGGCCTCGACTATCTCGTGCTCGACCGTCCCATCGACAAACTGCCCCGGCATTTCCCGAGACCCGCCGCCGATCTGCTGTTCGCGGGCCAGAGCTTTTACGTCTATCGGCTGATCAACGACGTGACGCCGCGCGTCTATGTCGCGTCCCATGTGACCGCGGTCGATCACGATACCGTGCTCTCCGATGGAACCATGCCCGATTTCGACCCGCCCAACGAAGCGCTCGTCGATACCGCGGACGCCGCCTCGTTGGCCCCGCCGCTGCTTCAGGCTTCCGTGATTCCGGTCAGCGAGAACCTGGCCGGCGCGCCCTCCGCGACGATCACCTCCTACAAAGACAATGCCATCACCATCGAGGCCGACACGACCGCGCCCGGCGTCTTGGTTCTGCACGATCTCTATTATCCCGGCTGGACGGCGCAAGTTGACGGCAGGCCCGTCCCGGTCTTGCGCGCCAATATCCTGTTTCGCGGAGTCCAACTCGCTGCCGGCCATCACATCGTCACGTTCCGCTTCGAGCCGCTGAGACCATCCAATCTCATCGCCGCCGCCGGAAGCCTGTTGCGGGCCTCGAAATGACCGACAGGGCTTGGAGATGGGCGCTGGCCGGTGTCTTCGCCTCGACGCTTACGCCAGCGGCGACGCAAACGCTCGCGCCGTCTTCGCCCGCCACCCTCGCGCCCGGCCTTTTGAACCCCAATCGAAACACCCAACGGCTCGAGGACGCCGCGAAAGCGACCGGCGGCGCCGCGCTGCCGGCGCCGGTCAAGACCGGCCAGCTCTATCTCTCCGCGCTGCTTTCGCCCCACGACACCCAGCCCATTGCCATGGCGCCGTTGATCTGGCGCGTTTTCGAAGACAAGGCCGGGGCCGGCGGCCGGCACCATTTGGTTCTAGAATCGCGCGAAGCCGCCCCGACTCTCACCTTGCCCGAGGGCACCTATATCGTTCATGCGTCGCTCGATCTCGCCAGCGCGGTGCGCCGCGTGACGGTCACGGATAGAGCCTCGAGCGAACGCATGGTGCTCAACGCGGGCGCGCTGCGCATCGTCGGGATGCTCGGCGACCAGCCCATCAATCCCGCGAAACTGTCGATCGACATTTACGTGCCCGAGGCCGGCAATTCGGAAGCCAAGCTCGTCCTCAGCCATGCCAAGGCCGGCGATCTGATCGGCTTGCCCGAGGGCAATTACCACGTCGTCTCGACGCTGCTCGACACCGCCGGCTATAGCGGCACGCAGCCCTCGGGCGTCGGCAACAAGACCAATTCCCTCGTCAGCGCCGATCTCAAGGTGCAAGCGGGCAAGCTCACCGACGCGACGCTGCGCCACCGCTCGGCGGTCATGACGTTGAAACTTGTGGGCACGCTCGGCGGCGAAGCGCTCGCCAACACCGCCTTCACGATCCTGACGCCGGGCGGCGACGTCATCCGCGAAATGATCGGCGCCTTTCCCTCGCTCGTTCTTGCCGAGGGCGAATATGTCGTGATCGCGCGCCACGATTCGAAGACCTATCAAACGACGTTCAAGGTGAATTCCACCGTCGACCGCGACGTCGAGGTCTTGGCGAAATAGAAAAAGGCCCCTCACGCCGCCTTGCGCGCGACATAGCGTCCGCCGTCGAGCGCGGCGACGCGACCGTAGCGGGCGAGCGTTGTCAGCACTTGAGCGACGCGGGCCTCGATCCGCTTGCCGCCGCGCTTGAAGGCGCGCGCGAGTTCGGCGGCATTCTTGGCGTCCCCGTCGGCCAGCAACAAAGCCTCGACGGCGAGCGGCTGTTCGTACCGATCGGTCGGGAAGGCCGGCATGCCTTTGACGAGGGCCGCCACCGTCTCATCGACATCGCGCTGCGCGGATTTCGCCACCGTGCCCGCGGCAAAGCGCGGAATTTGATATGAGGGCCGCAACCATCTGACGTGACCCGCCGCTTCCTCCGCCGCGCGCTGGACATTGAGGGACGCGAGGCGTTCGAGAATTTGCTCGTCGGTCAACCCGGCGGGCCAGCCATAGGCCTCCGCCACGAGCCGGTCGATCTCCTCGTGCAATTCCTGAAGAATCAAAACGAGGCCACGCTCCTTCACCGCGTGATCGCGAGAATCGAGCACGGCGCCGGCCTTGACTTTATCCAGCACGGCGTAAAGACGCGTGAGCGTCACGCCGCGCTGGGTTTCGAGCACGCATTTGCGCATGGCGTCCAATTCCTCGCCGAGCGCGCGCAACTTGGCCGCCAAAACCGGGGTCGCATGGGGAAAGGGAAAGCGCATGAAACAATCGGTATTGTAAACCGGCGTATTGTAGCGCCCGACGCGTCCGCCCGCCGCGATCGAGAAGACCGCATGGTGGCGGCTGGAGAGAACGGCGAGCGTATAGGCATCGTCGTCGACGATCACGCGCAGCTTCTGATCGGGGATGACATTGGTGGGAAGAAAGACAAACTGCCGCTGGGCGGAATTTTCCATCGTCGCGATATAACGCGACAACGGCTCCATGGCGCGCCGCATCTCCATCCGATTGGATTCGAACCGCCAGAACTCGCGCCGCAGACGCGGATTGCGGTCGAATGCTCGCTCCGGCTTCACGTGCCTCAGGATGTATTGATAGGCCGTGGGAAACCGCCGCCGCAAATCGTCCTGTTCCAATTCATTGACGTCGATCACATAGATCCCGCGCCACGACTGGCCGATGTCGTAACCGTTCATGATCGCGGGGGCATGGCGCGCGCGCGACGCTTCGTCGGGAAAGAGCTTGTTGCGCATCGCGGCATCGATATGGAGCCGCCGCGCATAGGGCTTCACGCCGGCATGACAGAGCCCCTCGTTGGAGCGCAACCGGGTTAGGACCGTGTCATCGGGCCCCTGCGTCAAATCGGGGGCGATCATGTCGGTGGAGACCCGGACGTAACCGGGAAGCCCGCGCATCAAGCCGCCGCCGATCACCTCGTGATCGGGCGCGAGCACCAAGCTGCTCGGCCCTTTGTCCCGGGCGACCGTGATGAAGGCAACCCGGATCCGCGCGCTGTCATGGCTCGAGGGCCAGGCGTGATCGGGAATCGCGAAGCGAATATGCCATCGCGTTCCCAAGGC
>JARLIW010000288.1 GCA_031291515.1 Beijerinckiaceae bacterium | reverse complement strand
GTCACTTGGACGCGGGCGATCCGGCCGTCGTCGGTCAGGCCGCTCATATGGGTGACTTCCTCGGCGCCGCGCTGCTCGATGGGGATGTCCTTGACGCCGTCCGAGATGGTGAAATCGATCGAGGGCGAGGGCGCGGCGACATAGAAGGGCACGTCATGCGCCTTGGCCGCGAGCGCCTTCAAATAGGTGCCGATCTTGTTGCAGACATCGCCGGTCGCGGTGGTGCGGTCGGTGCCGACGATGACGAGATCGACCATGCCATGCTGCATGAGATGGCCGCCGACATTGTCGACGACGACGGTATGCGGCACGCCATGCTTGCCGAGTTCCCACGCCGTCAGCGAAGCGCCTTGGTTGCGCGGGCGTGTTTCGTCGACATAAACGTGCACGGGGACACCGGCCTCGTGGGCGGTATAGATCGGAGCGGTCGCCGTGCCCCAATCGACGGTGGCGAGCCATCCCGCGTTGCAATGGGTCAAGATATTGACCGGCGCGCCGGTCTTTTTCGCGGCGATCGCGCGGATCAAGTCGAGGCCATGCTCGCCCATGGACCGGCAAAGCTCGACATCCTGCTCCGCCAATTCCGCCGCCTTGGCGTAGGCGGCGGCCTTGCGTTGGGGCTCCGCTAGCGGCAGCAGATGGCGCTTCATTTCGTCGAGCGCCCAAGCCAGATTGATGGCGGTCGGCCGGGTCGCGAGGAGGATCGCGCAGGCCCGCGCCAATCCCTTGTCTGATGTATCGTCGCGCAGCGCCAAGGCGATGCCATAGGCGGCGGTCACGCCGATCAGCGGCGCGCCGCGCACGTGCATGTCCTTGATCGCGCGGGCGGCATCTTCAAGCGTTTCGAGGGTCAGGACCTCGAAGGCATGCGGCAGACGAACTTGATCGATGACATGGACGCTTTCGCCAATCCCCGCCGTCCAGATCGTTCGTTTGTGTTCGCCGTCGACCCGCATGCTAGACTCCCCATGTTTTTGGCTTTGAGCACTTACCGCAAAAGCGGGGGGCGTTGCGATCGAAAATACTCAAAATTTCCTTTGAGCGAGACGCGCCGTTTCCCGCCGGGTGGTCCATCACGACGGAATGCGCGTCGCCGATCCGGGCAGGAATATCGAATCCCGGCTCCTTAGCCTGGCTTTATGAAGTTCGTTCCCGCGCCGTGGCGGGAATGGGCCGCGCGGATCGCTTTTTAATAAAATTTCACTTCGTTCGAATTGCATCACCGCCGTTAATCGAGAGGTTATGAATCTCGCTCAGACTGAAATCATCGCAATCGACCGCGCATGGTGTTCGCGGTTTCGGAAAGACTAGATTTTTTTGAAGGGCTAGTCGATGAGACAACAGACGCAGATGGTTCAGACGCTCGCGCAATTATTGGCGGCGTTTACGTTGGCCTATTTGGTCGCGGGCTTTTTGCATGGGCTCGTGGCTGTCGCCGTGATTGTGTTTCACGGTCACGATTTCGGGCAAACGCTTAGAGATACCGGGATTTTTCTGCTGTTCATTGCCTCTGAAGCCATCGAAGCGCCGCTGTCGGGCGGGTTTTTGAGAGATCCCGGAAACGATGGCGCCGTTGGCTATACCAATCTCTATCCCTTCATCGCGCCGGTTTTCGTTCTCTTCTATTTTATTCTATCGCGAGTATGGCAAAGCTTGATAAACGTCGTTTCACAGGAATAAGCGCCGAAGACATCATGCCTCGCCGGTGCGGCGACGCTCAAATCTTTTTCGTCACCGCCGCGAGCCAACGCCGTTCGTCCGCCGCCAGATGCGGGCCGATCTCCTTGCGGACCCGGGCATGATAGGCATTGAGCCAGGCCCGCTCGGCGCTCTCCAGTAGTTTGACTTCGACCAAGGCGAGATCGATCGGCGCGAGCGTAATGGTTTCGAACCCGAGCATTTTGCGTTCGCCGCCCTCGATATCGCGAGGCTCGACGACGATCAGATTTTCGATCCTGATGCCCCAATGGCCGGCTTTGTAATAGCCGGGCTCGTTCGACAGGATCATGCCGGGCTCGAGCGGCACATGGCCGAGCTTGGAAATGCGTTGCGGCCCCTCGTGCACGGAGAGATAGACGCCGACGCCATGGCCGGTGCCATGGTCGAAGTCGAGCCCGGCTTGCCAAAGCGGCGCGCGCGCGAGGGCGTCGATCTGGGCGCCCGACGTGCCCACGGGAAACACCGCGCGGGCAATCGCGATATGGCCCTTGAGCACGCGGGTGAAGCGGTCGCGCATTTCCGCGTCGGGCCGGCCCACCGCGAGCGTGCGCGTGATATCGGTCGTGCCATCCTCGTATTGGCCGCCGGAATCGATCAGGAAAATGCCGCGTCCGATCTTGCGGTTCGACGCTGTCGTGACGCGGTAATGCGGAATGGCCGAATTCGGTCCCGCCGCGGAAATCGACGGGAAGGACAAATCCTTGAGCTTGCCGGTCTCGCGCCGAAAGCTCTCCAACGCTTGCGCCGCCGTGATCTCGCTCAGGCGACCGGGCTTGGCGTTGAGGGCAAACCAATGCAGGAAGCGCGTCACCGCGACGCCGTCGCGCAAATGCGCCTCGCGCGTCCCGCGCAGTTCGGCCGGGCTTTTCCGCGCCTTCATCAAGGCGATGGGCTCGCGGCCGAGAT
>JARLIW010000287.1 GCA_031291515.1 Beijerinckiaceae bacterium | reverse complement strand
TGATCGATATCTTGCGCGCGTCGACGCCGTTCATCGTGCTCGATGTCCCGCATGGTTGGAATGGCTGGACGCGGCGCGCGCTCGTCGGGGCCGACGAAATCGTTCTCGTCGCCAATCCCGATCTCGCCAATCTTCGCAACGCCAAAAGCCTTGTCGATACGTTGAAAGCGGCGCGTCCTCACGATGGCGCGCCTCGTCTGGTGATGAACCAGGCCGGCGTTCCCAAGCGACCCGAGATCAGCATCGCGGACTTCTGCAAGGCGGTCGATCTCGAGGCGGAATGCGTCATTCCCTTCGATCCCAAACTCTTTGGAACAGCCGCGAACAACGGGCAGATGATCGCCGAGGTCGAGGCCTCGAGCAAGATCGCGGCGACGTTTAGCGAGCTGGCGCGGGCTGTTACCGGAAAACAAGAAATTCGCCGCTCCTCGAAAAGCCTTCTTCAACCGTTCATGAATATGCTGGCCGGCAAGAAGGCCTCGTGACGAGGCGGTTCGGGTTCTAGAGCGCTTTCCGCTTGGGTGGAATCACCCAAGTGACAAGAAATCGCTCTGTTTTAAGACGCTAGAGCATGTCCTCGATCGAAAAAGTCTTCAACTTTTCGGGACATGCTCGAGGAAATAACGCTCCTCGCGAGAGGAGAAGGCGTGTCCTCGATCGCAAGACTTTGCGGCCTATAGGGACATGCTTCGGGGAAAGACGTGGTGAGCGTCGTTGATCGGAGATGATGATGTTTGGCAAACGCGCGAACGCGGGGCCTGGCGCGGTTGACGAGAAGCCGCGGGCGATTCCCGTCGCCGCCGCGCCCGAACCTCGTTATACGCCCGCGGCGGCCAAGGCCGCGGCGTCGCGGCCGGTTCAGACTGTCGCCGCTCCGCCGCCCGAACCCGTCCGCTCCGACGAATATTAAGTCACCAAGAGCATGGTGTTCGGCGCCCTGATCGAGGCGATCGATTTGTCGCAGCTGTCGCGGCTCGATGGCGAAAGCGCGCGGGCCGAAATTCGCGACATCGTTCAGGAAATCATTTCGATCAAGAATGTCGTGCTGTCGATCGCCGAGCAGGAGGATCTGCTCAGCGACATCTGCAACGACGTGTTGGGATACGGCCCGCTCGAACCTTTGCTCGCGCGTGACGACATCGCCGACATCATGGTCAATGGCGCGCTGCGGACCTTTATCGAAGTCGGCGGCAAGATCCAGCTCACCAACATCCGTTTTCGCGACAATGCGCAATTGATGAACATCTGCCAGCGCATCGTCAGTCAGGTCGGACGCCGCGTCGACGAAGCCTCGCCGATCTGCGACGCGCGCCTCGCCGACGGATCGCGCGTCAACGTGATCGCGCCGCCGCTCGCGATCGACGGGCCGGCCCTGACAATTCGAAAATTCAAAAAAGACAAGCTGACCTTGGATCAGCTCGTTCGTTTCGGCGCGATCTCGATGGAGGGCGGCGAAATCCTCAAGATCATCGGCAAGGTGCGTTGCAACGTTCTGATCTCGGGCGGTACCGGCTCGGGAAAGACGACCTTGCTCAATTGCCTGACCAACTACATCGAGAGCGACGAGCGCGTCATCACCTGCGAAGACGCGGCGGAGTTGCAGTTGCAACAGGCGCATGTCGTGCGGCTTGAAACGCGTCCGGCGAACCTCGAGGGCAGCGGCGCGGTCACGATGCGCGATCTGGTCAGAAACTGTCTGCGTATGCGCCCCGAACGCATCATCGTCGGCGAGGTGCGCGGACCCGAGGCGTTCGACCTTTTGCAGGCGATGAACACCGGTCACGACGGATCGATGGGAACGCTCCACTCCAATTCGCCGCGCGAAGCCTTGAGCCGCTTGGAATCAATGATCACGATGGGCGGCTTTTCGCTGCCGAGCAAAACCATCCGCGAGATGATCGTATCTTCCGTCGACGTCATCATCCAGGCCGCGCGTCTTCGCGACGGTTCGCGTCGCATCACCCATATCACCGAGGTCATGGGGCTCGAGGGCGACGTCATCATCACGCAGGATGTGATGCTTTACGAATTGACCGGCGAGGATGCGGCGGGCCGTCTCAAGGGACGCCATCGCTCGACGGGGGTCGGCCGCCCGCGGTTTTGGGAGCGCGCGCGTTATTACGGCGAGGAAGCGCGCCTCGCGGCCGCGCTCGACGCCGCCGAGGACAAGAGCGAGCTGAAGTAGGCGGGAGATTCGATCATGGACCTAACCGATCTCGCGCTTCCCGCCTTGGCGATCGTTGCCGTCGCCGGACTTCTGTTTGCCGTTCTCGATCCGCTTCTGTCGGGCCAGAACAAGGCGCGCAAGCGCCGGGCGGCGCTCAAATCGCGCGGCCCGAGCCTCGCGGCCAGCCGCTCGAACGACGCGGCGCGCCGGCGCAAACAGGTCGCGGATAGTTTGAAGGAGATCGATTCGCGGAGCAAGAGCAAGAAGCTCACGTTCGAGACGCGATTGGCGCAAGCGGGGCTCGACTGGAGCAAATCCAAATACGCCGTCATTTCCGTGATCCTCGGTTGCATCATGGGGTCGGTGGGCTATTTCATCCAGGGCAACCCGCTGATCGCCGGGGGCTTGGCCATCGTCGGCGGCTTGGGACTTCCGCACTGGTTCGTGAATTACTGCCGTAAGCGGCGGGTCAAGAAATTTCTCGAGGTCTTTCCGCAGGCCATCGACATTATCGTGCGCGGGATCAAGGCCGGGATTCCGCTCGGCGATTGCTTTCGCAACATCGCGATGGAAGGCGAGGAGCCGGTCAAGACCGAGTTCCGCTATATCGTCGACACGCAGAGCTTGGGCCTCACGATCCCGGAAGCGGTCGACCGGATCGTCGAGCGCGTTCCGACGCCGGAAGCCAGTTTCTTTTCGATCGTCATCACGATTCAGGCGAAGGCCGGCGGCAATCTGGCCGAGGCGCTGGGAAATCTATCGAACGTGTTGCGCGATCGTAAAAAGATGAAGGGCAAGATCAAGGCGATGTCGGCCGAGGCGAAGGCGTCGGCTGGGATCATCGGCGCCTTGCCGTTTCTGGTCGCGTTCTTCGTCTATCTCACGAGTCCAGCCTATATCTCGCTGCTGTTCACGACATCCACGGGCAATATGGTTCTCGGCTGCTGCGCGTTCTGGATGGGGTGCGGCATCTTCGTGATGAACAAGATGATTAACTTCGATATGTGAGACTGGTCCAGGAAACGCCGGGATCGGGCGCGCCCCTCGCCGGTTTGAATCGTTCAAGGACTTGGACCAGAGTTACCGCCATGCCAGATTTTTTCAACGGCAACTTTTTGTTCGGGGCATTGGTGGCGCTTGCGACCTTCGCGGCCATCCTCTCCGTCGGCATGCCGTTTCTCGAACGCGAGCCGCTCGAAAAGCGGATGCGGTCGGTCGCCTCGGAGCGCGAGAAGATCCGCGCGCGGGAACGCGAGAAATTGCAGACCACCAGGGGCTCGCTGCGGCCCGAGGCGAAAGCCTACATGCGGCAGATCGTCGAACGTTTCAACTTGCACACCTGGCTCGGCACCGCGCAAGCCAAGGAACAAATGGCGCGGGCGGGGTTTCGCGGGGCCGCCGCCGAAACCGGATTTCTGTTCTTTCGCCTGGTCGTCCCCATCGCGACCCTGATTTTGGGCTCGGTTTATGTGTTCGTGATCGGCGACTTCGATTGGCCCTTGACGATTAAATTTGGCGCGATTCTCGCGGCCGCCTATGCCGGTTTGAAAGCCCCCGAAGTCTATATTTCCAACACGATTTCGAAGCGGCAACAATCGATGACGCGGTCGTTCCCCGATGCGATGGATCTGCTGCTGATCTGCGTCGAATCCGGCATGTCGATCGAGCAGGCCTTCCGCAAAGTGAGTCAGGAGATCGGCGTCCAATCGGTTGCGCTCGCCGAGGAATTGGCGCTCACGACGGCGGAGCTTTCGTTTCTTCCCGAGCGGCGTCAGGCCTACGAGAACCTCGCGAACCGGACCGGCGTCGATTCGATCAAGCAGATCGTGACGGTTCTCGTCCAAGCCGAGAAATACGGCACGCCGCTGGGGACGGCGCTGCGCGTCCTGGGGCAGGAGAGCCGCGACCATCGCCTGCTGCTCGCCGAGCAAAAGGCGGCCGCCTTGCCGCCCAAATTGACCGTGCCGATGATCGTGTTCTTCTTGCCGGTTCTGTTCGCGGTCATCATCACGCCGGCCGCGATCCAGGTCAGCCACCAGATGTGAGGACGAAGGCCGTAGCGGCTTTCGCGAGATTTAGCCTTGTGGTCCCTCTTGCGCGGAGCGGCCGAGGTCCGGCGTCGGCTTCGCGTTTCTGCGGCCGACGGTCTTGATGTCTTTCCACGTGTCGGATTGCGCGATCATTTGGCGGATCGACGCGACATTCGCGGCGGCGTCGATCGGCGCAAGATCGCGGCGCGAGACCTCTTCGGCTTCGGCGAATTTGCCTTGCAAGGCGAGCACGAGCGCGAGATTCTGGCGCACGCGCATATCCGCGCCGGGCTGGGCGGCGGCTTTCCGCAGGGTTTGCTCGGCATTCGGCATTTGCCGCTGCAGCGCGTAGGAGAGGCCGAGATTCGAGAGGACCTCGGGTTGGTCCGGAACGATCTTGAGCGCGGCGACATAATAGCTCTGCGCCTGGTCGTGATTGCCGAGCTGGTCGGCCACCGATCCTTGCGCCGACAGCACGGACCAATTCGGCCGCTCCGGCGTGTGCGCGCGTCCCAACACTTCGGCCGCTTCTTGCAGGCGGCCGGCATCGGCGAGCGCCTTGCCGTAGGCGGCGAGGATTTCGAGGTCGTGCGGGTTCTTGACGGCAATTCGTTGCAGCACGGCGGTCGCCTGCGCATATTGCGTGAGGCGCTTGAGCACGCGCGCATAGGCCAAGGCCGTGGCCTTGTCGTCGGGGCGGCGGTCGTATTTCTTGCCGAGATCGTCGGCATAGGCCCGCAGCGCGCCGGGATCTTGCGGCATGGCCGCGGGCGTTGATCCGGTCATGTCGCCGAAACTCGCTGGCTGACATCCGCCGAGAGCCAGGGCAAGACTGGCGAGGAGGGCCAGTTCCGGCAGGGCGGGGAAGCGTCGGGAACCCATCATGATATGCATCTCGATCAGCTTGGCTGCACCAGGCCGTCCGCAAGCAATAAAACGTTAACCCTAACGAAACCTTAAAAACGCGTGTCCGCGCCTGTCGACGAGCCCGCCAATTCCCCCGCGCGTCAAAACCATTTAGTCTGCTCGCGCCATTTGTCCGGTTCGAATCGCCGGGATCGACACACGGCCACCAGCCCAGACGCTGGCCCGAAGGGAGAATGAACATGTCGTTGCTTCAGGGATCGCCAGCGCAGGATACGATCCCCATTCATTTCGTCACCGCGAAAACCTTGCCGGCCATCGCCGAGTCCTTGCCGGCGCCCGGCGGCGCTTTCGTGGCGGCATGCGATTTCAAGGCCGGCGCGGGCCAGCATCTCCTCGTCCCCGACGCGGCGGGCGCCATCGCGGCGGTGCTGTTTGGCATCGAGCCGGACGATGCGTCGTATCGCGATCCGTTTTTGGCGGGCAAGCTTCCCGGTCTTTTGCCGTTCGGCGACTACGCCGTCGTGGGCGATCTTCGCGATCCCTTTCTGGCGGTCCTGGCCTGGGAATTGGGCAGCTATCGCTTCACGCGGTTTCGCGACGATGCGCGGCCCCTTCCGCGTCTCTACGTGCCGCCGGGCGTCGATGTGGATCGGGTCGAAAACATCGCGTCCGCGATCACGCTCGGGCGCGATCTGATCAATCGACCCGCCAATGATTTGACGCCGGCCGCGCTCGAACAAGCCGCGCATGACGTCGCCGAGACGTTTGGCGCGGCGTTCGAAGCGATCCGGGGCGACGAGCTTTTGGCGCGTAATTTTCCGCTTGTTCACGCGGTCGGGCGCGCCGCGGCGGAGGCGCCCCGGCTCGTCGATTTGACCTGGGGCGATCTTGACGCGCCAAAAGTCACGCTCGTCGGCAAGGGGGTTTGTTTCGATAGCGGCGGCCTCGACATCAAGCCCGGCTCGGGCATGTTGCTGATGAAGAAAGACATGGGCGGCGCGGCGGCGGCGCTCGCGCTCGCCTCGATGATCATGCGGGCCAAGCTGCCGGTGCGCTTGCGCGTGCTGCTGCCGATCGTCGAAAATTCGATTTCGGGCAACGCGTTCCGCCCGGGCGACGTGCTGTCGAGCCGCAAGGGCTTGACGGTCGAGGTCGGCAATACCGATGCCGAAGGTCGCCTCATTCTGGCCGACGCCTTGGCGTTGGCGGACGAGGACGAGCCCGCGCTGCTGTTCGATTTCGCCACGCTGACGGGCGCGGCGCGGGTCGCGCTGGGGCCCGATCTGCCGCCGTTCTACACGGGCGACGACGATCTCGCCGCGCGGATCGCGCATCACGCCGAAATCGCCAACGATCCGGTCTGGCGGATGCCGCTGTGGGATCCCTACGATCCCTTGTTGAAGGGAAAAATCTCCGATCTCAACAATATTTCCGGCGGTCCGTTCGCGGGCTCGATGACCGCGGCTTTGTTCCTGCGCCGTTTCGTCGAGAAAACCCGGAGCTGGGTCCATTTCGACATTTATGGCTGGACGCCGTCGACGAAGCCGGGCCGGCCCGAGGGCGGGGCGGTGCAGGCGGCGCATCTTTTGTTCGATCTGCTCGAGGCACGCTTCGGCTGGGACCAACCCGAGGGCAAGGGGTCGAGCCGCGCGGTGTTCGAGCCGGTGCGCCCGTGAGCGTGGAAAGCCTCGATCCGCGCGTGACGCCCGCGCGGCCCGATCTCGCCGCGGCCCATCTCGAGGGCCTGGTCACGGCCGATCGTTTCGTCCGGGGCGAGCGCTGGTCCATTGTTGCCGAGGTCGCGGATGTGCGCCGTCATCCGCGTCCCGACGCGCCGGTGGATACACAAGCACTTTTTGGCGAATCCGTGACGCTTTACGACGAGGATGAAGGCTGGGGCTGGGTCCAGCTCGAAGCCGATGGTTACACCGGCTATGTCGCCATGCACGCGATCGGGCCGGCGCCGGCGGCGGCGCCAAGCCATGTCGTCGCCGTCAATCGTACGTTCGTTTATCCCACGCCCGATATCAAACAACCGATCCTGGCGGCCCTGCCGCTCGGCGCTAGCCTTCGGGTGGCGGAGACGGGCGACAAATTCGCGCGTCTCGCGGATGGCGGCTTTGTTTATGCCGGCCATATCGCCGCATGTGCGGTTCCCGACAAAGATTTCGTGGCGGTGGCCGAACGGCTGTGTTTTGCGCCTTACCTTTGGGGCGGCAAAACATCGCAAGGGATCGATTGTTCCGGTCTCGTCCAGCTTTGCCTCGCGCGCGCGGGATTGAGCGCGCCGCGCGATACCGACATGCAGGAAAAAGCGATTGGCGCGGCGCTTTCATGGGATCCGCGCTTTC
>JARLIW010000286.1 GCA_031291515.1 Beijerinckiaceae bacterium | reverse complement strand
GTTCGCGGCTCGTGCCGGGAGAGCCGCGACGCGAAAGGGCACACGTCGATTGATTGCAAGATCGAGACGATGCGGGAAGGCGCCCCGATCGAAGTCTCGTTCGAAACGGCCGAACCCTGGCAAAAGGCCGTTCGCTTGAATCATTAAGCCAAACAAGTCGTCGCCGAGCGCCATTCAATTGTGCCGCGTTGATTGCCGAGCCAACCAATTTTGCTCCTATCCCTTTGAATTAAATAATCTTTAGTCTTTTTCCTTGCGCCTTGCGCGTGGCGGAGTCTAATGGTCCGGCGAGTCACCGCGGCCGCATCCACGCCAGCTTGAGATTGCCCATGACGACGGTCGCCGCCGGCCCGACGTTTCTCGAACTTTACACCCCCAAGCTCGTCACCGTGCTGCGCGAGCGCTACAAGCTCGCCGATTTCAAGGCCGACGTGCTCGCCGGCCTGACGGTCGCGATCGTCGCGCTGCCGCTGTCCATGGCGATCGCCATCGCCTCGGGCGTGACGCCCGACCGGGGCTTGTTCTCGGCCATCGTCGGCGGCTTTTTCGTCTCGCTGCTCGGCGGCAGCCGCTTCCAGATCGGCGGCCCGGCCGGGGCTTTCATCGTCCTCGTCGCGGCCACCGCCAATCGTTATGGGCTCGACGGGCTGCTGCTCGCCACCTTCCTGTCGGGCTTCATCTTGCTCGCGATCGGCTATCTCCGGCTCGGCACCTTCATCAAATACATCCCCTATCCCGTCACCGTGGGATTCACGGCGGGGATCGCCGTCATCATCTTCGTGAGCCAGATCAAGGACCTTCTCGGTCTGTCGCTGACCGGCAAGGAGCCGGGTCCCGTCCTCGAAAAGCTTGCGGCCCTGAGCCAAGCCTTGCCGTCGCTCAACCTCTCGGCCGTCGCGGTGGCGGCGCTCACCATCGGCGTCATCGCGGGCGTGCGGAAGGCGCGGCCCCATTGGCCGAGCCTCTTGATTGCCGTCGCGCTCGCCTCGATCGTCGCGGCGGCGTTTCATTTGCCGGTCGAAACGATCGGCACCCGGTTCGGCGGCATTCCGCATTCGCTGCCGGCGCCGCATTTGCCCGCGATGTCGCTCGCCAAGATCCTCGAGATCCTGCCGGCCGCGCTGTCCTTCGCGCTGCTCGGCGGCATCGAAAGTCTGCTCTCCGCGGTCGTGGCCGACAGTATGAGCGGGCGGCGGCACCGGTCCAATTGCGAATTGGTCGCGCAAGGCGCGGCCAATATCGCCGCGTCTTTGTTTGGCGGGATTTGCGTCACGGGCACGATCGCGCGCACCGCGACCAATGTGCGCTCGGGCGCGCGCAGCCCGATTGCGGGCATGCTGCATTCCCTCTTCCTGCTCGTCTTCATGTTCGTGGCGGCGCCGCTGGCGAGCTATATCCCGCTTCCGGCCCTGGCCGGCGTGCTCGCGGTGGTCGCCTGGAACATGGCGGAACGGCACGCCATCGCGACGCTGCTGCGCGCCTCGCGTGGCGATGCCGTGGTGCTGCTGACGACCTTCCTGCTCGTCGTCTTCCGCGATCTCACCGAAGGCATTTTGACGGGCTTCGGCATCGGCACGTTGCTGTTCGTCCACCGCATGGCGATGAGCGTCGAGACCGGCAGCGTCCAGCCGATGGTGCGCGAGGACCGCGCCGACCGGTTCGAGGACGACGATGTCGTCGACCGCGACGACGCGCTGGCGCTGGCGTCCGATGTCATCGTGTTCCGGGTTCAGGGCGCGTTTTTCTTCGGGGCGGCGGCCGCCGTCGGCACGGCTCTCGACGATCTGCCGAGCAATCCGCGCGCCTATGTGATCGATGTCTCCGCCGTGCCCGTGCTCGACAGCACGGCCGCCGCGACAATCGAGGCTTTCGCCAAGAAGGTTCGCGGGCGCGGCATCGCGGTCTTCATCAGTGGGGCCAGCATCGCGGTGCGGCGCGTACTTCTCGGCAATGGCGTCCGCGCGCCGGGCGTCCAATTCAGCCCCTCGATCCAAGACGCCGTGCGCCGGGCGCGCGAGTCCGAGAATAGCCTCGCCTGACTTATACCGGGTTGCGCGGGCCGGGCGTCACCCCGAGCCCCTTGGCGGCGCTGACGATGGCGGAGGGACGATAGGGTTTCATCAGCAAAATGCTGTCGGGCACTTGCCGGATCGGCAGCGCGCTATAGCCCGTGACGTATATGACCGGCAAGCTGCTGAACCGTTCGCGCGCGTGCTCCGCCACGCACCAGCCATCGAGGGTGCCCGGCAGCCGGATATCCGTGAGCAGCAAATCGACCGCGGCATCGGAATTGAGAATGTCGACCGCCTCCTCGCCCGTGGTGGCCTGCAGCACCGTAAACCCGGCGTCGCTCAGCTCATCGGCGACAATGTCGAGAATCATCGGCTCATCCTCGACCACGAGAACCGAGATGCGGGGAACCTCTGTCGGCATTCCGTGAAAACCCCGTCCGGGAAGGAAAGCCCCTCCTACCCTGTCTGACGATATGCGAGCCTCGTGGCAAGAGGGAATCACTTTCCCGGCACCCGTGCCGGAGCAGCTATCCTCGAGAAAACCCACGGCCTCCACCGCGGATCGGACGCTGCAATTCGTCTCGACGTCCATTTCGCCCTCGCTTACGACGAATTCCAGATCATGGCTCGAAGAAGTTGCGGACATTACGACCGAGCATCTTTCCGAAATTCAAGCGCGTTTGATCAGTTTGACCCGTTCGCCGAAGCAGAACGTGCTCGCGGGTTTCATTTTGCCCGTCACAGCGAACGGTCAACGCCGCCGCGGCGACATCGTTCAAAAAAATTATCGAATTGTTGGAAAATTGACCATCGCGTTGCGCGATGCGCCGGATCTAGAGGCCAAGGTGGCGCGCGGCCAATCCGTTCCCGCGCAATGCGCTCTCGCCAAAGGTTGCGAGCCGTCTTCCCATAGCCACAGTCGTTTACGACGACGGCGAGGCCAAACGCGCCCCGCGCCGCATGCCGCCGCGCTCGCGCCGCAGCCCGATGATCGGTTCCCGCCCGTGGAGTGTCGACAGACTGTCCGATCCCGCGAACCCGGCGCCGAAAGCGGCTCCCATTTCAGGGGATGCCGCCTCGGGGGAACGTGGATTACGCCGCGTGTTCCAACGGCGCCTGTTTCCGCGCGACGGCCTCGACCACGAGTTCGTCGACGGCCTCGGGATGCGCCGCGATCTCGGCATCGAGTCCCTTGCGCATATGTGGCGACCAGAACTTCGCAATATGTTTGGCGACACCCTCGACCGCGCGATCATGGGGATAGGACCTGAAGAACTGCGCGATCTGATTGGCCATGGCGATCAGCTTGTTGTGCGACACGTGC
>JARLIW010000068.1 GCA_031291515.1 Beijerinckiaceae bacterium | reverse complement strand
GCGTCGTCGAGATTTTGCGGGACGAGGCCCGCAAGCAAGGGTTTTCGCGCGTGCGGCTGGTGCGGCTCGAGATTGGCGCGATCGGCGGCGTCGATCCGCAGGCGATGGAATTTTGCTTCGACGCGGTGACGCGCGGAACCTTGGCCGAAGGCGCGCGCCTCGAAATCGTCACCACTCCGGGCCAGGGATGGTGCCTCGATTGCGGAAAAACGGTGCCGCTTTCCGAGAGGTTTGGCGCCTGCCCGGACTGCGGCGCTCATCACGTACAAATGACCGGCGGCGGCGAAATGCGCGTTCGGGAACTGGAGGTCGACTGATGTGTACGGTTTGCGGATGCGGTTCGGCCTCGATTGAAACGGGCCCCCAAGACCCTAAAGCGGTCCATGATCATGGACATGGGCCCCACGATCACGGTCCCGCGCACAGCCACGATCATGGTCACGATCATACGCATGGACATGACCACGGCCATCATCACCACGACCATGGTCATGCCGCCGCGCCGGAAAAGATCGATTTTGGTGGCGGCCTGGCCGGCGTGCATGTTCCCGGCCTGAGTCAGACGCGCATTGTCCAGATCGAGCGCGACATTCTCTCGAAGAACCAGTCCTATGCAGAGGACAATCGCGCGCGTTTCGCCCGTCAGGGCGTGCTGGCGCTGAATTTCGTTTCGAGCCCCGGCTCCGGCAAGACCTCTCTGCTGGTGCGTGTCATCGAAGATCTCAAATCGCGACAGACCATCGCCGTCATCGAAGGCGATCAGCAGACCTCGAACGACGCCGAACGAATCCGCGCCACGGGCGTTCCGGCGATCCAGATCAACACCGGCAAGGGCTGTCACCTCGACGCGCATATGGTCGGTCACGCGCTGGAAAGCTTGGCCCCGCCAGACGGCAGTCTCCTGTTCATCGAAAATGTCGGCAATTTGGTCTGCCCGGCCGCGTTCGATCTCGGCGAGGCGCATAAAGTCGTGGTGCTCTCGACGACCGAGGGCGAGGACAAGCCGGCCAAATATCCCGACATGTTCGCCGCCGCCGATCTGATGCTTTTGAATAAAGCCGACCTTCTACCATATCTCGATTTCGATCCCGGCGCCTGCATCGCCCATGCGCTGCGGGTCAACCCCAATTTGCAGACTTTGGTGGTTTCGGCCAAAACCGGCGAAGGCATGGCGGCATTCTATGCTTGGATCGAAGCGCGCGCGGCCCGCGCCAGACAGGCCGCGCATCCAGTGGCGGCGCCGGCATGACTCGTCGATTGGCGGCCCTCGCGATAGCCGAGCCGGCGCGTTTGCGTCTGCGCCTGCGTGGCGTGGTGCAGGGTGTCGGCTTTCGGCCCTTCGCTTACGGGCTCGCCAAACAAATGTCGCTCGTCGGATTCGTGCGAAACGACGCGGATGGCGTCGTGGTCGAGATCGAAGGCGCGCGCGCCAACGAATTCCTCGCGGCGCTCGAGGCCGGATTGCCGCCGCTCGCGCGCCTCGATGCCGCCGATGTCGAGGCGCTCGCGCCGCGCGGCGATCAAAGCTTCGCCATCCTCGAATCTCAGAGCGGACAGACCCGCGCCCGGATTCCGCCCGACGCGGCGGTCTGTCCGGCCTGCCTCGATGATTTGTTCAATCCCGCGAGCCGGTTTCACCTCTATCCCTTCGTCAATTGCACGCATTGCGGCCCGCGCTTTACGGTGGCGCGGCAGCTCCCCTATGACCGCGCGCGGACATCCATGGCCGCTTTCCCGACGTGCGCGGCCTGCGCCGCCGATTACCGGGACGCCGGCAACCGCCGCTTTCACGCCGAGACCATCGCTTGCCCGGACTGCGGTCCGCGTCTTTCGCGCGGCATGGCCGAAATCGTCGGCGCCTTGCGCGCGGGCAAGATCGTCGCGCTGAAAGGCATTGGCGGCTATCACTTGATGTGCGACGCCGGTAACGAGACCAGCATTCTCGAATTACGCCGCCGCAAGAAGCGCGATGCCAAACCTTTTGCGATCATGGTCGCCAATGAAGCGTCGATCGGGCTTTTCGCCGAAGCCAGCGCCGCCGAACGCGCGCTCCTCCGTCATCCCGCCCATCCGATCGTTGTGATGGACAGCCTCCGCAAATTGCCCGAAGCCCTGGCGCCGCGCTTGGGCCGCATTGGCGTCATGCTTCCCTATGCGCCCGTGCATCATTTGCTGTTCCACGAGGCGGCGGCCGGAAAGCGCGATGCCTCGAGCGAATTCGCGATCGTCGCCACCAGCGCCAATCCCGGCGGCGAACCCTTGATCACCGATGATGCCGAGGCGCTGGCCAAACTGGCCGGGATCGCCGATCTCATCGTCACGCACGACCGTGAAATCGTGACGCGGGCCGACGACAGCGTGATGGGCGTGATCGACGGCGCGCCGTCCTTCATCCGGCGCGCGCGCGGCTTCGTTCCCGAACCGGCCGATCTGGGCGCGGACGGCCCGGTTGTTCTGGCCTGCGGCGGCCATCTCAAGGCGACGATCACGGTTACCCGCGGACGCGAGGCGTTCGTCTGCCAGCACATCGGCGACCTGTCCGATGCCGCCACGTTTCGCTTTTACGAGGAAAGCGCGCGTCATCTGCTCTTTCTGCTCGACGTCAAGCCCGAGGCCGTGGCGTGCGACCTGCATCCCGATTATCTCTCGACGCGCTACGCCGAAGCGACGGGCTTGCCGTTGTTGCGCGTCCAACATCATGCCGCGCATATCGCGGCGATTGGCGCCGAGCATCAAATCTCTGGGCCGCTGCTCGGCGTCGCGCTCGATGGCCACGGCATGGGCGACGATGGCGAAGCCTGGGGCGGCGAATTGATGCGTCTCGATGGCGCGCGGTTCAGCCGCCTCGGCCATCTCGCGCCTTTGGCCCTGTTGGGTGGCGATCGCGCCGCGCGCGAGCCGTGGCGCATGGGCCTTGCGGCGCTGAATGCGATCGGTCGTCTCGACGAGGCAAAGACGCTCTGGCGCCATCTCCCCGAGGTTTCGATGGTGGCAAACCATTTGCGCGGGGCGCGGATTGTCCCGCAGACGACCAGCATGGGCCGTTTGTTCGACGCGGCGGCGGCGCTTCTCGGCATTTGCTTGCGGCAGGATTTCGAGGGCCAGGCGGCGATGGAACTGGAGGCGTTGGTTCGCGCGCCGCGCGCGCTGGAGGATGGCTACGTCATCGCCGACGGCGTGTTGGATTTTTCGCCCTTGCTCGCCTGTCTCGTGACCGAAAGACCGTCGCCCACGACGGGCGCGGATCTGTTTCATGGAACCTTGATCGAAGGCCTCGTAAACTGGATCGGCTCGGTCGCGCGCGCGGGCGAGTTGGTCGCGCTCGGCGGCGGCTGCATGATGAATCGTATTCTCGCCGAAGGTCTCGCGCGCGGATTGCGCCAAGGCGGATTTGTGCCGCTGTTGGCGCGGGCGTTTCCACCCAATGACGGCGGTCTTTCGCTCGGTCAGGCCGCCATGGCGCGTGCCCTGTTGATTTAAGGAGAAGGTTCGATGTGTCTCGCCATCCCGGTCCAAGTAACCGAATTGCTCGACGACGACATGGCGCGCGTGACGCTCGACGGCGTGTCGAAAGTCATATCGCTGGCGCTGGTCGAGGACGTGAGCGTTGGCGATTACGTCATCCTGCATGTCGGCTATGCGCTGAATAAACTCGATCCCGAGGAAGCCGAAAAAACCTTGGCCTTGCTCGACGAGGCGGCGCGCGTGACGGAAGGAGCGATCGCATGAAATATGTCGACGAATATCGCGACGGTAAGCTCGCGCGCGCCATCGCCGCCACGATCGCCGCCGAGGTCCGTCCCGAACTGTCCTATCGCTTCATGGAATTTTGCGGCGGCCATACGCATGCGATCTCGCGCTATGGCATCGAGGATTTGTTGCCCGCCAATGTGCGGATGATTCATGGACCGGGCTGCCCGGTCTGTGTGTTGCCGGTCGGGCGCATGGACGACGCGATCAAACTGGCGCGGCGCCCGGATATCACGCTTTGCACCTATGGCGATCTGATGCGCGTGCCGGGCTCGCAAGGCTCCAGCCTGTTGAAGGCCAAGGCCGCCGGGGCCGATATTCGCATGGTCTATTCGACATTGGATGCCGTGCGCATCGCGCAGGCCGAGCCCGAGCGGAGCGTGGTGTTTTTCGCGATCGGTTTCGAGACCACGACGCCGCCGACGGCCATGGCCGTTCTGGCGGCGGAGCAGAAGGGCTTGCGCAATTTCTTCGTGTTTTGCAATCACGTGCTGACGCCCGCCGCAATCCAGAATATTCTCGAGAGCCCCGATGTCCGTCTCTTGGGCAATGTCCGCATCGATGGGTTTGTCGGCCCGGCCCATGTCAGCACGGTGATCGGGACGCGGCCCTATCATGGTTTCGCGGCGGAATTTGAAAAGCCCGTGGTGATCGCGGGCTTCGAACCGCTCGATGTCATGCAGGCGATTTTGATGCTGGTGCGTCAGGTCAATTCGGGCCGTCACGAGGTCGAGAATCAATATATTCGCGCGGTGACCGTGGACGGCAATCTCAAGGCGCAAGATTTTGTCGCGCGGGTCTTCGAGCCGCGCGACAGTTTCGAATGGCGCGGGCTCGGCCTGGTGCCCGACAGCGCGCTGCGTCTGCGCGAGGCCTATGCGCGCTACGACGCGGAAAAGGTTTTTGCGATCGAGACCATTCAGGCCGAGGACAATCCCGCCTGCGAGTGCGGCGCCATTTTGCGCGGGGTCAAGAAGCCGGCGGATTGCAAACTGTTTGGGACCTTGTGCACGCCCGAGACGCCGATGGGCTCGTGCATGGTGTCCTCGGAGGGCTCTTGCGCCGCGCATTGGACCTATGGACGGTTCCGTGACTACGCCCGTTCAGAGGCGCAAGGACACGAGTTCGAACAGAAAGCCGCCTCATGAACGCCAACCCCAAGCTCGAGATCCCGAGGCTGAAGTTCCGCAAGCTCGACATCAAGGATGGTCGCGTCGATCTCTCGCACGGTTCGGGCGGCCGGGCGATGGCGCAGTTGATCGCCGGGATCTTTCATGAAGCTTTCGCCAATGAATGGTTGGCGCAGGGCAATGATCAGTCTGTGTTTAGCGTTCCCGCGGGCCGCATGGCGATGACGACCGACGCCTATGTCGTCTCGCCGTTGTTTTTCCCCGGCGGCGACATCGGCTCGCTCGCGGTGCATGGAACGATCAACGATCTCGCCATGTCCGGCGCGCGGCCCCTCTATCTGTCCGCGAGCTTCATCCTCGAGGAAGGGTTCCCGCTCGCGGATCTGCAACGGATCGCGCGGAGCATGGGCGAGGCCTCGCGCGCGGCGGGTGTTCCGGTCATCACCGGCGACACCAAGGTCGTCGAACGTGGCAAGGCCGATGGCGTGTTCATCACCACGGCGGGGGTCGGTCTGGTTCCCGCCGGTCTTCACCTATCTGGCGATCGGGCCCGCCCCGGCGATGTCGTGATCGTTTCGGGATCGATGGGCGATCATGGCGTCGCGATCATGTCCAGCCGGCAAAATCTCGAATTTGAAACGCTGATCGTCTCGGATTCGGCGGCGTTGCACGAATTGACCGCGGCCATGGTGGCAAATTGCGGTCCGTCGATCCGGCTGATGCGCGATCCCACGCGCGGCGGCCTGGCGGCGACCTTGAATGAAATCGCCCATCAATCGCGGGTCGGGGTCCGTATCGAGGAAGACGCCATTCCGGTTAAACCGGAGGTCGCCGCCGCTTGCGAATTGCTCGGGCTCGATCCGCTCTATGTCGCCAACGAGGGCAAGCTCGTCGTCTTTGCCGCGCCGGAGGATGCGCAACGGCTTCTTGCCGTCATGCGCGCGCATCCGCTCGGGCGCGACGCCGCGATCATCGGGGTCGTTGTCGAGGATTCACATCATTTCGTGCAGATGACGACCGCCTTCGGCGGCGGACGCATCGTCGACTGGTTGTCGGGCGAACAGCTGCCCCGAATTTGCTAACCGAACGCAATTGAAAAATATGCAGACACCGTTTCGTCATTCATTTAACGACCCATCGCAAACGGCGCGCGCGGCGGAAGGGTTTGACGCCAGACGAGATGACGAATGGCGTTCGGCGGCCAAGCGCGGCGCGCGCGCCTATGACGGGATGGCGAGGCCGCGCGCCGGCCTCCAGCCGGATCTCGAGAATGAGGCGGTATTTTTGGAGTTTTGCCCACCACCATTGCGCGGGACGGTATCATTCCATTCGCTAGGTTGCCAAATCGCGCGGGTCCCCGCATCTTGTGGCGCGCCGCTTGGCCGGAGCAGCTCCGGGGGAGGCTAAGATCATAAGCCCGTCAGGCACGGTCCTCATCATCGACGACGAGATCCGTTCGCGCGAGTCGTTGCAGCGGGTTCTGTCGGAAGAATTCGACGTTCTTTGCGTGCAAAATGCGCAAGAGGCCGAAACCGTGCTGGCGGGTGATCTCGTCCAGGTGATCATTTGCGATCAGCGCATGCCCGGCGAGTCCGGGGTCGAATTCTTGCGGCGCGTTCGCGACCTCTGGCCCGATCCCGTGCGCATGATCATTTCCGGTTTTACCGAGTCCGAAGACATTATCGCGGGTGTCAACGAAGCCGGGATCTACCGCTACATCACCAAGCCTTGGCATCCCGAAAAACTCCTGGAAAGCGTGCGCGACGCGGCCAATCTGTTCCGGATGCAAAAAGAGCCGGGCGGCGCGGGCGCCGACGCGAAGCCTTCGCATGAAATCCTGAGCCGTGTTCTTGCAAACCGCCGGCAAGAACAAAAGCGCATGTTTGAATTCGATCGCATCGTGCATGTTCCCGGCGGTCCGATGACGGAAACCCTCGGACTGGCGCGGCGGGCGACCGAATATGACATTTCCGTCCTGATCACCGGCGCATCCGGGACGGGCAAGGAATTGCTGGCGCGGGCCATCCATTTCGGCTCGGCGCGCGCCGACAAGGCTTTTGTCGTCGAAAATTGCGGGGCTCTGCCTGACGAATTGCTCGAGAGCGAATTGTTCGGCTGCAAGAAAGGCGCGTTCACCGGGGCTTATCAGGATCGTATCGGCCTGTTCGAATTGGCGGACGGCGGCTCGATTTTCCTCGACGAGATCGGCGAGACGTCGCCAGCCTTTCAGGTCAAACTGCTGCGCGTGCTGCAGGAAGGCGAAATTCGTCCGCTTGGCGCGCTGCGCCCGCGAAAGGTCAATGTGCGCGTGATTTCAGCCACCAACCGCAATCTCGAGGTCGAAGTGGCGGAAGGGCGGTTCCGGCGCGATCTCTACTATCGTTTGACCGCCTTCCCGATTCATCTTTTTTCGCTGCGCGAGCGGTCACAAGACATTCCGGCGATCGCCGCGCGCATCCTCGCGGACGTCAATCGCAACTTCCGCCGGAAAATCGCGGATTTCGCGCCCGAAACGATGCGGAAGCTATGCGCCTACAGCTGGCCGGGCAACGTGCGCGAATTGCAAAATGAAATTCAGCGCATGATCGCGCTCTCGGATAATGACGAACCGCTCGGCCCGCATCTGCTTTCGGCTCGCATTCGGCGCATGGGCGAGGCCGAGGCCGGGCTCCCGGCAAAGGACGATGTCACGCTCAAGGATCGGGTCGAAGAGCTCGAACGCGCCGTGATCGCGCAAGCCCTGGCGCGTCTCGATGGCAATATCAGCCGGGTCGCCGAACAACTTGGTCTTTCGCGTGTCGGTCTGCGCGCCAAGATCGAACGCTATGACTTACGCAAGGACGTAAGCCATGAGCAATGATCGACACGCGCGGCCTGAAAATCTGATCGCGCTGGCCAATGCCGGCGGCGATGCCGCGCTGACGGACGATCAAGAGTCAGTGTGGCGTGAAGTGATCCAGCGCGTGGACGAGGTCTATTCCGATCTCATTCGTTACGAGGCGGATTTAGAGGCCAAGAATTCGGAACTGGAGGAAGCGCAGAGTTTTATTTCCAGCGTGATCGCTTCCGTCTCGGACGTGCTTGTGGTCTGCGACGTTTCCGGCCTCATGCTCCAGACCAACCCGGCCTTTGTCAATTTGCTGGGATATCCCGAGGCCACGTTGGCCGGCCGGCCGCTCACCGATTTTATTGATGTCGCCGATCGCGACCGCGCCATGCGCCATGTCGTCTCGGGCGCGCAGGGACGGGTCAGCGACTGTGAATTACGTTTTCTGACGGTGCGCGGGCCCTCCGACGTCATGGCGGTCAATTGCTCGACGCGTTTCGACCATGCCGGGCGATGTGTCGGCGCCGTGCTCACCGGACGGCCGATCGGGGAATTGCGCCGCGCTTATCAGGCTTTGCATGCCGCGCATCTGGAATTGCAACAAGCGCAACGCAAGCTGATCGAACAGGAAAAAATGGCGAGCCTCGGCCGTTTGGTCGCGGGCGTTGCGCACGAATTGAACAACCCGATCAGCTTTGTTTACGGCAATATTCACGTTCTGGAGCGGTACCGGCGCAATTTGTCCGGCTATTTCGCCATGATCGATAAGGAGCCCGCGCAAGAGCGCGCGGCCGATCTTCGCAAGGCGTTTCACATTGACGCCATTCTCGGCGATTTGACGCCCCTGATCGACGGCACCTTGGAAGGCGCCAAGCGCATCAGCGAAATCGTCAAGAACTTGCGGCGGCTCTCGTTCAATCGCGCCAGCGAGGCGCAAGAGATCAATCTCGAAAGGATTATTGCGACGGCTGCGCATTGGGCCTCGCGCAGCAAGAAATCGCAGGCCCGGATCGAGTTTGACGTGGCGGCGGGGCTGGTCATGTCCGGCAATGAAGGACAGATCCATCAAATCGTCGTCAATCTCGTCGACAACGCGCTCGACGCGGTGACCGGCCGCAAGGACGCCCAGGTTGAAATCAAGGCTGTTTTAAATTCAGGCGAGATCGAAATTAGTGTCGCGGATAATGGCCCGGGCATAGCCGAGACGGTCCTCGACAAAATGTTCGAACCTTTTTTTACGACCAAGAGTGTTGGCGAGGGAACAGGCCTTGGACTTTGGATTAGTTATTCGATCGCCCGCGAACATGGTGGTTCGATCAAAGCCAGCAACCGGCCGGAAGGCGGGGCTGTGTTCGTCATCAAACTGCCGGCTAGTGCGTCGACGGCTTAGCATTACAGACGGGACGCAAGGAAGCCGGCAAGGAGTTGGTGCGCGTTCGACGCGATGAAGGCGTAGCCGAACCAGGTCGGCCCTGTCGTGTCTCCGCTTTTCTCCTCCTTTTAACGGGGGATTATGCACTTGAACCGTCAGGCCAGCTCCACGTTGCCCGGTTTGCGGAATGGGCGAGCGTATCTTGGTGCGAAAGAACGGCTTCTATCGCTGCAATCCGTGCAAAGGGGACTTCACGGTTCGCACTGGTACCGTCTTTGAGCGCAGCCGTGTCCCTCTTCATAAAGGATTTCCGCGACGTAGCTTCTCGTCACTGCCCGCAAGCGCATTTCGGGCATGCGACTCGCCGAAGAGATCGGCGGAAGTCCGCTTAGTTTGTTCTCCATCTGTTTCGGGAAGCGCGCGGCGATAATCCGACGAAGCTCGAAGGCATCGCCGAAATTGACGCTGGCGGCTCTTTTGAGCACGTCACCGTGAATCACAGCGGCGGAATATGTCCGTGAAAACGCACGACGAACAGCATGGAAAGCGTGTTTGCGGTCCTGAAGCGCGGCCTGATCGGCGTCCATCGCCATGCCCGCCCAAAGCATCTTGACCTCTATGTTGATGAATTTGCCTTCCGGCTTAACGAAGCAACGTCAAGATCCCCACCATGGATCGGCTTGAAAGCTTCGCCTCCGGGATCACGGGAAAGCGGCTCACATATAAGGCGCTTACCAAATGACGAAACCGCAAGAGATTCCAAAGGCTCTCGATGGAGTTTTGGCGTAGAAGCCGATCGAATGAATTCGTATAAAGCCGCCACGATCGGTAATGGTGGGGCCGCGATTGCGAGTATTTCGAATTTCGCCGATGAGCTTCTGTTCGATGAAATAGATTTTGTCTGAATAATGGGATTTCGCTCGCGGCGTGTATCTGTTGGGAGGATTCAATAGCCATAAGGATATCGATTAAAACAAGATGGCCCATCGCGCTAAGTATTTGTTTGATGAATTACTTATAATTTGTGAACTGTAGTTGGGACCGCAACGCTTGTATCTCTTTTTGTATTTGACGAGACATAAGTTCAGCGCGGCAGGGCAAAATCATAACATTCGAAAAGATCGCAGCCATCGGCCCAATCGACAAGCTCGCTTTCTTGGACGAGTCTTAAAGACGTTCCGAGAAAACTGTCAGGATCCAACCCGGCAAGGATGCGCCGCAGCCGAAGGGCCAGGGCCGGCGTCGGGATGAATCGACCCGGACAGGCCATTGCCGGCCGCGTCGTAGCACCCGGAGGTGTTCGCGGATGTGTGCCGAAGTGGCGCGCCCCGAGGGATTCGAACCCCCGACCCTCGGGTTCGAAGCCCGATACTCTATCCAGCTGAGCTAGAGGCGCATGCCGCCAATGTACCCGAGAAGGCGACCGTTGCAAAGACGGCTTTCACCCTGGATTTGACGATCAGGCCCCGGCGCGCCGCGCGGGCGGCGAACCGGAGGCTGGGTTTAGTCGTGCCCGTGAGCGGTCTCGTTGATCGTCAGCGTCCGCATTTCCGAGAAATCGATCGCGACGGGGGGCTTGTCGCGGCCCGCGGCGAGCTGGAAGGTCTTGATCACATGCTCGAGACGGCGGAAGGTTTCCTTGTAGGAGTCGGACGATTCATCGAGAGCCAGTGGTTTTAGGCAGTATTCGATGATTTGGCGCGGCCGTTCGAGTTTGCTCATAAGTCGTTCCTCCTGGTGCTCCTGGACCTTCCATCGGTTGGAGCTATGGCAGACCATTGCATTGACTTGGCGCAGAAATCAACGCGAACCGCGAGGACCGTGCCGCTCCCGCGAGCCGAGAAACGCGGGGCCGCTGGCGCGGTTCCCGGCGAAACCTCGTAAATAGCGCTGTTTTTCAAAAACTTGCCGCGTTTGGGATGGCTTTTTAGCTGCGCCGGCTTTCGGCCGCGCGGCGCAAGGCGTCGGCCAGCGCGCTTGAGCCGGGCGCCTCCGGGGCCTTGCCTTGCGGCCCCTTGCCGGGCGCGGCCTTGCCTTGCGGGCGCGGCGCGGGCTGCCCCGCGGGGGCATTTGCCGCGCCGGCCCGGGGCTTGGCGACGGCCTCGTCGTCGAGGCGCAGGCTCAGCGCGATGCGTTTGCGCGGCTTGTCGACCTCCAGCACCTTGACCCGCACGGTCTCGCCCGATTTCACGACCTGGCGCGGGTCCTTGATGAAGGTCTTCGCCATGGCGGAGACATGGATCAGGCCGTCTTGATGCACGCCAATGTCGACAAAGGCGCCGAAGGCGGCGACATTCGTCACCGTGCCTTCCAGGATCATGCCGGGCTCGAGGTCGTTCAGCGTCTCGACGCCGTCGCGAAACACCGCGACCTTGAAGGCGGGCCGTGGATCGCGGCCGGGCTTTTCCAGTTCCTTCAAAATATCCGTGACGGTCGGGAGACCGAAGGTCGCGTCGGCAAAGGCGCGGGGATCGAGTTTGCGCAAAACGGCGGCATTGCCGATCAGCCCCTTGATGTCGTCGTTGGCGGCCTCGAGGATCTTGCGGACGACGGGATAGGCTTCGGGATGCACGCCCGAGGAATCGAGGGGATCCTCGCCGCCGGTAATCCGCAGAAAGCCCGCGCATTGCTCGAATGCTTTCGGACCCAGGCGCGCGACGTCCTTCAAAGCCTTGCGGGACCGGAACGGGCCGTTGGCGTCGCGATGGGCGACGATGTTTTGCGCCAGATTCGCGCCGACGCCCGACACCCGCGCCAATAGCGGCGCCGAGGCCGTGTTCAGATCGACGCCGACCCCGTTCACGCAATCTTCCACGACGGCATCGAGCGAGCGCGAGAGTTTCGCCTCGCTCAGATCGTGTTGATATTGGCCGACGCCGATCGATTTGGGATCGATCTTGACGAGTTCGGCGAGCGGATCTTGCAGCCGCCGCGCGATCGAGACCGCGCCGCGCAAGGTCACGTCGAGATCGGGCAGTTC
>JARLIW010000067.1 GCA_031291515.1 Beijerinckiaceae bacterium | reverse complement strand
TCGGCGTCCGGCCCGTCTTCCAAGGTGACGTGGTAGCTTTGCAGGAACGTCGTGACGTCGGCCACCGTGACCGTGGGGAGGAACGCCACCGTAATCACGCTGCCCAAGGGAACCGCGCATCCCGCGACCGGCGTCGGCGTGACGACGGTGTCGGTGCCGACGGCAACGGGAATGATCGGTCCGCCGTAATAGTGGAAATGATGGAAATGATGACCGATGAAGATCGGCGGGTGGGGGTGCGGGTGCGGGCGGGGATCGCGGCCGCCATGGCCGGGAAAACCGCCGACCGGGCCGCGCGGCCCGCGGATCGAAAGCGCGGCGTGAGTCCGGCCGTGAAAGCCGCCGAAGCTCGGATGACCGCCGCCACCGCCGCCGCCCCTATTGGCGGAAGCCGAGAGTGCGCTGGTGAGGATGGCCGCGCCGGCGAGCGTGGCGACGAGAATGGAACGGGACGTCTGTGACATGATCGGAACCCCTCGAAACCGGGTCACCCATTGTGGCCCTATGCTCGCTAGTCGCGGCGAGGGCGAAAAAGGTTCATGCAAAAATTCGAGGGGCGGTGTTGTTCCGCGTCGTCCATTCACCCGATAAAAAGGGCCTGGGCGGTGGCGTTGATCACGGCGGCGATGCGGATGGTGGATTGCACGCCAATCTTGGTGATGCCGGATTTGGTGACTTCGTGAACATGGGCGTCGACGCACATGGCGCAGCCGTTGATGGCGGACACGGCAAGCGAATAGAGCTCGAAATCGACCTTGGGGATTCCCGGCTTGCCGATCACGTTCATGCGCAGCCGCGCTGGCAGCGCCGCATAGTCCTTGTCCGAGACGAGATGGACGAAGCGATAGTAGATATTGTTCATTGCCATCAGGCTTGCGGCGGATTTGGCGGCTTCACGTTCGGCGTCCGAGAGCGTCCCTGCGAATTCCGCCTCGATCCCGGCAATCAACGTCGGGTTTTTGGCGGCATAAGCCGATGACAGCGCGATGCCGGCGATCTGATTTGCGGTCAGGTCGGGCGCGCCTTCAACGGTCAGAACCGTGCCGAGATTCAATCGGATGTCCCGGGCGTAATCGGCGATTTTGTCTTTGAGGGCGTCGATGGTCATGAAGATCCTGGCGGTGCTGGGAAAAAAGCGAGCACTCCCTTCCCCGCTCGCGGAAGACGGGAGTGCTCCCATATCGGGGTTGGCGATTACGCCGCGTTCAGCGTGTCTTCGCCCTTCTGCCAATTGCAGGGGCAGAGTTCGTCGGTTTGCAGCGCGTCGAGAACACGCAGCGCTTCCTTGACGTTGCGGCCGACATTGAGGTCGGTGACCATGGCGAAGCGAATGATGCCGTCGGGGTCGACGATATAGGTCGCGCGTTGCGCCACGCCTTCGACCGGATCCAGAATGTCGAGAGCCGTGGTCAGCTCGCGCTTGATGTCGGCCAACATCGGGAAGGGCAGATCCCGCAGCTCGTCCTTGTGTTGACGCCAGGCGAGATGGACGAATTCGGAATCGGTGCTGACGCCGAGAATCTGCGCGTCACGGTCCTTGAACTCGCGGTTCAGCTTGCCAAATTCGGCGATTTCGGTCGGGCAGACGAAGGTGAAATCCTTCGGCCAGAAAAACACGACCAGCCATTTGCCCTTGTAAGTATTGTCGTCGCCGAACGCCTTGATGTCCGTGAAGGCGGTTTTGAGGTCGGTCGAGACCGTCGCCTTGAGATTGAATGCGGGAAATTTCTGTCCGACGCCGAGCATATCGATTCTCCTAATGGGTTATGCCGTCTGGGGGATGCTAGCTCTATCCCGCATCGCAGCACAATCTATTGTCTTTATGACAACGATAGGCATACACTATCGCTATGAACCTTCGCGATTTGACCTATCTCGTCAGCGTGGCCGAGCATCTGCACTTTGGGAAGGCCGCCGCCGCCTGCCACGTCAGCCAGCCGACTCTGTCGATGCAATTGAAGAAGCTCGAGGAGGAGGTCGGCGCCCAAATTTTCGAGCGCACCAATAAGAGCGTCATGCTGACGGAGACTGGCGGCGAAATCGCGCTTCGCGCGCGGCGCGTCTTGCACGAGGTCGACCAGATCCGGCAAATCGCGCGTGGCGCGTCCGATCCGCTGGTCGGCGATCTCCGGATTGGTGTTTTTCCGACGCTGGCGCCCTATCTCCTGCCTGCGCTGGTCCCCAGAATGAAGCAGGAGTTTCCGGGCCTCAACCTCTTGCTCGTCGAGGACAAGACGGCCGGTCTGCTGCGCCAGCTCGAAGAGGGAAGCCTGGATTGCGCGCTTCTCGCCATGCCGGTCTCGAGCTTTCATCTGAGCGGCGCGCCGGTGTTCCGCGAGGATTTCCTGTTCGCCGTTCCCGTGGATCACCCTTTGGCGAACCGTGAGTCGATTCACGTTTCGGAGCTTGAAAACCGCAGCTTGCTTCTGCTCGACGAGGGCCATTGTCTGCGCGAGCAGGCGCTCAATCTATGCGCGGAGATCGGGGCCGGAGAAGCGATGAACTTTCGCGCGACGAGCCTCGAAACCCTGCGGCACATGGTGGCGGCCGGCAATGCCGTGACCTTGATTCCGCGGCTCGCGGTGCGCGACGACGCGTTGGTGCGCTACATCCCCTTTGTCGAGCCCGTGCCGTCGCGCCTCATTGGGCTCTATTGGCGCAAAACCAGCGCGCGGGCGCCGCTCTATGGCATGCTGCGGCGGCATCCGGCGTTGTGGCCATTGTAAGTCATAAGGCCGGCAGCTTTCGCGCCACGCTCTCGCGTGTCAGCCCCGCCAGACTGTCGATCATGCCGCGCCGTGGCGTTCCCGCGCGCGAGGCCATGCGGACCACGCGCGAGGTCTGATCGCCCGTGAGCGGGCGCGCGACGACATTGCGGGGCAGGGCGGCATCGCGCGCCACCGCGAGATGCGGCAAGAGCGTCAAGCCGTAGCCGGCATCCGCCATTTGCAGCAGCGTTTCAAGACTGGTCGCGCGCATGTCGGCGAGATTTTCGCCCGCGGCCGCGCCACCGTGGCACAGCGCCAGAGCCTGATCGCGCAGACAATGCCCATCGAGCAAAAGCATCAGCGAACTGACATCGATGTCGGCTGCCGCGACCGTCGTCTTAGCCGCGAGCGGATGATTGATGGGGGCGACGAGCCAGAACGGCTCTTCGAATAGCCGGTCGAGGCGCAGGCCTTGCGCATTGAGGTCGGAGGCGATCAAGGCCGCGTCGAGGTCGCCGTGGAGGACGCGCTCGACGATGCGCGTGGTCAGATCCTCGACGATCAACAAATGCAGACTTGGGAGTTTGATTCGCAACAAGGGCAGTAGCAGCGGCATCAGATAGGGCGCCAGGGTCGGAATAATGCCGATCCGCAGTGGCGCGACGTTGGGATCGCGTTGCCGCGCCGCCGCGGCCAACACGTCGTCCGCCGCCGCCACGGCGCGGCGCGCGTGATCGAGAATTGGCGCGCCCGCATTGGTCACCGTGATTACCCGGCCGGCGCGCTCGAAAAGCTCGATCCCGAGTTCCTTCTCGAGCTTGAGGATCTGTCCGCTCAGCGTCGGCTGGCTCACGGCGCAGGCCTGCGCGGCGCGGCCGAATTGTCCGTGCTCGGCGACGGCGACGATGTAGCGGAGATCCCGGAGATTCATGGGCAAATCTTTCAGACGGCATAGGCGCAACCGATCAATGGCATCGGCATAATCGATTTGATCAATGACGGAGGGCTCTCTACACCTTCTTTGTCCCCACACCAAGCCAGGAGCTTCCGATGGCCGATATTTTAACCACGACAGCCGGCGCCCCCGTTGCCGATAATCAGAACAGCCTGACCGCCGGTCCGCGCGGCCCGGTCCTGCTCGAAGATTACAAGCTTCTTGAAAAGCTCGCGCATCAGAACCGCGAGCGGATTCCCGAGCGCGTCGTCCATGCCAAGGGCTGGGGCGCGTTCGGCACGCTGACGATCACAAATGACATCACGAAATATACGATCGCCAAGGTGTTCGAGCCGGGCACCAAGACCGAACTGCTCGCGCGGTTCTCGACGGTCGCGGGCGAGGCCGGCGCGGCCGATGCCGAGCGCGACGTTCGCGGCTTCGCGCTCAAATTCTATACGAGCCAAGGTAATTGGGATCTCGTCGGCAACAACACGCCGGTGTTCTTCGTGCGCGATCCGCTCAAATTCCCCGACTTCATCCATACCCAAAAGCGGCATCCGAAAACCAACATGCGCTCGCCCACGGCGATGTGGGATTTCTGGTCGCTCTCGCCCGAAAGCCTGCATCAGGTGACGATCCTGATGTCGGATCGCGGCCTGCCCAAGACGCCGACGAACATGAACGGCTACGGCTCCCACACCTATTCGTTCTGGAACGCGGCGGGTGAGCGGTATTGGGTGAAATTCCATTTCAAGACGCTGCAAGGCCATTCTTATTACACCAACGCCGAGGCCGCCGACGTGATCGGCAAGTCGCGCGAGAGTTATCAGGCGGCGCTGTTCGGCGGCATCGAGAAGGGCGAATTTCCGAAGTGGGAATTGCAGGTCCAGATCATGCCGGAACTCGACGCGCACAAGACGCCTTACAATCCGTTCGATCTCACCAAGGTTTGGCCCCATACGGACTATCCGGTCATCGATGTCGGCATTCTCGAATTGAACCGCAACGCCGAAAATTACTTTAACGAGATCGAACAAGCGGCCTTTTCGCCGTCGAACGTGGTGCCCGGCATTGGCTTCTCGCCCGATAAAATGCTGCAGGCGCGCATCTTCTCCTATGCCGACGCGCACCGGCACCGCATCGGCACGCACTACGAGGCGCTGCCGGTCAACCGTCCGCATACGGCGGTCCATACGTACCATAAGGACGGCGCGCTCAATTTCAGGCCGAATCCAACCAATCCCGACGCCTATTACGAGCCGAATTCGTTCAACGGCCCCAGGGAAGACCCGGCCGTCGCCGAGCCGCCGCTGAAAATTTCGGGCGACGCCGCGCACTACAATCATCGCGATGGCAACGACGATTATGGGCAAGTGACGGCGCTGTTCAATCTGTTCGACGCCGGGCAGAAGAGCCGTCTGTTCCTCAATATCGCCGAAGCCATGTACGGCATTCCCGACGACATCGCCGAGCGCCAGATCGGTCATTTCGAAAAGGTGCATCCCGACTATGCCGCCGGCGTGCGCGAGGCGCTTTCGCATGTGACCAAGGCGCAGGCGGCCGACACCGCGCGGCAGCAAGCCGCCGCAGCCGAGTGACGGCGGAGCCGCGGGGCATTCGTTGGCAGTTTTCTATGGCTCCTCTCCCTGCCAAGGGAGAGGAGTTTTTGGTAGCGGATCAGTTTGAATTTCCGATGACGACCAATCGCGGAAAATAGCCGACATGATGTTGATGTCAAAAGCCTGGTTTGATCAAAAACCTATTATTGTGGATTGCCACCTTGGACATCGCGGTTGGCTACCCCAAAGATCATGGCTTGATCGCGGCGCGGCGTTAACCAATGTCATTCGCTCCCAATTGAGCGCCTGAAATCGCTGAAGATTTTCATGCTTAGTGACACGAACGAATAAATAGTTGTGCAAGATTACTTTAGGTCGCTGACATAAGCGGCGACGGCGGCGATCTGCTCTTTGGACAGTTTTTCGGCGATCGGACCCATGATCTCAGAATTGTCTGGATTCTTCGGGTCTTGCCCGCGCTCCTTGGACCAGTGCGCAAGCTTGGCGATCACATAGCCGTCGAGCTGACCGGCCAGGCGCGGAAACTGGTCAAGGCCATGGGCGTCCGCGCCGTGGCACGACTCGCAGGCCGGTATCTCCGCGCCGGGAACGCCTTCATGGTAGATCTTTTTCCCTTCCGACATGAGTTCCTTGGGAGCGCCGCCATATGGCGGCGGGTCGAGATCCTTGAAATGCGCCGCGAGAGCGTCGACCATCGCGGGACTGAGGACATGCGCGACATTGCCCATCACGGGGTTCAACCGTCGGCGATCGATAAAGGCCTGCAATTGGTTCTTTATATAATCCGGCTGTTGGCCCGCGAGTCTGGGCATGGGATTCGTCCCGATGAAGCCGCGCGCCGACAGCCCATGACAGGTTTCACAATAGCCCGCCTTGGCTTTAAACTCGTTCGTTGGAACGCCTACGGAATGCGCAGGGACGTTCGTCTTGCTGTCTTCAGCGTAGGCCCCGGTGCAGAAGATAGCGGCGAGAAGCACGGCTGGCGCGAGGCCTTTGACAAACTTCATAATCTTTCTCCACGAAATATTCGCGCGCTATCTGAAGGGGCGCCCTTCCGGCTCGTCGGGACCGACGACAATACCGATTGCTAATGGGACGAGCGTTTGCCGTGGCGCCATGAATTGAAATTATATCTCGCCATTGCCGGATACCCCCCGCCCGATCTTGTTGTGCGTTTGGGCTTCATTCGATTGCCCCGCCGAACCTTTTCTGCTGTTTCCTCGACCGGGCTTGTTTGCCTCCCCGAATGCGAACCGATACGCCGTAGCACGTCTATACTTTGTTTTGGCAATCTTCCAGTCGCCATCCGACAGCGCAAGCATTTCTGCTATCCAAATCGACATGTACGATCGTCATACGTGTCATTTTTGACCCGAAGGCGCATATTATCAGAGTGCCTTGACGTTATTCGGCTTTCATTCGCTTTCGAACCGTGTCAACAATTGCGCAAGTATTCTAGCGTCGCGCAACTGCCATTGGCGCCGCCGGTTAGCGCGGCAAGAGGGGCGCTCGGTTGACCAGCGAGGTCTGTCTTTAGGAAATCCGCCGCCGAGAATTGGCGGCTGCGCTGCGAATGGCGCGGAATGCCCAAGCGCACGAAGACGGTGGACCGTAAAATCGGCGGACGTGTTTTCGGTTGGGTAGCAGACTTCGGGCGACGAAAAAAAGAAGAGGCGGGGAAGATGAAAGCGGTTCGTTTGCGCGTGGCGTTGACATCGGCCTTTGCTGTTTTTTTGACGGGTACGGCCGGTCAGGCCCTGGCCGGAGCCCAAGATGTCCACGCCACGGCCGGCGGCTTGGAAGCGAAATTCGAATATTGCACGACATGTCATGGCGCGTCCGCGCAGGGTTTTCGCGGGTTTTACGCCATGCCGCGCCTCGCCGGACAGCAACCGCAATATATCGAAAATCAGTTACGCGCCTTCCTTGAGCGCCGACGGGTGAATCCCGTGATGGCCAATGTGGCCCACGGCATAACGCCCGACATGATCCCCGCTTTGGCCGCGCGTATGAGCGCCTTGAATCCGCCGCCTGTCGGCGGCGCGCCCGGGGGCGATGTCGCTTTGGGTAAAGAAATCTTTGCGCATGGATTGCCCGATCAGAATGTTCCCGCCTGTTCCGCCTGC
>JARLIW010000066.1 GCA_031291515.1 Beijerinckiaceae bacterium | reverse complement strand
GTCGACGGCCGACACGGGCTATTTCTATGTCACCAAAAAGAATGCGCGCACGAAGACGGACAAGCTGTCGTACAACAAGTACGATCCCGTCGTGCGCAAGCACGTCGAGTTCAAGGAAACGAAGATCAAGTAAGCCCGGCTGATTGCCAGGGCGCGACGGTCTTCTCGATTTCGATGACAGATGTCCAAAGACGGCCGCTCGGGCCGTCTTTTTGCGTTTGTTTTTTTGCTTTTTTCGGCGGACACACCGCGCGCCGGGAAACGCTCTCGCGAATTGGACCGCTCTCGGCCGCGATGGATCGGGTTGAGACAGAGGGGTCTGGGCCGAAGAACGTGCCGGACTCTTTGCCGCGATGGTCCCTGAAAGCGCTGGGATCTGAAAGAGAGGGGCCGGCGGCGGATGGTTTGAGGAGGCCACTCCTAACCACCCACGCGCCGGCCGACCCCACGGACCCAGGAGATGCGGCGGACCTGAGCTTCTCCGCAGGGTATCTTGTCCAACTCCGCGATACCGCTGGTACGCGAGCTGGGCGGGACGACGTTAACGAGGCCGGGACGAAAAACCAACACGGAATCGAAACTATACGCAAGCTTATTGGATGGGCTTAGGCCGCGTCGGCCGTGACCCGGTTGCGGCCCGTGGCTTTCGACCGGTAGAGCGCGCGATCCGCGCGGCGGTAGATCTCGTCGGCCACCGTATCGTGTCCGCGTTCGGCCAGGCCGATCGAGACCGTCACGGGAATGGCCGGCTTGCCCGGCGAAACGGTAAACGGGTCTTGTTCCACCGCCATGCGAATCCGCTCCGCGATCCCTCTCGCGACCTCGGCCGGCGTGTCGGGCATCACGACCACGAATTCCTCGCCGCCGAAGCGGCAGACGAGATCGCTCGCGCGGATGACCTTGCGCATGCGCGCCGCGAAGGATTTGAGCACCTCGTCGCCAGCATCGTGCCCGTGCGTATCGTTCACTGATTTGAAGAAATCGATATCGAGGATCATCATGGACAAGGGCCTGCCCTTGCGCGCGGCCTGGTCCACATAGCCGTTGAAATGGGTCTCGAAATAACGCCGGTTGTTCAAACCGGTCAGCGCATCGATCACCGCCATTTCGATCGACGCCTGGACGCTGTCGCGCAGCGTATCGGCATAATGCTTCCGCCGAACCTGGGTCCGCACGCGGGCCGTCAGTTCGTTGCGATCGATCGGACGCTGGAGGTAATCGTTGACGCCGATCTCGAGGCCGCGCAACAGGCGCGCGCGATCGTCGGGCTCGGTGATGACCAGGATCGGCGTGTGGCGCGTGCGCGCCAAGGCGCGAAGCTGGGAGCACAGTCGCAGGCCGTCATGACCGTCGAGGCTGAGGCTGACGATGAACAAGTCGTAAGGGCCGTCCGCCGCCTTGAACAAGGCCTCTTGCGGATTGGTCTCGACGTCGATCGTATGTTTATCGCGGACGGCGGTTCTGATGTGATTGGCGGAGGCCTCGCGATCCTCGACGAGGAGGATATGACCGGCCTTTTTATCGTCCTGCATCGCCAGGCTCAGCGAATTGGTCATGCCGAGATCGGCGGTGGCCGCGACCCGGCCTCGCAGTTCGTCGAAAATGACCTTGAGACGCGTCAGGGACCGCACGCGGGCGATCAGGGCGATTTCATCGATCGGCTTGGTCAGGAAATCGTCCGCGCCCGCCTCGAGCCCGCGCACCCGGTCGGCCGGCTGATCGAGGGCGGTCACCATGACGACGGAAATATGCTGGGTTTGCGGATCCTTCTTGAGACGGCGGCAGACTTCGAACCCGTCCATGCCGGGCATCATGACGTCGAGCAGGACGATATCGCATTCGCCGGCGGCGCAGATCGTCAGCGCGTCGGGTCCGTTCGAGGCGAGCACGACATCGAAATATTCAGCGGTGAGGCGCGCTTCCAGCAGTTTGCGATTGGGCGCGAGGTCATCGACGACGAGGACACGAGCTGACATGCCGAAACATCCTACTTACAAAAATCCAGAGCGGCTTTTTCCGCGGAAAGAGCCCGACGCACGATAATAGGCAAAAGCCCGTAAATTTTTCCGACGGAAACAATCGACAATTTTAGGGATTGGGCGTTTCGCCGCAAAACTCGTAAATTAAGTGATAAATGCTATTGGTTCCCATGACGTGAGATTTATACTAAAATATGGAAAATGAAGACTTAATTCCAAAATAGCGCCGTGCCGGCGGAGAAATCCTCGTCTCACGGCTCCGGGAGATAATTGCGGACGGTCTCCAGGAATTTAACGACGGAGATCGGCTTCGACAAATAGGCCTCGCATCCGCTTTGCCGGATCTTTTCCTCGTCGCCCTTCATCGCAAAGGCCGTGATCGCGATAATCGGGATATGACGGAGCTGGTCGTCGTCCTTGATCCATTGAATGACTTCGACGCCCGACACTTCCGGAAGCTGAATGTCCATCAAGATCAAATCCGGGCGGTGGGTCCTCGTCAGTTCGACCGCCTCCACGCCACTCCGCGTCTGGATCGTCGCATAGCCGTGGGCTTCGAGCAGATCGTTGAACAGTTTCATGTTCAACTCGTTGTCTTCGACGATGAGAACGCTCTTCGGCATCGGCCACCAACTTCCGGATAACGAGTGATCGTTCACGTGTATAGACGTCGGTTGTTAATAACTACGCGCATATCGGTAAAAGGAAAATCCGCAAAATGACAAAGCCGCCGTCTCATTATGGCGCGGGCTCGAAACGAAAGCCCTCGAGCGATTTCGTCGACCGCCTCCCGCTCGAAGTCTTGACCTATCTGGCCGCCGACCCCGCGCGTCTGGGCCGATTCTTCGACATCACGGGCCTCGACGTGCCGGCGCTGCGACAATCGGCGGGAACGCCGAGTTTCGACTCCAGCCTTCTCGACTATCTCGGGTCCGATGAAAGTTTGCTTCGCGACTTTGCGCAACAGCACGGCTACGACCCCGCCGACGTCGATTGGGCGCGCATGATCCTGGCGGGTCCTCAAGAGAGCGAATAGTCTGGGGCCGTCGTGTTCCGGACTCCGCGCAATGTCTTCGTTCTTTTGCCGTGATTGTTTTGCTTCCGGCCCCGCCCCTCCGCCGCGGCGGTGTGGCGTCTGCGGTTCGCCGCGTCTTCTCGCGCATCCCGAGCTGGACCGGCTGACCGTCGCCCATATCGATTGCGACGCGTTTTATGCCGCCGTCGAAAAGCGCGACAATCCCGCATTGCGCGACAAGCCCGTGATCATCGGCGGCGGCAAGCGCGGCGTCGTGTCCACGGCCTGCTACGTCGCGCGAACCTTCGGCGTGCGCTCGGCCATGCCGATGTTCAAAGCGCTGCAGGCCTGCCCGCGGGCGATCGTGGTCAAACCAGACATGGCGAAATATTCCCGCGTGGCGCGCGATGTCCGGGCCTTGATGGAGGAGCTGACGCCGCTCGTGCAACCGGTTTCGATCGACGAGGCCTTTCTCGATCTTGCCGGCACGCAGACGCTCCATGGCGCGATCCCGGCTCTGGTTCTGGCGCGCTTCGCCGCGCGGATCGAGCGCGAGATCGGCATTACCGTGTCGGTCGGCCTCAGCGATTGCAAGTTTTTGGCGAAGCTCGCCTCCGACCTCGACAAGCCGCGCGGCTTCGCGGTCATCGGACGCGCGGAGGCCGTATCCTTCTTGCGGCCGTTGCCCGCCGGCGCGATCGCCGGCATTGGCGCCGTTTCGGCCAAGCGGCTCGCCGCGCAAGGCTTTCACACGATCGGCGACATCCAGGATTGCGACGAGAAAAGCTTTGCGCGCCGCTCCGGGACGCAGGATCTGGGCCTCTGGCGCCTGGCGCGCGGCATCGACACGCGGCCGGTGTCCCCCGAGCGCGAGACCAAGAGCATCTCGGCCGAGACGACCTTCGCCGCCGATCTCGCGCGATCCGAGGATCTCCTGCCGATTCTCTACGGCCTCTGCGAAAAAGTGGCGTTTCGGCTCGCGAAATCGGGATTTTCGACGAGCGGCGTGGTCTTGAAACTGAAGACTGGCGACTTCAAGCTCAAAACGCGGTCGCGATCGAATCTGCCGCCGACGCAACTCGCGGCCCGGCTTTACGAGGCGAGCCGCGCATTGCTGCAACCCGAACTCGACGGCACGTCTTACCGGCTGATTGGCCTAGGCGCCGCGAGCCTGCATCCCGCCACGGACGCCGACCGCGGCGATCTCGTGGACACGTCGCTCGCGCGGCAAAAGGCGGCGGCCCAAGCCATCGACGCCGTCCGCGAGCGGTTCGGCGGCAAGGCCCTGGTGCGCGGCATTTCGCTGACCGGGCGGCGCGATTAGCGCTATTTCGCGCAGGTCTTGGCCGGCAGCAGCTCGAGCGCCGTCAATTCGCCCGCCAGGATGAAATCGCCGTAGTCGAAGCGCAAGGCGCGCGACACGCCGTTTTCGTAAAGCTCGAAGCCGAGAATATAGGCCGGCCCTTCGTCCTTTTTGTCTTCCTCGAAATAGCTGATCGACACTGGCCAGCGCCGGACGTTGCCTAACATCGCCGCATTGACGCCGTGATCGTCGGCGGGCGCTTCGATGGGACGGCCAATGATCGCCATCGTGTCATAAACTTTCTTGCCGTCGTCCGAGCCGTCGAAGACCTTGGCGCCGAAAAGCTTTTGTCCGGACCGGGCGGCGGCGATGATGCGCTTGAGATGCTCGGTCGGAAACAGCACTTGCTGGTCGACATCGATGGTCTCGCGCGCGGGTTTGGAGATTTGGATCGCGAGCGCCGCGGCTTGCTTGACCGCGTGCCCGTCGATCACGCTGGTGCCGCCATTATCGGTCGAATTCGTGACGTTGAAGGCAAAACTGTGAGCGTCGCCGTCCTCGAAGGTCGCCGAATGCATGTCGGAGAGCCGCGTCGCACCCTCGGCGGGCTGCAGCTCGGTGATCTGGCGGAAACTTTGGGTATAGCCTTCGCACGGCGAGCCGCTGAACTCGTAGGCGACTCGGCCATTGGCGTTGGTCGGGCTCTTCGTGCCCGTCGATTGGAACAGGGTCACGCGATAGGCGGCGCGATGGGCCGCCAAGGGCATCGCCTCGGACGGAACGGGCGACTGCGGCGCGCCGGGTTGCAACGTCACGGCGGGCGGCGCGACGGCGGGCCCGGCGGATAGGGCGCCCGCGCTTTGCAAAGCTAGACCCGCGCCCAGCGAAAGGATGGCGGCTGCATACCGCATCGAGCGCATCATCTCTCTATTTTGGAGCATCGACCGGAGATCCCCATGGCGAGTGGCATTCGAAAAACTATCGCCGACTTTAGGCCCGCGGCAAAAAGAAAGCCATATCCACGAGATAGGTTTTTGCGAAGGTTTTACGACGGCGGCAAGAGCCTCGGCCCGCGCGCTTCGAGGGGCTCGGGCTTGTCCTCACTTTCCCCGACATCTCGCACGCGCCCGTTTTCGCGCTTGCGCCAACCCTTCCGTTCCTTCAAAGACGCCCGGCAGAACCCGCTTTTTTCGGAGCCTATGATGAGCGTGATCGAAGACCGCCTGTTGAGCCTCGGCATTGTCTTGCCAAAACCTTCCGCGCCCGTCGCCAATTATGTCCCGGCGGTCGTGGCGGGCAATCTGTTGATAATCTCCGGCCAGCTCGCCCTGGACGTCAACGGCAAACTGCCCCCGGAATTCACGGGCAAGGTGGGTGCGGATGTTTCCCTGGAGAACGCGAAGGCCGCCGCGCGGCAATGCGCGATCAACGTGCTCGCGCAAGCCAAGGGCGTGTTGGAAGATCTCGACTGGATCGAGCGTTGCGTCCGCCTCGGCGGCTTCTTCAATACCGCGCCGGGGTTTGCCGCCATCGCGCCGCTGATGAACGGCGCCTCTGATTTAATCGTCGAAGTGCTTGGCGACAGGGGCCGCCACGCGCGCTCGACCATCGGCGTCGCCGAAGTCCCGCTCGGGTCGGCGGTCGAAGTCGAGGCCATGTTCTTGCTGAAGACCGAGTGAGACCCGACCTCGCCACGATCTTGGCGCGGCCGATCGCCCATCGCGGCCTGCATGACGCGGGCCGCGGCGTGATTGAAAACTCGGTCGCCGCCGCCGAGGCGGCCGCGGCGAGCGGTTACGGGATCGAATGCGATGTGCAACTGACCGCCGACGGCGAGGCCGTGGTCTTTCACGACGAGGACTTGGACCGGCTGACTTCGGCGACCGGACTCGTGGCGGGCCGCAAAGCGGCGGACCTCGAGACGATCGGCCTCAAGGGTGGCGATGACAAGATTCCAACCCTTGCCGCGTTTCTTGCTTTTATCGCCGGCCGCGTGCCCCTCGTGATCGAGATCAAGAGCCTCGGAGACGCGGATTTCCGGCTCGCCAGCCGGACCGTGGCGCTTGCCGCGGCTTATGACGGCCCCGTCGCGCTCAAAAGTTTCGATCCCGTCCTCATGGCCCATTGCCGGGCGTTGGGCGCGACCTGCCCGCTCGGCTTGGTCGGCCCAGCCCAGCCCGGCGGCGCGCCCCCGCGAGATCGTTACGATTTTCTGTCCTGGAGCATCGACGAACTCGGCGCGGCGCGCGCGGCCCATCCGGCCATGCCGCTGATGAGCTGGACCGTGCGATCGAAGCCGCAACATGAGTTTGCCGCGAGTCTCGGCGCGCAGATCGTCTTCGAAACCTATCGGCCTGGGCGCTAAGCGAGACGCGCGAGAAAACCTCGTTTTTCCAGAAGCGTGACGGCCTTTTTGTCGAACGAGACAAAAATCGCGGCACCCAGCCTACGGCCCTCGTAAGCAATCACGCCATCGGCGAAATCGCCGCCCGCCTCTAGGTGCATGAGCCCGGCCTCGGCCGCCGCCTTGTCGATCGAGACCGTCGCTCCGTGTATCAAACGACGGACGGCGTCCGCGATGTCGGTCGTTGGGATTCCGTAGCCTTGCGAGAGAACCCAAACCAATTCGCAGAGCACGGGCAAAGGCACGGCCACGGCCTCCGCGTTGGCCAGCTCGGACTGGGCGCGCGCGGCTTGGCGTGGTTCGTCGCCTGTGATCGCGCGAACGAGAATACTAGTATCCGCCGTGATTTTCACTTCTTGCCAGCCCAAGATCGCGAGGCGATCTCGGTCATCTCCTCGATCGACAGGACAGGCCCGGCATCCTGTTTTAGAAGATTGAACACGTCCGAAATCGCGCCGCCCGTCCGGTCCGCCCGGACAGCGATCCGCCCGTCCGAGAGTTTCTCGACGGAAATTTTATCGCCGGGTTGTACGCCCATATGCCGCAAAATATCCTTGCGGAGCGTCACCTGTCCCTTGGCCGTAACGGTGAGCGTGCTCATAAAACAGTCCCGATATTATTCTCTAAAAGTAAGGCAATTTAACCTTACGCGCAAGCGACGCGAGCCATCGAAATTGTTCTCGAAGGCGCGAAGCGCTCACTAATCGTCGAAACGCTTGTTACGAAACGCCGTTCTCCATGATTTCGACGTTCATTTTCAATAAGCTTTAATTCGAATCTGCCATGTTTTTTAAAATCAAAACTGACTTGATGAGGGCGGGGTCGTGCAAGAACGTCGAAGGGTCGAGCGGGTCAAAACCCTTTTAAAGGCCCGGATCTATTTCAACCATCGAATGGCGTCGATCGAGTGCGCGATCAGGAATATTTCCTCGCTCGGCGCCAAGGTGACGATCGACAAAACCGCTGCCGTTCCCGATGAGTTCGAGCTCGAAATCCCGTCGCGGAACAAGTTCTATCAAGCGAAGCTACGCTGGCGCGATGCCGAGGGCATTGGCATGGAGTTCGTGGAAGAGGTCGCCGCCGAGGATCCGGCCAATCCGCAGTTCGAACAACTCAGGGCTGAAAACGTCCGGTTGAAGGCGGCGGTTCAAATCTTGACGAAAAAACTCGAGGACCTCGGCCAAGACGTTCCCAAACTATATTGAACCGACTTTACTCTAGTTCGGTAATCAGGCCGTCGCGCAAGGTGACCCGGCGACTCATGCGGCTCGCGAGGTCGAGATTGTGAGTCGCCACGAGCGCCGCGAGCCCCGTGGCTCTCACGAGCGCGTTGAGCACGTCGAAGACGTTGTCGGCGGTCCGGGGGTCGAGATTGCCGGTCGGCTCGTCCGCGAGAAGCACGCTCGGGCTGTTGGCGACCGCGCGGGCAATGGCGACGCGCTGCTGCTCGCCGCCCGACAGTTCCGGCGGACGGTGCGAACCGCGCTGCGATAGGCCCATATAGTCCAGCAATTCCCCGGCCCTGCGCCCCGCCTCCCTGCGCGACAGGCCGCCGATCATCTGCGGCAGGACGATGTTTTCGAGCGCGCTGAATTCCGGCAGGAGATGGTGGAATTGATAGACGAAGCCGATCTCGGAACGCCGCAGGCCGGTGCGTTCGGGATCGGGCAGCCGCGATGTCGGATGGCCCGCGACGAAAACCTCGCCGGCATCGGGCTTTTCGAGCAGCCCCGCGACATGCAGCAAGGTCGATTTACCGGTGCCGGACGGCGCGATCAGCGCCACGGACTGACCCGGAAACAGTTCGAAATCGACGCCGCGCAGAATCACCAGGGGCTCGCCCGCCTGGCGATAGGCACGTTCGACTTGATGGAGCGCGAGGGCGGGAATGGTCATCCGTAACGCAGCGCCTCGACAGGATCGAGCCGAGCGGCGCGCCACGAGGGATAGAGCGTCGCCAGGATCGAAAGGCCGAGCGTCATGCCGACCACGGTGATGACATCGCTCGGCTCGACCACCGAAGGCAAGCTCGACAGAAAATAGATTTCGGCCGGAAACAGATTGGCATGCAGCAGATTGTTCAGGCCGGAGCGGATCGTCTCGAGATTTTCGGCGAGCACGAGACCGAGGACAAACCCGGCGAAGGTGCCGGAAATGCCGATCGACGTTCCCGTAATCAGGAAAATCCGCATGATCGAGCCGCGCGGCGCGCCCATGGTGCGTAAAATCGCAATGTCCGAGCTCTTGTCCTTCACGAGCATGATCAAGCCCGAAATGATGTTGAGCGCGGCGACGAGAACGATCAAGGTCACGATGATGAACATGACGTTGCGCTCGACCTTGAGCGCGTCGAAGAAGGTTTTGTTGCGCTCGCGCCAATCCGTCATGATCACGGGCCGCGGCAGGCTGGTATCGATCAATTGACGCACGGAATCGATCGCTTCGGGGTCTTTCAAAAAGACCTCGATTACCGTCGCCTCGTTCTCGTGATTGAAGAAGGCCTGGGCTTCGGGCAACGGCAGAAACACGAAGAGGTTGTCGAATTGCGCCATGCCGATCTGGAAGATCGCCGTCACGGGATAGCTCTTGATCCGCGGCGCGACGCCAAACGGGGTCTGGGCGCCCTTGGCGGTCAAAATCGTAAGGTTGTCGCCGACCCGGAGGCTCAAGCTCTCGGCAAGTCCCTGCCCGATGGCCACGCCTCCCGAATGATCGAACCCGTCGAGCGTCCCGATCTTGACGTGACTGCCGCCGATACCCGGAAGCTCCTTTAAGTCCGACTCGCGGATGCCGCGCACGAGGGCACCCGACTGGTTATAGGGCGAGGAGACGCCGGCCGCGCCTTCGACCATCGGAATGACGAGATCGACGCCCTTGACGCGCTTCACATCGGCCGCGATGCGGTCGTAATCGTTGAGCGGCGTATCGGCCGCTTGCAGGAAAATATGGCCGTTGACGCCGACGATCTTGTCGAGAAGTTCCTTGTGGAACCCGTTCATCACCGACATGACGACGATCAAGGCCGCCACGCCGACCATGATCCCGAGAAACGAAATCAGCGCGATCACCGATACAAAGCCCGACGCGCGGCGCGCGCGGAGATAGCGCAACGCGATCATCCACTCGAACGGCGCGAAAGGAAGGGGTCCGGTCTTTCTCATACGGCGGGGTCCAGCGACTCGGGGCCATCCTAGGTTTATCAGAAGGCTCCGCCGCTCTATACGCTGAACCTTGCGGTCGCAATGAGGCTTGCGGTCTCATTTGCCGTTTCGCCCTGTTTGGAACAGGTCTTCCCCGCTCCTTTTACGACGCGCCGGTTTTGCGCGCGGGCCAATAGTACAGGGCAGCGGCGCCAAGCGGCCCCGAGTTTTCGAGCACGGCGGCGGCGTCCCTATCGCGGAACCAGAAACTGATCGACACGACCGGGGTTCGGGGTTTGAGCCTCCGGTCGAGAAAGTCTCCCAGTTTTGGCATGGGCTTGATCATCAGGTAGCACGTCACCGCGTGCGCGTCCGCCAAGTCACAGTCGTAGAAATTGCCTCTCTTGAGTTTGACGTTGGGCAAGTCGCGGGTCCGAAGGCGGGCCACCCAGTAGGGCAGAGGCGATATTTCGATGCCTCGGATTTCGGCTGCCGGAAATGCGCGCGCCAAGGCGATCACGAGCGATCCCCAGCCGGATCCAAGTTCGTAGACGATCGCCCGTTCTTTCAAGCCGACGTTCTTCGACAAGCCGCTATGCTTCAAGAGCGCCACGACGTCGGCGGCCTCCGTGGCATTCGACGAGAGCGGCGGGACGCCCGTAATGCCTTGGAAGAACAATATTGACAGGCAGAGCGCGAGAACGATCACGAGGAGCGCGAGCGAGACAAGGTGCGGCACGAAGGCATTGCTTTCTGGGACTGTCCAAGCGCGAACAACCGGCAACCCTTCGGAGAAAGTTTCAATGCGGTCGCCCGAAGGCCGTCGGTCGGCACGAGCATGGCGGTGACCGATCGGCGCGTCAACGCACGACATTGCGAGCGCGGCGGGCTTTGGAGGCGGCTGATTGTTTCGGCATCGAGGGCGAGGCTGGTCCCGGCGATCATGCCGGGACGTTTTGCCGATAGGATGCGTGCCCGCGTCCCTACCCCGCGAATCGTGCGATCACGCCGTCGAGCGTCAGCACCTCTCGCGCTCCCGTGGCGCGCGTCTTGACCTCGATCTGATCCTCCGCCAGGCCCTTCGGACCCACGATGATCTGATAGGGGAGACCAATCAGGTCGAGCTTGGCGAATTTGCCGCCGGGGCGGTCGTCGCTATCGTCGTAGAGCACCTCGACCTTGGCCTTGGTCAGCGCGGCATAAATCTTTTCGCAGGCGGCGTCTGTCGCGGCGTCGCCGACCTTGAGATTGGCGAGCCCGACATGGAACGGCGCGACGCTTTCGGGCCAGATGATGCCCTTGTCGTCGTGCGAGGCCTCGATGATCGCGCCGAGCAGCCGCGACACGCCGACGCCGTAGGAGCCGCCCTCGAACGGCCGGTCGACGCCATCGGGACCGGTGATCAGGCTCTTCATCGGCTTCGAATATTTGTCGCCGAAATAGAAGACTTGGCCGACTTCGATGCCGCGCGTGTTGACGCGCTTGTCCTCGGGCGTTTCGGCCTCGAAACGCGCGGCGTCGTGCACGTCCTCGGTCGCGGCGTAGAGGCTCGTCCATTGCTTGATGATCGGCGTGAGATCGCCGCCGTAATCGATCGTTTCGTCGGGAATCGGCAGATCGAGAACGTCCTTGTTGATGAAGACGCCGGATTCGCCGGTCTCGGCCAGGATGATGAATTCGTGGCTGTGATCGCCGCCGATCGGCCCGGTCTCGGCGCGCATCGGAATCGCCTTCAAGCCCATGCGCGCGAAAATGCGCAGATAGGACACGAACATCCGGTTATAGCTGAGCTTGGCTCCGGCCTCGTCGACGTCGAAGGAATAGGCATCCTTCATCAGGAACTCGCGACCGCGCATGACGCCGAAGCGCGGGCGCTGCTCGTCGCGGAATTTCCACTGGATATGATAGAGAATTTTCGGCAGCTCGCGGTAGCTGCGCACCGAGGCGCGGAAAATCTCGGTGATCATGTCCTCGTTGGTCGGCCCGTACAGCAGCTCGCGCTTGTGGCGGTCGGTGATGCGCAGCATTTCGGGGCCGTAGGCATCGTAGCGCCCGGTCTCGCGCCACAGATCGGCGAGCTGGAGCGTCGGCATCAACAGCTCGATGGCCCCGGCCCGGTCCATTTCCTCGCGCACGATCTGCTCGATCTTTTTCAACACGCGGAAGCCGAGCGGCAGCCACGCGTAAATGCCCGACGCCTCCTGACGGATCATGCCCGCGCGCAGCATCAACCGATGCGAGACGATCTCGGCTTCCTTGGGATTGTCGCGGAGAATCGGCAGGAAATATTTGGAAAGGCGCATCGATTATCCAGAAGGTTACAGGCGGTATTTGGGGCAAGGCAATCGTGTCTAACCAAAGCCCGCGGGAAATACCAGCTGGGCTTCTTTTGCGACGCGCGAACACGAGAGCGGGGAATCGAGGATTATATTTTTGTCGGGCGGGACCGGATCGGAGCAACGGAGCGAGCAAGTTCATGGCCGCGACATCGCGCGTCAAGCACGGCGTCGATTCTCGATCGGGCCATCCCCTGTCGCCGAAACATGGCGACCCATGGATTCAGCGCCGACGGTTCAACGTGGCTCCCGCATCTCATTTGAGAAATCGGAGCGTTCGCTCGACCACGAAAGTCTGCAATTCGCGAAAAAATGCTCTAAAAACCGATTTTGAGCCCGCCGCGCGCGCGGAAGGACTGCGAACCATCCGAGAGCAGCGCTCCCTCTAAGTTGCCGAAGACACTCGTTTGCTGGGTCATTGCAATGTCGACGCCGACAGACAGGGTTCCGCCGTAAACCACCGCATCGCTCACCGGCTGCACCGTGAATTCCGCCCCGGAGACGGAAGCTCCGTAAGCGGCGCCAGCAAGCCGTTGGGTGGACAAGACGCCGCCCTGAACCCAAAAGGTCGACGGCAATTCGTTCGGCTTGGTCAGGCGACTGGAGAGCCGAAGGTCAAGCCGCTCTTCGAGGTTCTGCGTGGCCTGGCTGTCGTAGCTTACATTTTGCGACGATCCGGTCTCGGTGTAGGCGTCGAAGAATGTCGCGATGTAGCGCGCCTTGAGGATCGGCGTCAGCGACCAGTTTCGGTCGAGCGCATATTTGACCGACAGAGCCGCCTCCGGCGAGACGAACCGGCCGCCGAAGGAGCCATGCGCGTCCGAAGAGCCAAGATTGATGCCGCGATCCGTCGTCGCCCAGATCCAACCTCCCGTCAGAGCGGTATCGAAGGACAGCTGGCCAAACGAGCGGCGGGCATAGACGCCGGCGAGCGCCATATTGGCATCGAGACTGCCCGCATCTCCCGACAGCGTCGTGGCGGCACGCCCGGCACCTCCATAGGCGCCGATCCTCCAGTCGTCGTAAAGGTGATCGACGCCGGCAACCGTGCCGTACTGGTGCGCGAGGGAACCGGCCAACGTCGCGTCGCCGTCCTGATGGCGCGTGCCGTAGAACCCGCGCATCCAATAGAGGTTCCGCGCGTCGTCGATCGCGAGCGCCTGGTCTGCCCTCTCATTCAAGACAATGGCAATCGGCGTCTTGGCGGCCCGTTCATCCTCGGCATAGGCGAGCGCGCCGCCATGGACCCTTGGGGCAAGCGTGGCGTCCGGACGCTCGATATCCAGATCCAAAATGTCCCCGATGACGCCTGAAACCTGCCCCAGGACATCGACGGTCGCCCGGTCGAGCGCGCCGACGACCGATGTGTCGACAACCTGGATATTGCCAGTGCCGGAGCCGTCGAGGCCAGAGGTGACGAGCGTCTTGGCCGTGCCGAGAAGGTAGATGGAGTTGGAGGCGAGAAGGTAATCCTTGACCGGGAGCGTGTAGCTGCCGGTGTAGAAGTTGATCGTATTGCTGGCGGTCGATTGGAATGCCACGCCGCCGGTGAAGATCGAGGAATTGACGACGTTCAGCGTGTTGCCGCCGACGTCAAAGCGAATCGCCGCGGCGCCGCCCGAGATCGTGCCGGAGTTGTTGACGGTCGTGGCCGCCCCGAGATCAAGACCGTAGGCCGTTCCTGAGATCGCGCCGCTGTTGGTGATGGTCGCGCGGCCGCCGGAACCAGTGACCACGCCGGTGCCGGACGAGGCCGTGATCTTGCCAGTGTTGGTCAGTGAATTGCTGGTCCCGTCGAGATAGGCGCCGTAGTTTACGGCCGTGACGGTGCCGGTATTGACGAAGGTTGCCGTGCCCGCGATCGTGTTGGTCGCCGTGGCGTTGGTATCGTTGACGGTGTCGACTGATCCGATGCCCGCGCCGCTATCGATGAAGACGCCGTTCAGACCTTTCAACGTCCCCGCGTTGGTCACGATCGCATTGCCGCTGGGCGTGTGGGCGACCACGGCGGCGTCGTAATTGGCGGTCACATCGCCGGTGTTGGTGATCGAGACATTGCCAGTCGTATCCGCGTAGGCCCGCAAGCCCGAGTAGCCGATGCCGGCGCTTTGTGTTCCCGTGGAGGCCATGGAAGCCACAACCGTGCCGCTGTTCAGAATCGTCGCATTGCCGGTCTCCGTCGCGGCGACGATGGCATTGCGGTCGTCCGCCGTGGCGGTGCCGGAATTGCTGACATTCGAGTCGCCCCAGGCCGACCACGCGACCAGCGCCTGACGAGCGGTCGAGTGAACCGTACCGGCGTTGGTGATTGTCGCCAGTCCGTAATAATCGACGGCCCTCATCCCCGCGAGATAGGCATTGACCACCCCCGTCGCGGTATTCACCAGACTGACCGTTTCTTCGGGTGCGCCGGTAAATCCGGTGACGGTGCAGCAGTCGCTGCGGGTGTCGGCGCTGCTATTTCCATCGGCATAAAGGCCGCGCCCGCTGTAAGCCGTGACCGAGCCGCTGTTGACGACGGAGACGGCCCCTAGCGCGGTCGTGGCGGTGAGGCCGTCCACAAAACTTGCGCCGCTGTTGACCGCGGCGTTGGAAAAGGCCGTGTTGGTATTGTCGACACCGAGCGAGATGACGGTTCCCGCATTGTTGACGGAGAGGTTGCCGGCATATTCGGTGCGCAGGAACACGGCGCCGCCGTATTGAGCGTGTGAATTGATGGTCACGCCCGAGCTGATCGTCAGATTGGCGTTGGAGGTGACGTTGCTGCCGTTGTTGGGATTATCGATCCACCCCATCGATATGCCGGCGCCGCCGTTTACGTTGAAATGGCCGACGCTATTGTCCAGCACGGTCGTGCCCGACAGGATCAGGCTTTCGGTATAGGTTCCAGTCGCGTTGGGGCGGCCCGCATCAGCGAAGATGCCCACGCTGGACACGTTGTCGACGACGGCGCTCGACGTCCCAGGGTTGGGCGCCAGTACAATTTGAGTGGAGTCACAATTAGCCACCGTAAGATTAGTCGCGGTGCATCCCGCAAAGGCGGGAGATATAAATGTCGCTGTAGAGATACAAAAAATAAGAAATGAGATCGATAAAAATGCAAAAAACGGATACCGGCCAATAATATTAGGCATACCGATCTCTCAAACAACCACGCCTGATGAGTAAACTGTTGTCAGCAACTCAATGCACATCGAATCTTATCTTTGTTAATGAGTTGCTAACCTAGCTGGGCTCTACAGTCAAGCTGCATTTGACGCGCCCTAGCTTTAGATGCGGTGCCGTGTGCTTCTGATCGCCCGGCGCTCCCCGGTCCGCAAGGCAAGAAGGCGGCGCGTACACTTCGATCGAGCTGCTATAAAAAATTTTCAATTGTTCATATAGAGAACAAATGACGAAATGTTGCCGTTCTCGGAGGCGCTTGGCCGAAATTTCGCGGCGGCGGTTGCGCCTCCTCCAGGCTTCTCGAGCGGGCATGTCTGACAAAAGCCGCGGACTTTGCGGATGAAAAAATACTCTAACGTCTGACGAGCACGACGCCGGAAACGGTCGGCCCGCCCCCTATTCCACCGTCACGCTCTTCGCCAAATTGCGCGGCTGATCGGCGTCTTTCCCCATGAACACGGCCGTGTGGTAGGCGATCATCTGGACCGGGATGGCGTAGACCATCGCGGTGAAATCCGGGGCCATGCTCGGCAAGACGATTCGAGAGTCCGATTCGGTCGCGAAATCATGCGCCATGCGCGCGCAGCCGATCAGGATCAGGCGGCCGCCGCGCGCAATCGCGGCTTCGTTCACGCCGCCTCGGCGCACAGCAGCATGCTATCCACGGTGAAACTGCCATCCGATTCGATCTCGAAATGGGTCGTCACCTCGGCGCCTGCCCGCGCTTGCAAGGAACGAATGGCCTGGACATGAGCTTCCGGGGTCTTGATCCGTTTGATCCAGGCGGCAAACTCCAAGCGCACCCGGAACCGAAATACGGTGCCGGGGAGAAAACCCGCCGAACTTGTAGCTTGCCGCCATTCCGCCACCGAATAATTGCGCGCGTGGGAAGGGTCGCGCAACAGTTCCAGCGTCTGCAGCCAGGTATCGAACAGCGGCGAATGGGGCGAAACCACATCCATAAACATCGCTAGGCCGCCCGGCTTCAGGACCCGGCGAGCCTCGGCCAACCCGGCGCCAAAATCGTGCCAATGGTGGGCGCTGTAGCGGCTGGCCACCACGTCAAACGAAGCATCTGGAAAGCTCAGCGTTTCGACCGCGCCTTGGTGGGTGGCGAGGTTGCGAAGCCCGCGTCGCGCCGCTTCCTCTCTGACCACGACGAGCATGGCCTCGGACAAATCATAGGCCACCACCTGCTCGACCAACGGTGCGAGCCGGAACGCGACATGGCCGCCGCCACACCCCAAATCCAGAACGCGCGCCTCGGGGCGAGCGCCAACGATGCGAACCATTTGCTCCAAATCCTCGCCTTGGGCATGCACGGCGCTGGTGAGATAAGACCGCGCCTGCGGTCCGAACTGCTCGCAGACGATGGTTTCGTGTGATTTCTCTCGCATGCTTCCCTCCATGTTGATGCGCGACGGAGAAAAGAACGCCTGATTTTAAAACGGGTACAAGAACGTCATTTATCCTGGTATAAATGACACCATGGCTATTTCTGACGCCGACCCCCGACGTGCCCTGGGCGCCTTCTTGCGCGCGCACCGCGAGCTATTGCGCGTGCCAGCCGCTCTCAAGGGCCGTCGCCGTCGCACCCCTGGGCTGCGACGAGAAGAGGTGGCGGAGGCCTGCGGCGTCAGCACCACATGGTATACGTGGCTGGAACAAGGGCGTGACGTTTCCGCCTCGCCATCCGCCTTGGCCCGTCTTGCCGAAGCGCTGGGTCTTTCCCCTGCGGAGCGGTCTTATCTGTTCGATCTGGCGGGCAAACGCGATCCCGCGGCGCGGCCGGAATGGGAGGACGATTTACCGCCCGCGGTTTTGGCTTTGCCAGGGCAAATGATCATTCCCGCCTATATACTCGATCGCACCTGGACGGCGCGGGCTTGGAACACGGCTGCTGCCCGCTTGTTTACAGGCTGGCTCGATGGAGACGCCGACCGCAACCTGCTGCGCTTCATCTTTCTTTCTCCAGCGGCGCCGCGTCTGATCGCCGACTGGGAGGACCGCAGCCGCCGCGTCGTGGCGGAATTTCGCGCCGATTATAGCCGTTGCTTGCGCGACCCGGCGATGCAGGACCTGATCGAGGGGCTTTCCAAACAAAGCCCTGTCTTTCTGCGCCATTGGCGCGAACATACCGTTCTGCGCCGCGAAGGTGGAGAGCGGCTCTTCAGCTGCCCTGCTGATCGCCCCCGCCGCTTTCACCAGACCACCTTCACCCTCGCTTCCCAACCCGATATCAAGCTCATCAGCTTGATCCCGGAGCAGGATTGACTGCCGCATCGACCCGAAGGCCGAACCCTATTCCACCGTCACGCTCTTCGCCAAATTGCGCGGCTGATCGGCGTCTTTCCCCATGAACACGGCCGTGTGGTAGGCGATCATCTGGACGGGGATGGCGTAGACCATCGCGGTGAAATCCGGGGCCATGCTCGGCAAGACGATTCGAGAGTCCGATTCGGTCGCGAAATCATGCGCCATGCGCGCGCAGCCGATCAGGATCAGGCGGCCGCCGCGCGCCGCGACTTCCTGCATATTGGAGACGGTCTTCTCATAGACGTTGTCGTCGGGCGCGATGACGATGACGGGCATGTCCTCGTCGATCAAGGCGATCGGGCCGTGCTTGAGTTCGCCCGCCGCATAGCCTTCGGCATGGATGTAGGACAGCTCCTTGAGCTTGAGCGCGCCTTCGAGCGCGAGCGGATAGGAGGTGCCGCGCCCGAGGTACAGCACGTCGCGGACCTTGCCGAGTTGGTGCGACAGCGTCTCGATCGCGGGCTCCTGCTTGATCGCCTCGGCCATCAGGCCCGGCACCGCCATCAGATCGCCAACGAGACGCGCCTCGTCCGCCTCGCTCAGCGTGCCGCGCGCGCGGCCGAAGGCCAGGGCCAGGCAGGCGAGCACGGCGAGCTGGCAGGTAAACGCCTTGGTCGAGGCGACGCCGATTTCGGGGCCGGCCAGGGTCAGGGCGGCAATGTCGCTTTCGCGCGCCATGGTCGAGGTTGCGACATTGACGACGCTGATGATCTTGTGACCTTCGCCCTTGGCATAGCGCAGCGAGGCCAATGTATCCGCCGTCTCGCCCGATTGCGACACGACGATGGTGAGGCCGCCGGGTTTCAGCGGCGTCTCGCGGTAGCGGAATTCCGAGGCGACCTCGATTTCAACGGGAATCCGGGCGAAGCGCTCGAACCAATATTTCGCGGTGAGTCCGGCCATATAGGCGGTGCCGCAGGCGGTGATGACGAGACGGTCGAGCGTCGCGATATTGTCGGGCAGCTCGAACGGCAGCGCCACCTTGCCCTGCGACATGTCGAGATAATGGGCGAGCGTGCGGGCCACGACCTCGGGCTGTTCGTGAATTTCCTTGGCCATGAAATGGCGATGATTGCCCTTGTCGACCAGAAAGGCCGAGGCCTGGGTCGTGAGCTTACCGCGCTTGACCGGCAGATGGCGCGCGTCGTGGAACTGCGCCTTGCCTGGCGTCAGCACGACCCAATCGCCTTCCTCGAGATAGGTCAGGGTGTCCGTGAACGGCGCCAGCGCCAAGGCGTCCGAGCCGAGATACATGACCCCGTCGTCTTCGCCCTGACCGTAACCGACCGCGAGCGGCGCGCCCTGGCGCGCGCCGATCAGCAGATTTTCCTCGCCCTCGAATAGAAAGGCGAGCGCGAACGCGCCCTTGAGACGCGGCAAGGCGGCGGCGACGGCACCGCGGGGCTTGAGGCCGCTATCGAGCGCGTCGGTGACGAGATGGGCCACGACTTCGGTGTCGGTCTCGGTCGAAAACACATGGCCCTTGGCGCGCAACTCCTCGCGCAGCTCGCGGAAATTTTCGATGATGCCGTTATGGACCACGGCCACCTTGTCGGTCGCGTGCGGATGGGCGTTGTTCTCGGTCGGGCGGCCATGGGTCGCCCAGCGGGTATGGCCGATCCCGATCGTGCCATGCAGCGGCTCGGTGCGCAAAAGCGCTTCGAGGTTGCGCAACTTGCCCTGGGCGCGGCGGCGCGTGAGATGGCCGTTCTCCAGCGTTGCGATCCCGGCGGAATCGTAGCCGCGGTATTCCAATCGTTTCAGCGCCTCGAGCAGCGCATCCGCGACGGGTTCACGGCCGAGAATACCAACAATGCCGCACATGATCTGCTCTCTGAGTGGAGGAAACAGGGCCCTCTGAGTCGAGGAGACAAGTCTTGGACAACCCGCACGAAGCCAGCCAAAGATAGCTCATATGCGGCATGGTGGAGAAATCTTCCGAAATTAAGGAAAACAAACCGCGATCCGCTCGTCGCGGAACTCAACGCTTGTTCTTGTCGCGGAACATCTTGGCCCATCCCGGTTTTTCGACTTGTGGCGCGCGCGCCACGACGAGCGCGTCGGGCGCCACGTCCCGCGTGACGACCGATCCCGTTCCGATATAGGCCCCGTCCCCGATTGTCACGGGGGCGACGAGCGCGCTGTTGACGCCAATGAAGGCGCCGGCGCCGATCGTCGTCTTGAATTTCTGGAACCCATTGTAATTGCAGGTGATCGTTCCCGCCCCGATATTCGTCTTGGCGCCGACACTGGCGTCGCCGATATAGCTGAGATGGTTGGCCTTGACCCCCGCCTCGAGCGTCGACGCCTTGATTTCCACGAAATTGCCGACATGCACATCCTCATGCAGGACGCTGCCGGGGCGCAGCCGCGCGAAGGGGCCGATCGTCGCGCGCGGACCGACAGTCACCCCTTCGAGATGCGAGAACGAGCGGATCGTGACGCCATCGGCGACCCGGACGCCGGGGGCAAACACGACATGGGGCTCGACGGTCACGTCGCGGCCGAGCACCGTGTCGTAAGCGAGCGTCACGCTCGCGGGATCGATCAGCGTGGCCCCGCCGCGCATCGCATAGTCGCGAAGCCGCGTCTGCAGCACGGCCTCGGCGCGCGCGAGCTGAATGCGGTCGTTGACGCCCAGGACCTCGTCTTCGCCGGCGACCGAAATGGTCGACGCGAGGCCGCGCGACGCGGCGGCGGCGACCACATCGGTCAGATAGAACTCGCCCTTGGCATTGTCGGTGTCGATTTGCTTCAACAGGTCGAGCGCCGTCCGCCCGTCCAAGGCCATCAGCCCGGCATTCACGAGAGTGAGGCGGCGTTCGTCCGGCGACGCGTCCTTTTCCTCGCGGATGGCGATCAGCTTTTCGCCCTCGACGAGGAAGCGACCGTAGCCCGTCGGGTCGCGTGCCTCGAAGCCGAGGGCGGCCACGGCGGCTTGCGCGTCATGGGCTCGCAAGCGCAATTGGCGCAACGTTTCCGATTTGATCAGCGGCGTGTCCGCGAAGACGATCAAGACATAATCATAACCTTCGGCGATCGCCGCTTCCGCCGCCAAGACGGCGTGAGCCGTGCCGCGTCGCTCGGCTTGAACGAAGACGGACGCTCCGGGGGACACGCTTTTCGCCTCGGCCGCGACATCCTCTCGACCGGGTCCCACGACAACCGCGATTCGATCCGCGCCGGCCGTCGCGACCGACGCCATGCAATGGGCGAGCATCGAGCGCCCCGCGAGAGCGTGCAGAACCTTTGGGCGCGCGGATTGCATGCGCGTTCCCTCGCCAGCGGCCAGGACGATCGCCAAACATGTTCGACCGGGGTTGAAACTCATGAGGGTCTCCAACTGTTTACGTTTTCGTGAATTCCCCATCCGCCATGCAATCGAAAATTCGCCCGGCGATCAGGTGGAAAAATGAGGCACAAAATTTTTCGTACGTTATAGCTCAGACAGATTTGCCCATTTGGAAAGCGGCGATAGCGTGGTGACGGGTATCGAGTCTATGTTGAAACGCCGGGACGTGCTGAAGTTGACCCTCGGCAGCGTTGTCTCCGGGCTGGCGGTTGCGTCAAATCCCCATCTGTCTCAGGCGCAAACCGCGTCCGAGGCGCAAGCCCCGCCGGCGCCTCCGCCGCCGGCCCCCATCGATGCGCCAGGCATTGCCGGACCCGACATCGCGCTTGGCGCCCCCGTTCCCTTCGCGCCGGGGACCGTGATCGAACAAGCGCGAGCGCTCGCCAAGAAGCCGTTTGTCCCTGTGGCCGCGACTCTGCCCGATGTGTTCAAGACGTTGAGCGGCGATCAATATAATTCGATTCGGACCGTCGCGGCGGGCCGGATTTGGGGCAACGAGCCGGTCGGTTTTGCGATCGAGCCGCTCCATCGCGGGTTTCTGTTCACGAATCCCGTCGAGATCAACCTCGCGGCTCAGGGCGTATCCCAGCGGCTGCCCTACAATGCGAAATTCTTCGATTACAGCTCGATTTCCCTGCCGCAAAATCTTCCGGATATCGGCTATTCCGGGTTCCGCGTGCTTGCCGCGCAAAATCCAACCGACGTGAACGACGCGCGTTTCACCGAAGTCGCGAGCTTTCAAGGCGCCAATTTCTTCCGCGCGCTGACGCAAGGCCAAGTGCCGGGGCTCGTCTCGCGGGCGCTGGCGGTTCGCCTTGCCGATCCCAAGGGCGAGGATGTGCCGGTCTTCCGCAGCATGTGGATCGAGAAGCCGAGCCTCGTCGCCAATGCCTTGATCGTTCACGCGGTGATCGATTCCGAAACGGTGACGGGCGCGTTCCGCTTCACGATCCGGCCCGGCGAGGCCACGATCATCGATACCGAGGCAACCCTGTTCGCGCGGTCGAGCGTGGATAATTTCGGTCTCGGCACGATGAGCGCGACGCATCTCCTCGGCTTCATGGACCATCGCAAATTCGACGATTTCCGCCCGAATGTCACCGAGGTTTGCGGTCTGCAGATTTATACGGGCGCGGGCGAGTGGGTATGGCGACCCGTGACCAATCGCGACAATTTGCAAATTTCCACCTTTGTCGACGACAAGCCGCGCGGTTTCGGCTTGCTGCTCCGCGATCGGTCGTTCGAGGACTACGACGACGAGGATCAACATTGGGAGAAGCGGCCCTCCTTGTGGATCGAACCGCTCGGGGAATGGGGCCAAGGCGGCGTCCAATTGATAGAGATCCCGTCTGAATCCGAAGCTAATGATAATATTTTGTGTTTTTGGCGGCCCAAGCAGCCGTTGGCCGCCGGAAGCGAGACGTCTTTCGCCTACCGCCAATTTTGGTGTTGGGACCCGCCGGAGCGACCGAACCTGGCTCGCGCGATGACATCGCGCAGTGGACGCGGCGCGGGGAAGAGACGCCGGTTTTTCGTCGATTTCCAGGGGGAGATTTTCGCGAGGGCGGAAGCCGCGGACGACTTGAAGGCCAATGTCACGGCGGCCGGCGGAAAGATTGCTTTTGCACGCTTGTTTCGGTCCGAGGATAAGAAATCCGTACACGTTCTCTTCGAACTCGATCCCGGAAACGACCTGTCGAGCGAATTACGTCTCGTCTTGGAGGCGCAAGGCAAGCCGGTGAGCGAGACCTGGCTTTATAGGTGGGTGTCAGCATGAACGCATCGACAGAGGCTCCGTTGTCGCAAGGCCTATCCCCAAATCGAAGGCGGCTGCCCGTCACCCAACCATGCCTCGGACCCGCCATGCCGCCGGAAGCCGCCCTGGCCATGCCCGTGCAGAGCTTGCGGCGCTACGATGCGCCAAGACGTCCGCTGCGCGGTGGAATCGACGTGAAGACGTGGCTCGCGCGTCTGCTGATTTTCGGCGGTGGGCTCGCCATCACGCTCTATGGCGCCTCGGAAATGTACGGCGTCGTCTCGATCGGCGGCGTCACGCCGCTCGAATGGGCCTTGCTCGTGCTCTTCGTCGCTAATTTTTCGTGGATCGCCCTGGCCTGTGCGAGCTCGTTTTTCGGTTTGCTCTGGATGGTGTTTCTAGCCCCCAAGACACCGCCGCTGCCCGCCAAGCTCAATGCCAAGACGGCAGTCGTTATGCCGATCTACAACGAAACGCCGGCGCGGGTCTTTGCCGCCGTGCAGGCGATCTACGAGGATGTGCAGGCCACCGGCCTCGGCTCCGCGTTCGACTGGTTCTTCCTGTCGGATACGACCAACCCGGATATTTTCGTGGCGGAGGAACATGCGTTCGTGCTGATGCGCGAGCGGCTCGGTCCGGATGCCCGGATCTATTATCGTCACCGCCCCAAGAATACGGCCCGCAAGGCCGGCAATATCGCGGATTTCGTGACGCGCTGGGGCGCCGCTTACGACCATATGGTCGTGCTCGACGCCGATAGTTTCATGCTCGGCCACGCGATCGTGACCTTGGCCGCGGCGATGGAGGCCGATCCCGACGCCGGCATTATCCAAACGCTGCCGCTCATCATCAATCGCAATACGCTGTTCGCGCGGGTGCAGCAGTTCGCGGCGCGGATTTATGGACCGGTCATCGCGGCGGGTCTCTCGGCATGGATGGGCCGGGACGGCAATTACTGGGGCCATAATGCGATCATCCGCACGAAGGCGTTTGCCGCTCATTGTGGCCTGCCGCACTTGCAAGGGCGGCCGCCGTTTGGCGGCCATGTGCTGAGCCACGATTTCGTCGAAGCCGCGTTCATGCGCCGCGCGGGCTATACTGTTTATATGCTGCCGGTTTTGGGCGGCAGCTATGAGGAAAGCCCGCCGTCGCTGATCGATCTCTCCGCGCGCGACCGCCGCTGGTGCCAAGGCAATTTGCAGCATTTGCGCATTTTGCCCGCGCGCGGGCTCAAACTCGCGTCGCGGCAACATTTCGCGACCGGCATTTTCGCCTATCTCGCCTCGCCGCTGTGGATGCTTCAACTCATCGTCGGCATGGTGCTCGTGTTGCAGGCGAGCTATATCCGGCCGGAATATTTCACCAATGATTTCACGATCTTCCCGGCTTTTCCGCGGTTCGACGCGGAGCGGTCGCTCAAACTCTTCGCTTTCACCATGGTGATTTTGCTATTGCCGAAATTCTTCGGCCTGCTGCTGTCCCTGATCCAGGGCGAGACGCGGCGCGGGAGCGGCGGCGCGATCAGGCTGATTCTTTCGACCCTTTTCGAGGTCGTCATGTCGGCGCTTCTCGCGCCGGTCATGATGTTGATTCAGACGGGCCATGTCGTGCATTTCCTGTTCGGGTTCGACACCGGCTGGGATCCGCAGCGCCGCGACGACGGCTCGATCCCTTTCATGGCGATCGTGCGCCGTCACCGTTCGCACGTGGTCATGGGCTTTCTCACCTTGATCAGCGGCCTGTTGATTTCGCCCTCGCTGGTCGTCTGGATGTCGCCGACCATCGCAAGCTTGATTCTCGCTATTTTCATCTCTTGGGCGACCGGACAGCTGTCGATCGGGATGGCGTTTCGTCGGATCGGCCTGTTGACCACGCCGGAGGAGCGGGCGAAGCCTTCCGTCGTCCTCCGCGCCAACGAAATCATCGAAGAGACGGGCGGATTGCGGGACGAGGCGGACGACGGCCTCGCGGTGCTCTATGCCGATCCGCATCTGCAGGCGGCGCATTTGGCCTTCATGCCGCGCGACTGGGGGCATAAGCGGGGCCACATGGTGCCGGAATGGGCGTTGGCCCAATCCAAATTGCAGGAAGCCCAGACGATCGAAGAGGTCCTGACGTGGCTGATGCCGAAGGAGCGGATGGCCATCCTCAACGATGGGGGTCTGCTGCAAACGTTGTTTGCACTGCCCAGCACGCAGGCTCAATCGCAGCGCGCCGCCGAGTGAAACTTCCCGACTTTTGTGACCTTGGAACTGTTCGCGCTTGGTCCAAAGCGGACAATTTTTTATTGCGCGAGTGATTCGCCGCGAAGGACGCCTGCTTCGAAGCGGCGCGGCTCCGCGGCAATATGCCGCATGTCTTTGGCTTGCTAGATCTGCCGGTTTTGAACAGGCGGCTTGCATTTCCCGAGATTCTGCATGACATGCAGTGCAGCGATCAGCAGCGCTCGAACCGGGTTTCGACCATCGCGCGGGCTTCGCTCCCAGCCTACCTTTTAGGCGATACGTTCGCGACCGAAGCCGGATGAGCCGGCTTTCCGGTATGGCCCATGATGGCTGGAGCGAACGCCCCATCTAGGATATCCATGACTTTTCAAGACCTCGGCCTTAGCGACAAGGTACTCAAAGCGGTCGAAGCATCCGGCTATACGACCCCGACGCCAATCCAAGCGCAGGCCATTCCTCACGCACTGACCGGCCGGGACGTTCTCGGCATTGCCCAAACCGGCACCGGAAAAACAGCGGCTTTCGTTCTTCCCATGCTCTCGCGTCTCGAAAGCGGCCGGGCGCGCGCCCGGATGCCCCGCACCCTGATCCTCGAGCCGACCCGCGAATTGGCGGCGCAAGTCGAGGAAAGCTTCGTCAAATATGGCGTCAACCACAAGCTCAACGTGGCCTTGCTGATCGGCGGCGTCTCCTTTGCCGACCAAGAAGTCAAAATCACGCGCGGCGCCGATGTTCTCATCGCCACGCCCGGCCGCTTGCTCGACTTTTCCGAACGCGGCAAGCTGTTGCTGACGGGCATCGAGGTTTTGGTGATCGACGAAGCCGATCGCATGCTCGACATGGGCTTCATTCCCGACATCGAGCGGATCTGCAAGCTCGTGCCCTTTACACGCCAGACGCTGTTCTTTTCGGCCACCATGCCGCCGGAAATCACGCGCCTGACCGAGACCTTCCTGCACAATCCAGTACGAATCGAAGTCGCCAAGGCCGCGACCACCGCCGCGACCATCACGCAGGGCCTGGTCGCCTCGCACGGCGGTCCGGCCAAGCGCGAAACTCTGCGCCGTCTGATCAAGAACGCCGAGGGCTTGAAGAACGCGATCGTCTTCTGCAACCGCAAGCGGGACGTCGCCATCCTCCATAAATCTTTGGAAAAGCACGGCTTCGCCGTCGGCGCGCTGCATGGCGACATGGACCAGCGCGCGCGCATGCTGTCGCTCGACGCGTTCAAGAACGGCAATATCGATCTGTTGGTCTGCTCCGACGTCGCGGCGCGCGGCCTCGATATTCCCGATGTGAGCCATGTCTTCAATTTCGACGTGCCGACCCATGCCGAGGATTATGTCCACCGCATCGGCCGCACCGGCCGCGCCGGACGCCTCGGCACCGCGTTGACGATTCTGACGCGCGGCGACGAGCGCCACCTTTCCGACATCGAAAAGCTGATTGGCCGGTCGATTCCGTGGGAAGGCGACATTACGCTCGCCAATCTTCCCGAGGACGACAGCGCCCCCGAAGAGGCGCGCGGTCGCCGGCCGGAACGTGGCGGCGACAAAGGTCGTCCGTCCCGCGCCGCCTCGAGCTCGCGCCGCGCGCCAACGGCGCGCGAACCAGGCGAAACGGAGGGGGAAGCCCAGCCCCTGCCCCGCGCGTCGCGCCGCAATGGCGGGGTTGCTCCAGGCGGGCGCCGCGCGGTCGGAGAAGGCGAGCGCCGTGAGGCCGCGGACACCAATAGCCGCGAGGCTCCGGTAAGCCGGCGCCGCGAGGCTGGTGAAGGCTCTCGCCGCGAGGCTGGTGAAGGCTCCCGCCGCGAGGCTGGTGAAAGCCGCCCGCGCGAGACTGGCGAGAGCCGCGGCCGGGAAGCTCCGCGGAATCGCCAGCGCGAACCCGCCGACAATGTTCCGGTGTCTGCCGCGCCGGCGCCAGCGCCGCTTCGTGCCGCGCCCGCCCGTCCGGCGCAGGCACGGACACCGCGTCCCGCCGCGCCGGAGCAAAGCCGCCCCCGCTCGTCTGATCGCGAGGACAAACCCGTGCTCGGCATGGGCGATCACGTCCCGATGTTCCTGCGCCGCCCGATCCGCGCGAAAGCGTCGAAGGAAGAACAGGAATAGGTCGGCGGACAGCTCGAGGCGGGAGAATTATCCGGGTTCGCCTCTGGCGGCCCGGACTGACATCGCCGCCTCTAAATTGGTCCGGAGGCGCGGCCCTAGGGCGCTCAGCGCTTTGGCGGACTCACCAAAGCGCTAAGAAACCGGCTTCTTCAGGAAGTTAGAGCATTTCTTCAGTCACGAAGGTCCGCGACTTTTGTGAAAAAAGCCCTAGCCGATCGCCGGATCGCTGCGCGTCGGAGTTGGCAGCTTGGGCGGATTGCCGAGGCGGCGGTCGAGGTAGCGGCCAACCTCCTCGATGAGGGGCTCGACCCTATTCTCGAAGAAATGGTTGGCGCCCGGAATGACCGCGTGTTCGATCACGATTCCCCTCTGCGTCTTCAGTTTTTCGATCAGCGCCGTCACTTCCTTCAACGGCGCGACACGGTCGATATCGCCATGGACGAAGAGGCCCGACGACGGGCACGGAGCGAGGAACGAAAAATCGAATCGGTTGGCTGGCGGCGCAATCGAGATGAAGCCTTCGATTTCTGGTCGCCGCATCAGAAGCTGCATGCCGATCCAGGAGCCGAACGAGACGCCGGCGATCCAACAGGCCCGCGCCTCGGGGTTGATCGTCTGCACCCAATCCAGCGCCGAGGCCGCGTCGGAGAGTTCCCCCTGCCCGTGATCAAACCCACCCTGGCTGCGCCCGACACCGCGAAAATTGAACCGCAGCACCGAAAACCCCCGCTCCGCGAAGGAGTAATAGAGGTTGTAGACGATCTGGTTATTCATCGTCCCGCCGAATTGCGGATGCGGATGCAGGATGATCGCGATCGGCGAATTGCGCTTTGCCGCGGGATGGAAACGTCCTTCCAGGCGGCCGGCCGGACCGTTGAAGATAACTTCGGGCATTCGAACTCCAAATAAAAACAAGGTCCTGGCGGCGCAATCCATCAGCGATCCGATAGACGCGACTCAATTGCGCGCACCCAAGTCAATTGCGCTCTCTTGACTTGCCGGCGGATCGGCGATTAACCTGTTAGAATAATTCTAACACCTCGCAACGCCGGAAACTGCAAGCGCAGCGCCGGACCTTGCAGGTGCATAGCTAGGTATCGAACGGGCCTTTTAACACGGGCTGCCGTGTCGATTGCAAGCTTTTCGACCAACTATACGCCGGAGCAGCAGCCTGTCTTTCCAGGGAAACCCTGCTTCCGGCGAAGATCGACGGCAAAAGGATCGGCTTTTTGCATTCCTCCCGAATCTACCTCGATCATAATGCGACATCGCCGGTCCATCCCAGCGTTCGCGCCGCCATGACCCGCGCCTTGGACTGTATCGGCAATCCCTCCTCGATCCATGCCGAGGGCCGCGCCGCTCGCGCGCTGGTCGAACAAGCGCGGCTCGAGGTCGCCGGTTTGGTGGATTGCGCCGCGGAAGACGTCGTCTTCACGTCGGGAGGCACCGAGGCGCTCAACATGATCCTGGGCCCGGAGGTGTTTTCCGCCGAGGGGCCTGTCGAGATTCTGCTGATCGCGGCCGGCGAACATGCCGCCGTGTTCGAAGGGCATCGGTTTCCAGCCGCGCAAACCGAAATCGTGCCGCTCGACGCCGAGGGCTGTGTCGATCTGGGAGCCTTGGCCGACGCGCTCGCCCGCCACGCCGGCCGGCGCATCATGCTCGCCATTCAGGCCGCCAATAATGAGACTGGCGTGATCCAACCGGTCGCGGAAGCGGCCGCGCTCGTTCATGCGCGCGGCGGGATCGTGGTCTGCGACGCGGTTCAGGCGGCCGGCAAAATCGACTGCCGCGCGAGCGGCTTCGGCGCCGATGCCCTGGCCATTTCGGCGCATAAGTTCGGCGGGCCGAAAGGGGTTGGCGCTCTTATTTTTCCCTCGCGGACCTACCATCTCAGACAAGGCGTGGTGCGCGGCGGCGGGCAAGAGCGCGGCCTGCGTTCGGGCACGGAAAATCTGCCGGGCATTGCCGGGCTCGGCGCCGCCGCGACATTCGCGGCCGATCATTGGCGCGGCGCGGTGGACCGGCTGACCGCGTGGCGGGACGCGATCGAGGAGATCATTTTAGCTCGCGTGCCGGATGCGATCGTCTTCGGACGCGGGGCCCGTCGCCTGCCCAATACGGTCGATTTTGCCGTGCCGGGCACGGAGGCGCAGATCTTGCTGATGAACCTCGATCTCGGCGGCGTGGCGCTCTCCACCGGCTCGGCCTGTTCGTCGGGCAAAGTCAAGCCGTCGCATGTGCTTAGCGCCATGGGGGTCACACCGGAGATCGCCAAATCCGCGCTGCGGATCAGCCTCGGCTGGACGACGCGGGACGAAGATATCGAGGGGTTCGAGCGCGTTTTCACCCAAGCGCTCCGGACCATGCGACGGACGGTTCCCGACGTCGCCGCGTAAGATTTGTTACAAACCGGTGGCCGGTCAGGCCAGCTGGAGATGGAGAACGTAAATGGCTGCCGTTCAGGAGACCGTCGATCGGGTCAAGTCGCTCGATGTCACCGAATATAAATATGGCTTCTCGTCCACCTTCGAAATGGACATGGCGCCGATCGGCTTGAGCGAAGACATCGTGCGCTTCATTTCGGCCAAGAAGAACGAGCCGGCGTGGCTGACGGAATGGCGTCTCGAAGCCTATCGCCGCTGGATCACGATGGAGGAGCCGGATTGGGCGCGGGTCCACCATCCCCCGATCGATTATCAATCGCTGTACTATTACGCCGCGCCGAAG
>JARLIW010000010.1 GCA_031291515.1 Beijerinckiaceae bacterium | reverse complement strand
TTCGCTCGCGCCGCGCGCGGCGGCGCGCGTCAGGATCGTCTCGATTTCGGAATCGTTGATGGCGGGAATGATGGGCGCGACCATGACGGTCGCGGGAATGCCGGCCTTGGCCAATTGTTCGATGGCGTGAAGGCGGCGTTCCGGCGTGCTCGCGCGTGGTTCGAGCCGCCGGGCCAGGCCGGGATCGAGCGTCGTGATCGAGAGCGCCACTTTGACGAGGCCCTTTTCCGCCATCGGCGCGAGAAGATCGAGATCGCGCAGGACCAATGCGGACTTGGTCACGATGCCGACGGGGTGATTGGCGCGCGACAGGACTTCGAGTATTTGCCGGGTCACCCGCTCGGTCCGCTCGATCGGCTGATAGGGATCGGTATTGGTGCCGATCGCGATCGTCTTCGGCTGGTAGCGCGGCGCGGCGAGCTCCCGCTCCAACAAAGCCGCGGCTCCCGACTTGACGAAAAGCCGCGTCTCGAAATCGAGCCCCGGCGAGAGCCCCATATGGGCGTGGGTGGGCCGCGCGAAACAATAGGAACAGCCATGTTCGCAACCCCGATACGGGTTGATCGAGCGGTCGAACGAAATATCGGGTGATTCGTTGCGCGTGATGATGGTGCGCGCGCGTTCGTGTGTCACATGCGTTTTGAGCGCCGGCACCATTTCCAGCACGCCCCAGCCGTCGTCTTCGAGGACGCGATGGCGCGGCTCGTAACGGCCGGACACATTCGAGACAGCGCCCCGGCCCTTGGCCAGACGCTTGGCGATGGGAACGCCCGGCATGTCAGCAACGTCAGCGAGGGCCAAATTCTGGCCGTTCATGTCGGTTTCTTGTGGAACGAATGACATTCTTTCCGGCAAAGCGCGCGACACCATCGGAACCTCCCTAGAACGTTAAGGAACGATTAAAGAACAAATATAGAATTGTCTAGCCTAGCCTGTGGAAAACTTTTTGGAGCGCTTGTTTTCTCTTTAATATGAAGTGGGCGGCGTTGAGGTTGATTCTCCTTGCGCGATGAACTTAGGGGCGGCGCCGGGAGGTGACGGGACGCCACTTTTCCGTTTAAATCGCGCGAGCGCTTTCCAAGCTCTCGGAACCGCTGTTTCGACGATCATGTCCGCGACGCTCAGGAACTTTTTTCGTGATTCCACAATGATTTCGGCGATTGTCCTGGTGCCCGGCGGGGCATGGCGCGGCGCGGCGCGCGACAGCGAACTCTTGGTGCGGTCGCTCGTCTGGTTGGTGTCCGGCGTGGTCGCGGGAATCGTGCGCGACGTCACGCTCGCGGGGCCGGAGGGGCTGGGTCTTGCCGCGATCGCGGAGCAATCGGGGTGCGCCGTCGTCGAGGATGACAGCGAGGCCGGGCGGCTGACCAAGGCCGTGGCCCTGAGCAAACAATCTCGCGTGTTGATCTTGGAGTTCGCGTTTCAACCGGCCGAGGGCATGATCGGCGAATTGGACAGCCTCGCGCGCCTCATGGGACCCGACGATTCGGCGCGTCTTCTCGCCGCGCCAGCGACCATTTGGCAACAGCTGTTTCCGAGACGGTCGCGCACGGTCGGATTGTTTGCCTCCGCAAGCCGCTGTCGCGCCCTCGGTGGACGCGACTTTCGCCGGTTGGAGGCGGGTCTCGGCGCTCGGTTGCAGTTTTCGACGCGCGCGAATTTGATTTTTTAGCGCCTGCCGAAGCGCGACGCGCGCTACATTTCGTTCGTTGGAAAATTAGCGCGCGAACGTATTGCAGCTGTCGATCTGGCCGGAATGCAGGCCCGTGTTGAGCCACTGGACGCGCTGCGCCGAGGTGCCGTGGGTGAAGGAATCGGGCACCACGCGTTGACCCGCCGCTTGTTCGAGCCGGTCGTCGCCGATGGCTTTGGCGGTGTTGATGGCTTTCTCGACGTCGCCGGGCTGCAGCACATGGTATTTTTCATCGGCATTGGCGGCCCAGACGCCCGCGAGGCAATCGGCCATCAGTTCGATCCGGACCGAAATCGCATTGGCCTGGGCCTTCGACGCCTGTTGTTCCTTGGCTTCCGCCTTGCCGAGAATGCCGAGCTGATCTTGGATGTGATGCCCGACTTCATGCGCGATCACATAGGCATAGGCGAAATCGCCGCCGCCGCCGAGCTTGCGTTTCATGTCGTTGAAAAAAGAAAGGTCGAGATAGACCTTCTTGTCGGCGGGGCAATAGAACGGACCCATCGCCGCCTGCGCGGCGCCGCAACCCGATCGCGTCTGGCCTGAAAACAAGACGAGTTTGGGCTTGATATATTGAATATGTTTTTGCGCGGGTAAAACCTCCGTCCAGACATCTTCCGTCTCGGCGAGGACGGCGGCCACGAATTGTCCCATCGCGTCCGTCGGCGTCCCGCTCGCGTGCTGCGCTTGTCGCTGTGGCTGCGCGGTCTGCTGGCTGTACTGCGTGGAATGGCGGGCATTGTTGGCCATTTCGGCGCCGCCGATCAGGACGCGCGGATCGATGCCGAGCGCCCAACTGATCAGGCCGAGAATGATGATCGCGCCAATGCCGAGGCCCCCGGTCGCCCCGCCAAGCCCGCCGCCCATATCGCCGCCGCCATCGTCCCCGCGCCGGTCCTCGATATTGTCGGAGCGGCGGAAATTTTCCCATTCCATGTGCGTGTGGCTCCCCGCGCGGCACAACAAAGTTCTCGGACACGGTCCGCGTGGCGATGCTTTAGCCGATCCGCCCCTGTCTTGTCATGTGCGCACGAAGCTGGAGCTTGGTTGGAGCGCCGCGCCTAGGCCGGCGGTTTGCCGAGAATGGTAAAGCCTTGCTCCTCCAAAACCTTGATCGATTCCGGCGCGCTCAGATAGAGCTCCAGCGCCACGGCGTCGGGGTTTTTGGAGTCCTTGGGAATGGCGGCGGGGTACACGATGGGCGCGTGGCTGCTTTCGGGGAAGATGCCCACGACCTTGACCTTGGACTCTGCCTTGGCATCGGTCGCGTAGACGATCCCGAACGTGGCCTCGCCGCGCGCGACGAGCAGCAGCGCGGCGCGCACGTTATCGGCCTGGGCGAGCTTGGGTTCGACGGCGGACCAGACGCCGAGCTTTTCGAGCGCCTCCTTGCCATAAAGGCCCGCCGGGCAGGAGGTGATGGTGCAGACCGCGAGCTTGCCGCCGCCGACCGCGCCGGCGAGATCGAATCCCTTGGCGATCGCGATCGTCGTCTTGGCATCGGCCGGCGCGACAAGCACGAGCTGATTGCCGAGCAGGGTTTCCCGCGTGCCGGGCCGCAGCAGGCCGGCCTTGTCGAGATAATCCATCCATTTCAGATCGGCCGAGATGAACAGATCGGCCGGCGCGCCGGCCTCGATTTGCTTGGCCAGGACGGCCGAGGAGGCGTAGGAGATCGCCACGCTCTTGCCGGTCTTGGCCTTCCACGCGGCGGCGATTTCGTCGAGGGCCGTTTTCATGCTCGCGGCGGCGAAGATCAGCGGCGCCTTGGCGGGCTCTTGGGGCGGCGTTTGCGCGAAAGCGCCCGTGCTGGATACAAATGCCAGCCCGGCCGTGATTATGGATTTCAAACGTGTCATTCTATGCTCGCTAAAGCGGTTTCCGGGCGGGAAGGCACGGCCAAGGCCCGGACGCTATATTACGATGGGAATAACGCGCGTCAATCGAAGCTCGCTGGGAGAATGATTTATGCCGGCCTTGCGCATTAAGATCGAAATGGACGGCGGACGCATCGGCCGGGGCAAGATCGAACTGTTGGAACATATCGCGCACCTGGGTTCGATCTCGGCGGCGGGGCGCGCGATGGGGATGTCGTACCGGCGCGCCTGGGAATTGGCCGATGAGACCAACCGGATTTTTGGCCAGGCCGTGGTGGAGCGGCAGACCGGCGGAAAAGGCGGCGGCGGCGCGATCCTGACCCCGTTCGGTCTCGCTTTGGTCACCCATTTTCGCGCGATCGAGCATGTCGCGGCGGAGGCCGCGCGCGGCCATGTCGAGGCCTTGCAGAAGGAAGTCAGGACGGCGGGGTGATCGATCCCGTTTTCATGGCGCCGGCGCAATCACGACGCCGATCGCGGGGCCTTGCGTGCTGCTGATCTGCAGCGTGAACGGGCTCGCGGCCAAGCTCACGCGGACGGATTTGCGCGCGCCGGGACAATCGGTCGCGCCGCTGAAGGCCGATGGTTTGATGTAATTCCCGTTTTGGACGATGTCGATCCAGGCCGCCGCCGAGAGCGTGATCTGATAGGAGCCCGCCGCCGGCGCGGCAAACGACAGAAAGCCCGCTTGCGAAGGGCTGATTTTCGGGCTGCGCTCGGGGGGCTTGGGAAGAGCGGCCGCGTCGAAGGCGACAAGTTTGAACTCGAAGGCCTTGCCGTCGATGGCGGCGCTGGCGCCGCTTTGCAGGATCGGTTTTCCCGGCGCCTGCAACAGCGCGGCGTCGCGCTGGACCGGCCATTTGAAGGATTCGCATCCCTTGGGTTCGTCGGCTCGGGCCGGGGCGGCGAGGCTCGCGGCGGCCAGCGCGGCGATCAGGACCGGCCAGGTGGCGTTCGAGATCAAGCTTTTGCCCGCGTGCCGACTGTTTCGCATTTGCGATCCCCAACGTATTGAGCCCGCCACTTTGTAGCGAATTGAGCTTATCTTTGCCAGTCGAAGGTGTCCGCGCATCGATTGCCAAGGGCAGGCTTCGATCTCTCGCGGGACGGGTTTGGCCCGCCGGTCTAAAAGGCTCGCTTTTCGACCTTCTCCGCGAAGGCCCGCCCAGCCGGATTGAGCCTCCACTTTCCGATGGGCGGCGGCCGCGGCGCATAGCCCTTGTCCTTGAGGTGCTTGTAGGCGGTGCGCACGAGGATGTGCCACTGGCTGTCGCCGTTTTCGAGCTCGCGGCGCAAAAGCTCGCGCGTGAGTTCGAATTCATC
>JARLIW010000065.1 GCA_031291515.1 Beijerinckiaceae bacterium | reverse complement strand
CCAGGAACGCCGGCGCGAAGAGCGGCGTGAGCAGATTGACGAAGGGGACGGCGAGCAGCCCCGCGACAAAGCATCCCGCGATAAAAATCCGAATCTGATTGGTCTGCCGCAACCGCTCCACGTCCTCGAAGGGGAGATAACGGAGCGCCGCCAGTTCAAAATAGCCGCGTCCGAACAGATAGGCATTGGCGCCGAAAAAGGCGACGGCATTGATGCCCGGCACGAGCAGAAGCACCAAGGCAATCACATTGATGACGAGGCTCAGAGCCGCGAATTTGAGGCCGAACCAGATGGCGGGCGTGAGGTCCATCGGCCGCCCCCGGCCCGCCGGCCCCGCGATGGCTTCCTCGGCATGGCCGGCCAGCTCGTCGAAATAAAAGCCCGCGACCACGAAGGACACCGGGGCGACGAGAAAGGTCACCCCGACGATCAGGCCGAGACCCGTGGCAATATGCAGGAGGCTCGCGAGCCAGCCGGTCGAAACATGGATCAAGTGGGTCAAAATCTGTCCGGCTCCGGCGGCGAAAAAGACTAGCAGGAGCAGCGTGAGACCCAGCGATTTCCAGAAGACGGCACGGAACGGCGGGGTAAAAATCTGTTCGGCGGCGGCTAGCGCATCATCAATCATACCAGTCTCCGGCGGCGTTCCGATCCTCGAGGGCGAGCGAGAAGCGGCTCCGTCTTTCCCGTTTATCTTCGCAAAGCCGTTTTAGCGCGGATGCCGCGTCCATTGATAGCCGCCTGCCGGGTTGCTCCGTCGGCTTCTTGCTGGGATGCCCAGGGAGAGGCATATATCGGGAGCGAACGATCGTTTTCTCATGGTGAAGGTTTTCGGCGATGCCGGTCTCGACTGCCTTGTTTTCCGACCTCCTCACCACGATCACGGAGCGCGGACGCAGTCTGATCGGGCTCAAAAGCGCGGGCCCGGAGGATGTGCCCGATGCCGCAGCCCTGATCGAGAGCTGCGAGGGGTTGCTTTCGAGCCGCGGCGAAGCCTCCGGCACCGCGATGGCCGCGCGGGTCCTCGCCCGCTATGACCGGCTCGATAGCGCCGAGCGCCTTCGGTTCTTTCGGGCGTTGCTGCACGATTTTGGGCCCGATCGCGATGCGCTCGCGCGTATCGCCGAGGCCTGGCTCTTGGAGAAGTCCGACGCCACCGCGGGGGAATTGCATTTTGCCAGCGAGCCGCGGCGGCAGGAGCTGCTGCGGCGGTTGAACCGGGCGCCGGGCGCCACGCGGGCGCTCGTCGAGATGCGCGCCGATCTGCTCGTGGCGATCAAGGCGCACCCCGAGCTCGCGCCGGTCGATCGCGATTTCGCGCATCTTCTGTCGTCGTGGTTCAACCGCGGCTTTCTCGTGCTGCGGCGGATCGATTGGTCGGCGCCGGCGATCGTCTTGGAAAAGATCATCCGCTACGAGGCGGTGCACGCGATCAATGATTTCCCGAGCCTGCGGCTGCGCATCGATCCGCCGGACCGGCGTTGCTACGGTTTTTTCCATCCCGCCATGACCGACGAGCCGCTGATCTTCGTCGAGGTGGCCTTGACCGATGCGATTCCCGCCGCGATCGGTCCGTTGTTGGACGGCGAGCGAAAGCCCGTCGCGCCCGAAAAGGCAAAGACGGCGGTGTTTTACTCGATCTCGAATTGCCAGAAGGGGCTCGCCGGGATTTCGTTCGGCAATTTCTTAATCAAGCAAGTCGTCGAGGAATTACGGCGCGAGTTTCCGAAGTTGGAAACTTTTGTCACGCTTTCGCCGGCGCCAGGTTTTTCGCGCTGGTTGCGCGGGGCCAATCTCGACCATTTGAGCGACGAGGAGCGGCAGCTCGTGGCGAAGCTCGCGGACGAGGATTGGCTCGACGAGCCGGGGCTGACGGATCGGCTGCGGCGCGTGCTGGAGCCGGTCGCCGTCTCGTATTTCCTCGGCGCCAAGCGGGCCGACGGCCGCCCCGCCGATCCCGTCGCGAATTTCCATCTCGGCAATGGCGCGCGGCTCGAGCGCATCAACTGGCCCGGCGACCTCTCGCCGAAGGGCATGCACGACAGTTATGGTTTGATGGTCAATTATCTCTACCATCTCGACCATATCGAGAAGAACCACGAATCCTTCGTGAACAATGGAGAGATCGTGGTGTCGCCGGGGGTGCGGAAGATGGCGAAGATTTAGGTGGTGGCATCCATCAAACTAACTCCCGCCGCCGCGATTGAAAAATTGGCGCCAATGACCGGCCAATATTGCTGGGGCGTGATGACCGATACTTACGGCGTCTTGCGGATCGATTTTGGAGAACCACATCTCGAATTCCGGCACCCGAGTGCAAGACAAAATGACCCTGATTTAAGCGCTGCTCTCGAGCGGGTTTATAGCCGCCGTTTCGTCAGTGCGGTGGTCCAATGGCGTCTCTTCGTGTGGGAAGGATTTTGGACGATCCACGCGCCCGGAGATATGTGTGACCGGACCGTGGCGGAGGCCGGGGACAATACTGTCCCTTGTCTCTCCGCGCTAAATGGCCAAAAGCTCGCGAGTATCGCTTGGGACGCGGCCTCGGGCGAATGGCGTTTCAGCTTCGACCTCGGCGGCCTTCTCGCCATCAAGCGCGAGCCGGGGGCGCCAGATACGCCTGTCGATCCCAAGGTGGATCATTCGTGGAGCGTCTTTTTCGAGGGCGGCGGTAACTTGACCTGCGTCCGCGACGACTGGATGGAGCTGGAGCCGCCGGGCGAGGCGGGGTAAGCCTAGTCGCCGTCATTGCGAGCGCAGCGACGCAATCCATGTCGCGGCGCGTTGCCCCTGGGTTGCTTCGCCGCGCTCGCAAGGACGGGCTCTTCGCGGGACGGGCTCTCCCAGGACGAATGCCCCGGTTGTTCCTGTCGTCCCCGGCGCGGTAAGCTGCAAAAAACAGCGGCTTCCATCTTGGCCGGGGCCGCGCGGGGAGACCAGGGATGTCCAGCATCTATACCGAGGGCTTGGACCAGACGCCGGCCAATTTCGTCGCTCTGTCGCCGCTGACGTTCCTGGAACGCGCGGCCTCGGTTTGGCCGGATCGCACGGCTGTCGTCCATGGCGCGATCCGCCGGAGCTGGGCGGAAACCTTTCTGCGCTGTAGGAAACTCGCGGCGGCTTTGACCCAACGCGGGATCGGCCTCGGCGACACCGTGGCGCTCGTCGGCGCCAATACGCCGGAAACCTTCGAAGCGCATTTTGGCGTGCCGCTTGCGGGCGCGGTGTTGAACGCCATCAACACCCGGCTCGATGCCTCCGCCATCGCCTTCATCCTCGCGCATAGCGAGGCCAAGCTGCTGATCACGGATCGCGAATTCTCCGTCCCTGTCAAAAAGGCCTTGGCGGAATTGGGACGCGATTTGCCGGTGATCGATATCGACGATTCCGAATTTTTGGGTGGCGAATTGTTGGGGCAGGGCACTTACGAGCAATTGCTCGACGAGGCTGGGTCCGACGCGCCGTGGACGCCGCCCGCCGACGAGTGGCAGGCGATTTCGCTCAATTATACGTCGGGAACCACGGGCAATCCGAAAGGCGTCGTCTATCACCATCGTGGCGCTTACTTGAATGCCGTGTCGAATGCGTTGTCCTGGAAGCT
>JARLIW010000285.1 GCA_031291515.1 Beijerinckiaceae bacterium | reverse complement strand
GGTGCCGCCAAGCTGCCTTGCCCGTGGCGTCGTCACGGAACCGTCCGCAAGAAATCCGCGAGCTGCCGCTTCCAAAACTTCGCGACGACATTCGTGGCGTGCCTCGCGGACGATGCCTTGCTTCTCCGCGTCAACCGGGCGTTCGCGTTGTTTTTAGCCATCGTCCGAGCGGCCTCCGCCACAAAACCACCCGCGAGGGCTTGCCTAAACGCCCTCCCGTGGCGAGAAGAGGCGTCTGACGTTGCATTCTTCCGTTTTGACCCTAGCACCGTCATGCCCGGCCTCGTGCCGGGCATCCACGCCAGGACGTTTCCCGGCGTGGATGGCCGGGACAAGCCCGGCCATGACGGCTAAGGTGTTGAAGCGGATATGAATCCCACGACGCAAACGAAATTCAAAGACCCGAGCACCATGAGCACCGAACGCTACAACGCCCGCGAAGCCGAGCCCGCCTGGCAGAAAATCTGGGACGAGCGGGGGATTTTCCGCACCGGAAACGACGGCGCGCGGCCCAAATATTATGTGCTCGAAATGTTCCCCTATCCGAGCGGGCGCATTCACATGGGCCATGTCCGCAATTATGCGATGGGCGACGTGGTGGCGCGCTACAAGCGGGCCAAGGGCTTCGACGTGCTGCATCCGATGGGCTGGGACGCCTTCGGCATGCCGGCCGAAAATGCCGCGCGCGACAACGGCAGCCACCCCGCGACCTGGACCTACAAGAATATCGCGACGATGCGCGACCAGCTGAAATCGATGGGTCTGTCGCTCGATTGGTCGCGCGAGATCGCGACCTGCGACCCGTCTTATTACAAGCACCAGCAACGGTTGTTTCTCGACTTTCTGGCCAAGGGCCTCGTCGACCGCAAGCAGGCCAAGGTCAATTGGGACCCGGTCGATCATACCGTGCTCGCCAACGAGCAGGTGATCGACGGGCGCGGCTGGCGCTCCGGCGCCCTGGTCGAACAGCGCGAGCTGACGCAATGGTTTTTGCGGATCGGCCTGTTCGCCGAGGATCTCCTGGCCGGCCTCGACACGCTCGACCGCTGGCCCGAGAAGGTCAAGGTGATGCAGAAAAACTGGATCGGCCGGTCGGAAGGCCTGCTGCTCCGCTTCGAGCTCCTCGCCAATACGCTCGGCGTCAGTGAGCTCGAAGTCTATACGACGCGGCCCGATACGCTGTTTGGCGCGAAATTCGTGGCGATCGCCGCCGATCACCCGATCGCGCTCGCGGCGGGGGACCAGGACGAAGGTCTCGCCGCCTTCATCGCGGAATGCCACACCCTGGGCACGTCCGAGGCCGCGATCGAATCGGCGGAAAAGCGCGGCTACGACACCGGGCTCCGGGTCACCCATCCGTTCGATCCGAGCTGGGAATTGCCGGTCTATGCCGCTAATTTCGTGCTGATGGATTACGGCACGGGCGCGGTCTTCGGCTGCCCCGCGCATGATCAGCGCGATCTCGATTTCGCCAATGCCCATGGCCTCGGCGTGACCCCGGTGGTGTGCCCGCCGGATCAAGATCCCGCGACATTCGAGATCACGAAAACCGCCTTCGACGGCGACGGGCGTCTGATCAACTCGCGCTTCCTCGACGGTTTGACGATCGAGGAGGGCAAGGCCGAGGTCGCCGCGCGGCTCGAGGCCGTGAACCTCGGCAACCGTCCGCAGGCGAAGCGGCAGGTCAATTACCGCCTGCGTGATTGGGGCATTTCGCGCCAGCGCTATTGGGGCGCGCCGATCCCGATCATCCATTGCGCGACCTGCGGCGTGGTGCCCGTGCCCACCGCGGATCTCCCCGTGGTGTTGCCCGAGGACGTCACCTTCGACCAGCCCGGCAATCCGCTCGACCGGCATCCGACCTGGAAGCACGTCGTCTGTCCGACCTGCGGCCAGGCCGCGCGGCGCGAGACCGACACGATGGATACGTTCGTCGATTCCTCGTGGTATTTCCTGCGCTTCACCGATCCCTGGAATACCGAGAGCCCGGCGACGGCCGCGGCGGTCGACCGGTTCATGCCGGTCGATCAATATATCGGCGGGATCGAACATGCGATTTTGCACCTGCTCTATGCGCGTTTCTTCACCCGCGCGATGCAGGCGACCGGCCATGCCGGCGAGGTGCGCGAGCCGTTCGCCGGCCTGTTCACGCAGGGCATGGTGAATCACGAGACCTATAAGGACGCCGCCGGCGCCTGGGTCGCGCCCGCCGAGGTGATCATCGAGGCGGGGCCGGACGGGCGCCGCGCGAAAAAACTCGGCGATGGCGGGGCCATCACCATCGGCTCGATCGAGAAAATGTCGAAGTCGAAGAAAAACGTCATCGACCCCGACGAAATCATCGAGAGTTTTGGCGCCGATACCGCGCGCTGGTTCATGCTGTCGGATTCGCCGCCCGAGCGCGACGTGATCTGGACCGAGGAGGGCGTGCAGGCCGCGTCCAAGTTCCTGCAGCGGATCTGGCGCCTCACCGGCGAATTGGCCGGCATCGCCGCGCCGATCGGCACGCCCGAGCCCACCCAATTCTCGGCCGAGGCCGCCGAGGTTCGCAAGGCCGCCCACGGCGCGCTTTTGCGGCTCGAGGAAGATATCGGCCAGTTGCGCTTCAACCGGGCGATCTCGCGCGTTTACGATCTCGTCAACAAGCTCGCCGCCGCCATCGGCGCGATCGAGACGCCGGATATTTCGCCGGACCTGCGTTTTGCGTTTCGCGAGGCCGGTGACATTCTCGTGCAACTTTTCGCGCCCATGATGCCGCATCTCGCGGAATCGTGCTGGGCCGCGCTCGGCCACGACACGCTGGTGGCCGAGGCGTCTTGGCCGATTGGCGATCCCGAACTCGTCGTCGAGGATGTGATCGTGCTACCAGTGCAAATTAATGGTAAGAAGCGAGCCGATCTCACCATCGGCCGCACCGCCTCGCAGGCCGAGATCGAGGCGGCGGTGCTGGGATTGGACTTGGTGCAGAAGGCGCTCGAAGGCCGGCCGGTCCGGAAGATTATCGTTGTTCCGCAAAGGATCGTGAATGTCGTGGTTTGATCATCGGGCGGCCGCCGCTACATCTGTCTTGGCGATGCTCGGCCTGGGCGGTTGCATTCAACCACTTTACGGTCCGTTGAGCGCGGGCGGCGGCGATGTCGCCAGCGAGATGCGGGCGATCGCGATCGAGCCGATCGGAGGCCGAATCGGCCATTATCTCGGCGACGATCTCGTCTTCGATCTCAACGGCACCGGCTCGCACGAGCTGCCGAAATACCGGCTCTTCGTCACGCTCCGTGAAGGGGTGCAGACCCCGATCATCGATACGGTCACGGGGCTCGCGACCTCGGCGACGGTCACGCTCAATGCCGATTTCCGTCTCGAGCCCGCGACCGGCGGCGCGCCCATCACCAGGGGAACGGCCATGGTCATCGCCGGCTACGACCGCACGAGCGAGCGCTATTCGAATATTCGGGCCGCGCGCGATGCCGAGATTCGCGATGCCAAGCAGCTCTCCGATCAAATCCGTTTGCGGATCGCGGCGGCGCTCGCCACGCCTGGGAGCTGAGGCGACGCGAAGGCCGCCCTCTCATGAAATTGCTCCCTTTTTTGTTCTTGATGGGCACGCTTGGCGCCGCGGGGGCCGCGCCGGTGGACGATTATCTCGCGAGCCGCGACCGCGCCATCGCGGCGCTCGCCGATTCGTCGCGGCCGGGCTTTGACGCGAAGGAAAAAGCGGCGCGCGCTAGCCTTGAGACCAAGCTCAGAGCCGTCATCGGCCCCGTGGCCCCGGCCGGCTTTCGCCCCATCGACGGGAAAATCAACCTCGAAACCCTTTCCGCCGATCTTGGGTTTGGACAATTGGACGGCCTTCGCTTCGATAAACGAAACCCGACGACAAAAATCGTCGTTACGACACAGGCCTTGTTGCGGCAATGGATCGCTGGCCAGAATGCGCGCGGCAGCGACGCCGACAGTCATGTTCCAACGGAGATCGTCAAAGCGGTCGCGTCAGAGTCTTTTTATACGTTCGCGATCAGCAGCGATGCCGCGGTCGCCAAATTCGCGGATTTGCCCGTGAACGCCCCTGGAGCCACGATTGCCACCGTGCTTTTGGTCCAGCGCCGGCAGGATGTCGTTCTATCGGTGCCCGATGAACTCATGGCGAGCGTGGTTCGCGGCGACGTGGTTTTCGTCGCGGCGCAGTCTCTCTTGGGCAAGGTTCCGCCGATTCCCGCCTGCGACGAGATTTGGCACAGCCACGAAAAGAAACGCGACGAAGCGATGGCGGCTTACAACGCTTCTGGGTTGAAAGACGAAAAGCAGTTCGATCGCGCAACGGCGCTCGAGGCGCAAGGCGATGTGGCTTACCGCCAATGTTTCGCGGCGCGTTTCAAGGATCAAGCCGCCTCCGCCGCGGCTTTGCGCCAAGCTCAAGCCTTGGTCGAGACGCTGAAGTAACAAAGACGTGCGCCAACCCGTTTTTGGAGAACATTCATAACGTGTTCATGGCTCGGGTGCTTTAAGGGGACATCGGCGTTACAGCCGAGTTTTCAACGGCCGCGCCGCTCCTCGACGAGTAGGTAGGTCTCTGATGTCAAGAGGAAATTCCCTGATGCGCAATTTGATTCTTGCTCTCGCGACGGGCGCGGCTCTCTCGGTGAGCGCCGTCGGTGTCAACGCGGCCCCAATGACCGCCGTGTTTGACGCGAGCCAGGCTCCCGAAGTGATTCTCGTGTCGGGCGGCTGCGGCCCCGGCGGCCATCGCAATGGCTGGGGCCGTTGCGTGCCGAACTTCCGTCCCGTCGTCGTCTGCGGCATCCGTCGGACGCCCTATGGGCCGCGCCGCGTCTGCCGCTAATCGTATCCTGGGAGCACAGGCTGATCTATCGAGGCCGGGCTTGATGCCCGGCCTTTTTGCGCTGGCAAAGAGAGCCGGATAGAGTTGCGGGCGCGTGGGTTCGCGGGCATGCTTGCGCGCTCGAAAGGCCCAAACGCTGGAGAAGGTTCATGGCCGCGATCAGGCCCGGCGATGTCGATCGCGCCATCAATCACCCCCCGGCGGGGGTTTTTCTTTATCTCGTGTTCGGGACCGACGCCGGGCTCGTGGGTGAGCGAATCCGCACCATTCTGAGTCGCGCGGTCGACAATCCCAAGGACCCGTTTCAACTCGTTCAGATGTCCGGCGACGAAATTGCGGGCGATCCGCTGCGGCTCGTCGACGAAGCGAATGCGATTCCGATGTTTGGGGGACGCAAAGCCATCGCCATCGATGCGCAAGGCAAGTCGATCGTTCCCGCGCTCGAGTTGATCCTCAAGGCGCCGCCATCGCTGTGCACCATCACCGTCGAGGCCGGCGCGCTCAAACGCGACCACGCCTTGCGAAAGCTGTTCGAAAAAGAAAAAGCCGCCGCCGCCATCGAATGTTTTCCCGATGGCCCTCGCGAGATCGGTCAATTGATCGATCGGGAACTGGCGGCGCAAAATTTGACCATCGATCCCGAGGCCCGCGAGCTGTTGCAGTCCTTGCTCGGGCAAGACCGTCTCGGTTCACGCTCCGAACTCGAAAAACTCGCGACCTTCGCGCATGGCGAGGGCCGCGTCACCACGGCCCATGTCGAAGCGATCGTCGCCGACGCCTCGGCCTTGGTGCTCGACCACGCCATCGACGGCGCCTTTCGCGGCGACCCCAAGGCCGTGGAGGCGACGACGGAGAAGGTCTTCGCGGAAAACAGCGACGTGAACATGCTGTTGGGATCCGCCTTGCGCCATGCGACCTCGCTGCACCGCGCGCGTCTCGCCATGGACGGCGGCGCCGGCGGCGATCCCCAGGGCTTTTATGGCCCGCGCAAGGCGGCGGCCGAACAGCAGCTCCGTCTGTGGGATGCGCCCCGTCTCGCCAAGGCCGTGACCGCGTTGGGCGAAGCGATCGGCCGCGCCCGCCGGGAGCCGCGCTTGGCGCAAGCCATCGCCGTGCGCGCGCTGTGGTCTGTCGCCTTCGCCGCCCGCGCGACGAACCGGGACTGACTCCCCCGCGTTTCGCGGACAAAAAAAAGCCGCCAGTAAACTGACGGCCTTAAGTCTAGGGAGGAAACACCCAAAAATGGGTGACGGAAGGGTTGCTTCCGATGAATGTTATCTACCATATCTATTCGTTTCGGCAACGCGGATCGGGGCATGGCAGCCCCGCGCTCAAGGCAGAGCTGGTTAAATCGCTATGCCGAACGTTTCGCGCAAAAACGGCGGCGTCCGATCGAACCGCCGCCGTCTTGCTCAAACCACCGTCGCGAGGCGACAGATGTCAGTACCGCGCCACCACCGGCGCGGACGTGCCGCCGAAGCGGTAGACAATGCCCGCGCTGACGAGCACGGGGTTGATGTTGGCGCGGCCGTTGAGCGCGACGCCGCCGACCGTGGTGGCTTGGACCGTCGGGTCGATCAGAATCCATTTCGCGTCGAGATTGAGCGCCCAGTTCCGGTCGAGGACATAATCGACGCCCAATTGCGCCGCGACGCCCCACGAATCCTTGATGGAGACGCTGCTCAGCAGCGCGGAATTCGGCGTCGTGCCGAAGAAGTGCGTGTAGTTGACGCCGACACCGGCATAGGGCTGGATCGCGCCGAAATCAGTGAAATGATACTGCAGCAGCAAGGTCGGCGGGAACAGCAGGGCCCGGCTGGCTTGCACGCCATTGAGCGCGCCGCCGTCGAGGAAGACATTGTGTGGGCTCAGGCAGCATACCAGCTGCGCCGCGATGTTCTTGGTGAAATAATAGCCGATATCGAGTTCCGGAATGACCGAATTTGTCGCCTTGAAGCCGTTGCTGACATAGCCGCCGCCAGCGGTCGAAAGCGATCCGCCATTGGTCGGCAAGACACCCGTGACCGCGAGGCGAACGGCCCAAGGGTTGAAGCTGTCGGTGAAAACCGGGGGAACGGGCGCCGTCGTGGTGGACGGAAGATCAGCTGCCGAGGCGCCAGTCAGCGCCGCGCCAAGCAAAAACGCGGACAAGACACCGCGAAGAATTGTTTTCATAAAGTCCCCCAAAATTATCTAACCGGCGTGTGAATCGACGAATATTCCGCCGTAAGTCGCGTAAGCCAAACTGCCCGCGCCGCCAAGCCGGTGTTTTGATTTAGATCAAAATTTTCGTCACTTAGGAAATAGCGATAATCAATGTTGCAGAATAGCAACCAATACTTTGCGAGCAATTATGGTCGTTTCATATTTGTTGGCGCGCCGGATATCGCAGGGCCAAAGTGTCTTTGCACGATGGGCCCGGGCAGGTGCTCCGCGTTTGTTTTCCTTCCACGGCGCGGCCGCGAGGGGAAGCCTCCCCCATTCCACTCTGCAAGTCCGTGGCAATTCGTGGTACAATTTATGAGCTCGGCTTGGCGGCGTAATCCGGGGCCGGATGTCGGCGGGTGGTCTTTGACGACACGCGAAAAGGAAGGGTTCCGGCGATGATCGGCGTTATTCTCGCTGGAGGTCGGTCAAGCCGCATGGGCGGCGGCGACAAGGGTTTGCGCGCCCTGGGCGGCGGCCCGGTTCTCGATCGCGTGATCGCGACCATGCGCGCGCAATGCGATGATCTCCTCCTCAATGCCAATGGCGACGCCAATCGTTTTGAATCTTACGGGCTGCCGGTGGCGCCCGACGATCTTCCCGACTATCCTGGGCCGTTGGCCGGGGTGCTCGCGGGGCTCGATTGGGTCGCCGCCCATCGTCCCCGGTGTCTCTTCGTCGTTACCGCGCCCGCCGACACGCCGTTCATTCCCAAGGATTTCGTGGCGCGCCTGCAAGACGTGCGGGCCGAGGACCGCGCCTTGATCACCTGCGCCCGCTCCGGCGGCGTCAGCCATTCGATTGCCGCCCTCTGGCAAGTGGCGCTGCGTCACGATCTGCGCAAGGCGCTGGCGCAAGAGGGTTTGCGCAAAGTCACGGATTTTCTGGCTCGGCATCCCGTCGCCTATGCCGATTGGCCCGTGCGTCCCTACGACCCCTTCTTCAACATTAATACGCCGGAAGATTTGGCGACCGCGGAAGCCATCGCGGCGGGACGCTAGGACGTTATTCGCGGCGGCACGCGCCGACGGACGGGACGACGCGCGACGTCACCCCGCCGCGCCTTTCCGGAGCCAGAACCGTAGGATTCCATCCGCTATTTCTTGCGCCTCCAACACATCGCCGCTCTCGCGAATGAGATTTGGAATGTCGATCGCGGCCATTGGATCGGTGCAGAGCACGAAAAGCGGCGCGCCCGCGCTCATCGCGCGCAAAACCTTGCGCGTGCGTAGGACGGGCAGGGGGCATTTGAGGCCGCGCAGGTCGAGCGTGGGACGCTTCTCGTCAGGGGTGGTCGTCATGCCGTCGCTGTTCTAATCTCTTCGCCTCGAGGGCAACCAGCCCATCGTAGGACACCAGGGAACAGACATGACAACGACGCATGAAACCCTCGTCGCCGCGCAGTTCGGCCCCCGCGCCATGGCTTATGTCGCGAGCAAGGACCATGCGCAAGGCGCCGATCTCGAACGGCTCGCCACGCTGGCGGCCGCGCGGCCCGGCGCGCGCGTGCTCGATCTCGGCTGCGGCGGCGGCCATGTCAGTTTCACTGTGGCGCCGTTCGCGCGCGAGGTCGTGGCCTATGATCTGTCGGAGGAAATGCTCGCGGCCGTGGCGGCGACGGCCGCGGCGCGCGGATTGACCAATATCGTGACCCAGCAAGGCATGGCCGAGGACCTGCCGTTTCCCGCCGCCCATTTCGATATTGTCGCGACGCGCTACAGCGCCCATCACTGGCGCGATCTCGCGGCCGGGCTGGCGGGCATCCGGCACGTGCTCAAGCCCGGCGGGCTCGCCGTGATCATGGATGTCATTTCGCCCGGCGATCCGCAGCCCGACACGTTTTTGCAAGCGATCGAATTGCT
>JARLIW010000284.1 GCA_031291515.1 Beijerinckiaceae bacterium | reverse complement strand
TGCAAGCGGTGCCGGCCGGGGATCTGCTGCTGCTTTGCTACCGCAGTCGTGATTTTCGGGAAGGCTTGGCGGCCTTTGCCGAAAAGCGAAAGCCGGATTGGACGGGGCGGTAGGGTCCGGCCCGAACATTGTGGCCTTCTTTGAGCAAGGGTCCGCCTTTATCCCGCGCAACGGCGCGAATGGCCTGTCATGCGGCCGTTCGCTTGCAACGCCGTTTCGTTCGGTGCCGGCCGCAAACTATGCGGCGAAAGGGCGCCGCCGCGCAAAAGTTCGCCTTCCACCTCATTCCGCTGGCTGCGCCGCGTGGCGTCGGCGCGTCCATGGCTTCGAGATCAAACCATTGAGTTTGTCGAGATAAAGATAGATCACGGGCGTCGTATAGAGAGTGAACAACTGGGAGACGAGCAACCCGCCCGCGATGGTGATGCCGAGCGGATGGCGCAGGCCCGCGCCCGCGCCGGTGGACATGATCAGCGGGATCGCTCCAAACAGCGCGGCGAGCGTCGTCATGAGAATCGGGCGGAAGCGTTCGATACAGGCTTCGTAGATCGCATCCACGGCTTTCATGCCGCGTTCGCGCTCCGCGTGCAGGGCGAAATCGACCAGCATGATGCCATTTTTTTTCACGATGCCGATCAGCAGCACGATGCCGATAAAGGCGATGAGCGTCAGCTCGGTCCCGGTCCATTGCAGCGCGAGCAGCGCGCCGAGGCCCGCCGAGGGCAGGGTCGAGATGATGGTCAGTGGGTGCGCGAGGCTTTCGTAGAGAACGCCCAGCACGATGTAGACGGCGATCAGCGCGGCGTAGAGAAGCAAGGCTTGAGAGCCGCCGCTGGCTTGGAACAATTTGGCGTCGCCCGCGAAGTCGCCATGGAGCGTGTCGGGCAAGTGCATTTTCGCGAGCGTGGCGACGATAGCTTGATTGACGTCCTGCTGCACCGCGCCCGACTGAAGATTGTAGCTGATGGTGATCGCCGGAAATTGCCCCTGATGGGAGACCGTCAGCGGCGCGAAGCCGGTTTCGAAATGGGCGATGGTGCTCAGCTTGATCTGTGCCGTCGGCTGCGGAACCACCGTCGCGCCTTGCGCGGTCGTGGGCGCGACAAGCGCCGTTTGCACCTGGGCGCCGCTCAAATTCGTAGAGGCCGCAAGGTTCACGCCGGCGGGCACGAAGATATTCTCGAGCGCCTTGGGATCGCGCTGCAACTCGTTGGGGACTTCCAGCACCACGCGATATTGATTGCGCGCCGAAAAGATCGTCGATATCTGCCGCTGCGAAAAGGCGTTATTGAGGGAATTGTCGATATTGGCCATCGTGATGCCGAGCCGCGAAGCGGCCAGCCGGTCGATCACGACATTGGCCTGCAAACCATTGGCTTCGCGGTCTGTCGTGACGTCGACCATGCCGGGTATTTTCTTGAATTCGTCGACCACCAACGGCGTGTAATGTGTGAGTTCGCCAAAATCGGAATCGGTCAATGTGAATTGAAGCGAGGCTTTGGATTGGCGTCCGCCAAACCGCAGATCCTGTTGCGCCACAAGATAGGTATTCATGCCGGGAACGCGGGAGAGTTTGCGCCTTAGCCGGTCGATGACCTTGTTTGTCGAGAGATTGTCGCGTTGAGCCAGAGGCTTCAACGTAATGTACAATTTGCCTTCGTTGATCGAGTTGCTGTTGGGGCCTTGGCCCGAGGCGCCGACCGACGACCCGAGACGGTCGACGGCGGGATCGGCTTGGACGATCTCGGCGACTCTTTCTTGCAAGGCAACCATCGCGGGATAGGAAATTTCCGTCGCCGCTTCCGTCGTCCCGGAGACAAGGTCGGTTTCGTCGACCGGGAAAAGGCCCTTGGGTGTCTTGATAAACAGAGCCACGGTCAAGACGATCGTGAGCAGCAAGGTGATCATGGTCAAGAGGCGGTGGCGAAGCACCACCTTGAGGCTCGACGCATAGGCATTCGTAAGCCGCGCCAAGCTGCCCTCGACGAGCCGATCGAAGACGTTGGGCGGCCGCGGGGGCTTGCTGCTCGTCAGATGCGCCGAAATCATTGGCGTGACGGTTAGCGACGCCACCGTCGAAACGATGATCGCGAAAGCCAGCGTGAGCGAAAACTCGCGGAACAGCCGGCCCGGCATGCCGCCGAGAAAAAGCAGCGGAATGAAGGCTGCCATCAGCGAGACCGAGATCGAAATCACGGTGAAGCCGATCTGGCGCGATCCCGCCAGCGCCGCTTCCATCGGGGACAGACCGAGCTCGCGATTCTTATCGATGTTTTCGATCATCACGATGGCGTCGTCGACCACGAAGCCGACCGACGTGGCAAGCGCCATCAGCGAGATATTGTCGACGGAAAAATGGGCGGCATACATGCCGGCGCATGTTCCCGCCAGGGCAAGCGGGACCGTGACGCCCGCCGCGGCCGTCGGCGTGATCCGCCGCAGAAAGACGAAAACGACCATCATCACCATGACGATCGTCGCCAACAGCGTTTTGACCATATCGTTCACGCTGGCGCGGATCGTTTCGGTCCGGTCGTTGAGGACGGAAATGTTGATGCCCGCGGGAAGAAAACGCTGCAGCTTCGGCAGCAAGGCTTTCACGTGATCCACCGTTTCGATCACATTCGCATCGGCCTGCTTGGTGATTTGGATCAGGACCGCTGGTTTGCCATTGAACGTCGCCATGGAGCGCATGTTGCGCACGCCATTGTCCACGGTGGCGACGTCCGAGATGAGCACGCTGGTGCCATTGTTGTTCTTGATGACGAGCTTGCCGTAGTCGGGAATCGTGCCGAGCTGGTCATTGCTATCGATCGATTCGCCGAGGGTCGGCGTATCGATCGTCCCGAGCGGCGAAACCGCGTTGGCATTGGCGATGCCCGTGCGGATATCGTCCATGCTGAGGCCCATGTTCGACAGCTTCGTGGGGTCGGCGCGCACGCGCACGGCGGGCTGATCGGCGCCGGCGGTGCTGACTTGCGCGACGCCGTCGACTTGCGAAATCCGCTGCGCCAGCACGGTATCGGCGGCATCGTACAAGGCCGTTGTCGGCAAGGTGTCCGAGGTCAGGGCAAGGATCAGGACGGGGATGGCGTTGGGATTGGCTTTGCGGAAGGTCGGGACGTTGGGCAGGCCGCTCGGCAGATCGGTCGCGGCGGCGTTGAGAGCGGCTTGCACGTCGCGGGCGGCGGCGTCGCCATTCCGGCTCAGATCGAAAAGGGCAATGATGACGCTGGAGCCCAGCGAACTAACCGAGGTGAGTTCGGTGACGCCGGCAATCTCGCCGACGCGACGTTCGATCGGGGCCGCGACCGTCTCCGCCATGATCTCGGGACTGGCGCCGGGGTATTGCGCGTTGATGAAGACGGCGGGGAAGTCGATGGCGGGAAGGCTCGCCACCGGGAGCAGGGACCACGCGACGGCGCCAATGAGGAAAACACCGATCGCCAAGAGAGCGGTGCCGATCGGCCGGCGGATGAACAGCGCCGAGACGTTCATTCCGCAGCCTTCGAATGGGGAAAGTCGAGCGGCAGCTGATCGTCGGGATCGATGCGCTTGACCTCGCCGAAAAAGCGGTAGCGCAGGCTCTCCATCATGACGTAGACGACAGGCGTCGTGTAGAGCGTGATGAGCTGGCTCAGCAACAGGCCGCCGACAATCGAAACGCCCAAGGGAATGCGCAATTCCGACCCCGTGCCCGTCGCCAGGGCGAGCGGCAAGGCGCCGAACAAGGCGGCCATTGTCGTCATCATGATCGGACGGAAGCGAAGCAACGAGGCCTTGAGAATCGCGTCATGCGGACTCAACCCTTCGTCGCGTTCCGCCTCCAGCGCGAAATCGATGATCATGATCGCGTTTTTCTTGACGATGCCCATCAAGAGCACAATGCCGATCAAGCCGATCAGCGAGAGATCCATGCGTAGGGCCATCAACGCGAGAAGCGCGCCGACGCCCGCCGACGGCAGGGTCGAGATGATCGTGATCGGGTGGATGGCGCTTTCATAGAGCACGCCAAGGACGATGTAGATCGTGATCGCCGCGGCAAGGATCAAATAGGGTTCGTTGGCGAGCGAACTTGCGAACTCGGCGGCGTCGCCGTTGTAGGAGCCGATGATGGAGTCCGGCAGTCCGATGTCCTTGCTCGCCTGTTCGATGACCTTGACGGCGTCGCTGAGCGCCGCGCCGTCGCCGAGGTTGAAACTGATCGTGACGGCGGGGAATTGTTCGGTATGCTGGACCGACAAAGGCGCGGTCTCGTGGCGCAGCCGGGTGAAGGTCGAAAGCGGGACCTGCGTATCCGTATTCGACGAGACGAAAAGATTCTTGAGCGACGTCGAATCCGCGAGGAAGCGGGGATCTGCTTCCAAGATCACGCGATATTGGTTGGTCTGCGCGTAAATCGTCGAGACTTGGCGCTGTCCGAAGGCGTCGTACAAGGTATCGCTGACGTTTTGCACGGACACGCCGAGACGGCCGGCCAATTCCCGATCGATATCGACGAAGAGCCGGAGGCCGCCATCTTGCGCCTCCGACGCGACATCGCGGACGACCTGGGACTGGCGCATTTCGGCGACCAGTTTGTTGGACCATTTCGAGACTTCGCCGGCGTCGGTGCCGTTGAGCGTATATTGATATTGCGCGCGGCTCGATTGCGAGGTGATCTGGATGTCCTGGACGCTCTGGAACGAGACGCTCATCCGCGTCAGGCCCGCGACCTTGGCCTGCAATCTCTTGATGATGGTCACGACGCCGTCGCGCCCGCTATCCCGGGGTTTGAGAACGACATCGATGCGCCCGGCGTTGGGCGTGGCGTTCACGGTTCCGACCCCGACGACGGTGGACACGCCCTGAACGTCCTTGTCGCTGGCGATCAGCGTCGCGACATTCTGCTGCAGCCGCGACATTTCGTCGAACGAAACAGTGGGCTCGGCCTGCGTGACGGCGGCGATGAGACCGGTATCCTGCGGCGGCAGAAATCCCTTGGGGATCACGATATAGAGCGCGATGGTCGCCGCCAGCGTGGCCGCGGTCAGTAGCAGCATCAAGGCTTCGTGGCGCAGCACCCATTCGAGGCTCTTGCGATAACGGCCACTCAGATCATCGGCCACGCGGGCGAGACGCCCCGGCCTCTTGGTCTCGGTCTTGGGCGTATGGCGCAGCAACAGGCCACACATCATCGGGGTCAGCGTCAGCGAGACCAGAGCCGAGGCGACGACGGCGATGGTCAAGGTCATCGCGAATTCGCGGAACATGCGCCCGACAATGCCGGTCATGAACAAGAGCGGGATGAACACGGCGACCAGCGAGACCGTCAGCGAGATGACGGTGAAGCCGATTTCCTTCGCGCCATTCAAGGCGGCTTCGAGCGGGTGTTCGCCGAGTTCGAGATGGCGGACGATGTTCTCGATCATCACGATGGCGTCGTCCACGACGAAGCCCGTGCCGATGGTCAGCGCCATCAGCGAGAGGTTGTCCAAGCTGAAATTGAGGAAATACATCGTGCCGAACGTCGCGATCAGCGACAGCGGCAGCGCAACGCCGGCGATGATGGTCGCCCGGACCGAGCGCAGGAACAAAAGCACGACGAGCACGACAAGCACGACAGAGAGCATCAACGAGAATTGCACGTCGGCGATCGAGGCGCGGATCGTTCCCGTGCGGTCGTTGACGATGGTCAGCGTGATCCCCGCCGGCATCGAGCTTTGCAGCCGCTTCAGCTCCGCCTTGATGCGGTTGACTGTTTCCACGACATTGGCGCCGGGCTGGCGCTGCACGTCGATGATGATGGCCGGCGTGCCCATGTACCAGCCCCCGACATGGGCGTTCTCGAGCCCTTCGACGACATGGGCGACGTCGCTGATGAGCACGGGCGCGTTGTTGCGGTAGGCGACCACGACGGGCTTATAGTCGACGGCCGCGCCGAGCTGATCATTGGCGCCGATGGCATAGGATTGTTGGCTGCCGTCAAGCGAGCCCTTGGCGCCGGCCACATTGGCGTTGGCGATGGCGCTGCGCAGGTCTTCGAGGCCGAGCCCATAGTCGGCCAGACGCGTAAAATCGGCCTGAATCCGGATGGCGGGCTTCAAACCGCCGAGAATGCCGATATGGCCGACGCCATTGAGTTGGCTGAGGCGCTGGCCGATCAGCGTATCGGCGAGATCGGACATCTGCCGGATCGAGATCGACTGAGAGGTCAGCGCCACCGTAATGATGGGCGCCGCGGCGGGATTGACCTTGGAGTAGACCGGCGGATACGGCAGATTCTTCGGCAGCGTCGAATTGGCCGCATTGATCGCGGCTTGGACGTCTTGCGCCGCGCCGTCGATATCGCGGTTCAAATCGAATTGCAGCGTCACGGCCGAGAGACCGAAGGCCGACGACGACGTCATCGTCTGCAACGACGGAATCTGTCCGAGCTGGCGTTCCAACGGCGCGGTGACGAGTTGCGCCATCGTATCGGGATTGGCGCCGGGCAACTGCGTCGTGACCTGGATGGTCGGAAAATCGACTTGCGGCAAGGCCGAAACCGGCAGGAAATTATAGCCGAGCAACCCTCCCAAAAGGACGGCGATCCCGAGCAACGAGGTTGCGATCGGGCGCCGGATGAAAGGGGCGGAGACGTTCATTCCGTGGCGCCCGACGATTTATTTGTTTGGCCGTTGGTGGTCTGGCGATCGCGGCGGTGACGGTCGCCGGACTCGCCGCTCGCCGGGGGCGCCACGCCGGGTTGATGAAGCGCGGGCGTCGCATTTGTGGGAGCGGCGGTCTTGTCATCCTCGGCTGCGATGGCGGAGCCGTCCGCGAGTTTCGAGAATCCGGTCGTCACCACCACGTCGCCCGCGTGCACCCCGGTCGTCACCACGGCTTGTTTGTCGTCCTGCTGGCCGAGCGTCACCGGCCGCATGACGGCCGTGTCGTGATCGGCGACGTAAACAAACGCGCCCTTCGGTCCGCGCTGGACCGCGGCGACGGGAACGACGACGGTATTATGCAGCGTTTCGACCAAGAGCCGGACGTTGATGAAGATTCCCGGCCAAAGCGCAAGCTTGGCATTGGGGAACACCGCGCGCAGCTTCACGGTGCCCGTCGTCTGATCGATCGTATTGTCGACGACGTCGAGCTTGCCATTGTCGACGACGTTGACGCCGCCACTGTCGAGCGCTTCGACCGTGAGCGAGCCATTGACCGAGGCCGGAATGATCCGCGTGAGCTGCTGCTGCGGCACGGTGAAGAGGACGTCGAGGGGCTGGATCTGCGAGACGGTCACGAGCCCGGTCGTGTCTGTCGCGTGAACCAGATTGCCGACGTCGGTCACGCGGATCCCGGTGCGCCCCGAGATCGGCGTCGTAATGTGGCAATAGCTGAGCGATGTGCGCGCGCTATCGATCGTCGCAATATCGAGCTTAACTTGGGCCTCGTCTTGGGCGACCGTTGCTTTTTGGGTGTCGAGTTGCTGCTGGGTCGCGGCTTTGGTCACGATCAGCGACTTGTATCGCTCGAGATCGAGAACGGCATTGGCGAGCACGGCCTCGTCCGAGGCTTTCTTGGCGAGGTTTTGATCGAGGGTCGCCTGGTAGAGGCGGGGGTCGATCTCGGCAATCAAATCGCCAGCCTTGACGTCTTGGCCTTCAATGAAATTGAGGCTCAAAAGGGTGCCGTCGGCCTGCGACCGGATCAGCACGGATTGGTGGGCCTTCCCCGTCCCCACGCCTTCGATATAGACTGGGACGTCGGAGGATTTTGCCGTCGCGGTCAGAACGGGGATAGCCTGCTCGGCACTTTTGCCGCGGGTCCGGCGCGATTGATTGGCGCCGTCGTCGGTCGCGTAGTTGCCGCCGGTAAAAACCGGCGAAATGATCAAGGCCACCACCGCAAGACCGGCAATCCAGGCGAGAACTCGCCACAAACGCTTCATCGACGCTGCTCCGAACCCATTCTCGTGGCACAAATCCGCCGCTTCCAGCTCGCGGCGCGAGCTCGGTAATCAACGCTCGCGGCGCGCGCCTGGCGCTTAAAAGCGAGCCTGTCGCCGCAAAAGGCGTTGGAAAGTCGTTCCGTCATTACGAGCCGCTCTTTAATTTGACCGCGTAGGCGCCGCCCAACGCCTGGTAAAGCGCGACGGCTTCCGTAAGTCGGGACAGACGCACTTGGACCAGGGAGTCTTGGGTCGTGAACAAGGTCTGCTCCGTTTGCAGCAAAGTTACGACATCAATGATTCCGCTGCTCAGACGTTGTTCCGATAGATCATATGCTTTTTTCGAAGCGACAAGGGATTGGCGGGTCAATTCTTCTTGTACGGCAAACAGTCTGAGCGCCGCGAGCGCCTTGTCGACGTCCGAGAAGGCGGTGAGCACGGCCTTTTTGTAATCGGCAAGCAATTCGTCTTGGCGGCCCTTGACCTGGTCGAACTGGCCTTGCAAGAGCCCGCCGTCGAAAATGGGCTGGGACAGGCTGGCCGCCGCCGAATAGAAGGTCGAGGCCGGCGAGAGCAGGGTTCGCAAGGCCAGGCTCTCGATGCCGCCCTGCGCCGTCAGGGTGATGGTCGGGAAGAAGGCCGCGCGCGCCGCGACAAGGCTCGCATGTTCGGCGGTGAGTTGATACTCGGCATATTGAACATCGGGACGTTGCGTCAGCACCTCCGACGGCAGGCCTGGCGCGATCGTGGGAACATGCGCTTTCATCGCGCTGTTGGCGGCCACGCTTACGCGTTCGGGCGGGACGCCCAGCAAAATCCCCAAAGCCGCGATATTTTGCGCCTCGGTGACCTGGAGCGGCGGGATCGAAGCCTTGAGATTGGCCACTAAGGCGGCTTGCTGGGCGACATCGAGCGCCGAGGCGGTGCCGGCCTTTTGCCGGTCCTCGATCAATTTCAAGATGTGGCTGGAATCGACCACGTCCTGTTTGGCGAAGGCGATCCGTTCTCGCGTCGCCAAAATGGTGTAATAGGCCGTCGCCGTCGCGGCGAGGGATGTCAGCGTCACCGTTCGCCGGTCCCAGCGCGATGCGGTCGCATTGTCTTGCGCCGCCACGAGGTTTGCGCGGTTCTTGCCCCAGAAGTCGAGCTGGTAGCTTGCCGAGAACGACGAGAGATATTGCGATTGGGCGGAAACGCCGCCGCCCTGGCTGGCGCCGCTCCCGAGCGCGTTGGTCGAGGATTTGGATCGCGTGAACGAATCGTTTGCCGAAATCGAGGGAAGCAGCGCCGCGCCGGATTGTCCGGCTTGCGCATCGGCCTGTTTTACCCGTCCGATCGCGGCCGCTATGTCGAGATTGGCGATCTCGGTCGCTTCCATGAGTCGCGTCAATTCGGCGGACTTGAACTCGGACCACCAATCCGTCGCATGATCTTCCAACACGCCCTGCTTGGCTCCGGCGCGATAGGCGGCGGGGACGTCGAGCGCTACGTCGGGCGTGACGGCGGAGGGAACGCAGCCGCCAGCCAAGTCCGCGAAAGCCACCACGGCGAAAAGCCAGCCGAGTCGGACCGGCGCTTGAAGGCGTTCGAAAACCCGCGGCAAGGCGAGCCCTCCGGCAGCGACCCCAGCGGAAATGCAACTCGTCGAACGCTCGAATTTCACGCCTTGTCCAATCCCGAGGGGCTCAAAGCCACCAGTGCCACGGTCTCGGTACCGAGACCGGGCGTTAAGCCGATCTTAATAGTGTGCTTTCGAGGCGTGGTATAGCGCGCAAAGCATAGCCGTAATATGGCGCGGTTCTTGTTTCGCTTTAGCGTGGTTCTGAAGCCACAACGCCGGATCGAGCCGCTGTCAACGCTTCCGCCATAGAGTCCTAAAGCCCTTAAAACGCACGACTTTTTGCATGACGAAAGCCAGACGTGACCTGGGACGCGCGATGCGCGCGGCGACGTTTGGCGATGCGCGCGATTGGAACGGCGATCACCTCTCGGTGATCGCGCCGGGATCCGCTTTCGCGTCCAGACCATGCGCTTTGCGCCGTCCTGTCATAAATATCTGCGACATCCTTGAAAAATGCTCTAAGACCAGCCCTCACGAGAGGATAGCGCATGGCCGAGCCGCCAGATCAATTTCGACGAAGTCCAAAACGCAAGGCCGCGCGCGCCAAGACGGTGACGATGTCGCCCGAAGCCAAGCGGGCGTACGAGGAACTGATGCGCGAGCGCGACGAACGCGAGAAGAATTATACGCGCCATTTGCCGCCCGACAGCACGCGGCGATAGGTCCGTCGCAAAAGTTCGTCGAGTCTTTATGACGAGGGCACGCTCCGGATGATAAGGGCACGCTCCGGCGGTCGCGTTGACGGACGCGCGAAGACTTTGCTTTCGAAAGGCCATGCCGTTGCCTTGGCGGAAAATCCTCACCGTTTTACTCCGGCTGCTGCTCATTGCCGCCTTCGTCCCGGTGCTTCTCGATCTTCTCACCGTGTTTCCCGCGCTCGCCGCCAGAGCCGTCAGCGCGCCAGGTCTATCGGCCACGATGATTCTCTTCGCCGCTGGGCCGCCCGTGGCGGGCTTTTTCGTTGTCGCGATCCTCGCCTGGGCCGGCTTGCGGCTGTGGCATACGGAACGTTGGCGCGCCTTGGGGTTTTGCGTCGGGTTATTTGCCTTTTTGGCGGTATGGAGCGCCGCGCTCGGTTAGCGGCGTGCCCGAGGTCCCGCGCCTAAACGAAATTTCAAGCTCGCGGTGGTAGCCAGGGGGGCCCGTCGTTCTCGAACGGTCTGGGGACGCCGGCCGGGACTCCCATGGAAGATCAAGCCAACTATCGCCGGCTCGCCTTGATTGGCGCGATCATTTGCGCGGGCAGCCTTGGCCCCTACGTGCTCGGGCTTCACGGCCGCTTGCCGTTTCTGCTCGATGCCCATGGCATTCAGCTCGGGCGCGACTTCATCAATACGTGGTTTTACGGCCAGGCTTTTTGGTCCCACGATCCCGGCCGGTTTTACGATCAGGACGTTTACGAGCGCGCTCTTCAGGCGGTCTTTCCGGCCAACCGCTTTGATCATGTCTGGTCCTATCCCCCTGTCTTTCTCGTTTTCGCGGCGCCGTTCGGTCTTTTTTCCTATCCCGTCGCCCTGGCTTTTTGGACCCTGCTTGGCCTTGGCGCGCTGTTTCTCACCGTGCACCGCAAAGGGTGGCGTTGGCGGACTTCGACGGTCCTCCTCTCGCCGGCCGTCCTGCAGGCCGTTGTCGCGGGGCAGATATCGCTTTTTTGCGCCACGGCGATTCTCGGCATCTTCCGGTTGATGGATCGTCATCCGGTTCGAGCGGGTCTCGTGCTGTCGTGCCTGAGCGTCAAGCCGCAGATGGCGCTGCTGTTTCCCGTGCTGCTGATCGCGTCGCGGCGATGGCGCGTGCTTGTCGCCGCCGCGGCGGGCGTGGCGGGAATCGTCCTCGTTTCGGTTTTGCTCAACGGCACGCAGACCTGGATCGATTTCGTGACCAAGGGGCTTCCCGCGCAGGCGGCGGATATGCGCGTCACCATGGCGGCGCTGGGGCAAATATCGGTCGCGCCCACGAGCGCCTTGCTGTTGACGGGCGTGCCGGCCTCGCTGGCGACCTGCGTCCAGGTGGCGCTGAGCCTTCTCGCGGCCGGGCTCGTGGCCTATGCCGGCTATCACGCCAAGACCGCGGGACCCGAGCGCGAGGCGTTGATCTTTTTGTCCTGTTCGGTCTTCGCGACGCCCTATCTGCTGGCTCACGACCTGGTCGCCTTGACCGCCGGCGCCGTCCTGTTCGCGCGTGGTTGCGATCCGGCGCGCGGCAAAACCTGGCTGGTCCTTCTGCTTTACTTGCCGTCGATCCAGCTTGCGCTTGGCGCGTGGAACGTTCACGTTGCGTTTTTGATCCCGATTGGTTTCGCGCTCTGGCAAACCGCTCGCTTGAATGCGGCGGTGAGACGCGGCGTTGCGCGGGATGTCGGGGTTCCGCTGGCTTTGGGCGTACTCGGCGAAGCACAGTTCGAACGAAAAGTCCCCGTGAACTCTCTTTAAGGTTGTAAAATTAATCACCTGCAATATTTTGTATTGGTCCGCCCTTGTGGACCGGCGTCCCCAGACCTGTTTTTAAACTTTCCGTGCGCGCCAGTTGACTTGAGCGGCCAAAATCGCAAGGGTCCGCGCCTTCCGTCAGAACATCGGACCGATGCGAACTTATCTCGATTTTGAAAAACCTGTCGCCGACCTCGAAGCCAAGGTCGACGAGTTGCGCGTCCTCGAACGGAACGGGAATGCTGTTTCGATTGGCGAGGAGCTGACGCGTTTGGAGGTCAAGGCCGCCAAGGCGTTGCATGATCTCTACGGCACGCTGACGCCCTGGCAGAAAACGCAAGTCGCTCGCCATCCCCAGCGGCCCCATTTCACCGATTATGTTCAGGCGCTCGTGACGGACTTCATACCGTTGGCCGGAGACCGGCTGTTTGGCGAGGATCAGGCGATCGTCGGTGGCGTCGGCCGGTTCCGGGGGCGTCCCATCTTCGTGATTGGGCAGGAGAAGGGGACGGATACCGAAACCCGGATCAAGCACAATTTCGGCATGGCGCGGCCGGAGGGTTACCGCAAAGCGGCGCGGTTGATGCAGCTGGCCGATCGTTTCGACATTCCGGTTCTTTCGCTGGTCGATACGCCTGGCGCGTTTCCCGGCGTCGACGCCGAGGAGCGTGGCCAGGCCGAAGCGATCGCGCGGTCCATCGACGTATGCCTGGGAATCGGTGTCCCGAATGTCGCGGTCATTATCGGCGAGGGCGGCTCGGGCGGCGCGATCGCGATCGCCAGTTGCAATAAAGTGCTGATGCTCGAACATGCGATCTACACCGTCGCCTCGCCGGAGGCCTCGGCTTCGATCCTCTGGCGCGAATCGGGCCGGGCGGAAGATGCCGCCACCAATATGAAGATCACGGCGCAGGATCTTCTGCGCTTCGGCATCATCGATACGATCATCCCGGAACCCGCTGGCGGCGCGCACCGTGATCGCGATCAGATTTTCAGCGCCACGGGCGATGCGGTCGAGGCGGCGCTGGACGAACTCGCCGGTCTTGGCCGCGAAGGGGTCAAAAAGGCCCGAAGCGAGAAGTTCCTGGCCATGGGGCGTAAGACTTAGAGCTCGCGGCGTCTTGGCGCGCTCGCTGGCGCCAGATCTTTAGCCGCGATTGGCGTCGCGGCCGGTTGAGTTTCGCCTGACCTCTGATCAGCACTGCCTATCCAATCATTAAAGAGATCCATCGGGTCTGCCGTCGCAGCCTGGCGCGCCTGTGTCGCCAATATGTTATGCGAAGCATCAATGCTCTTTTCTTGAGCATGAGCCGGAAACCCGCATGCCAAACCGCTTATCCTAAATCAATGACGGGCCGCGGCTTTACGGGAACCAGAGATCCAAGCAAAAAACTAGGATCTTCAAAACCGGCCGGCCGGTGCCTGGTTGGACCGATAAGGACGAGAGCGAATGGACGATAGCGAAGTCGCGGGCATCAAGCGTAAAGACGACAAACAAGATGATCAGCAGCTCTCCGTCATTGGCCAAGAACTCCATGCTACAAGGCGGAAGAAGCAACTGTCGCTCGAGCAATTGGCGGAACGATCGGGGGTCAGCCGTTCGATGATCTCAAAGATCGAGCGCCGCGAAGCCGTCCCTTCGACGACCGTCCTCGCGAAGCTCGCGGAAGCGCTCGGGCTGACATTCTCTCAGCTCATGTCCCAGCCGGTCGAGCAAGAGGTGGTCGTGATCAAGGCCGCGCGGCAGCCCGTCCTGCGTGATGAAACGTCCGGTTTCCTCCGCCGCTGCATCTCGCCGGTCTTGCCGGGGCGCGGCATCGACTGGGTCCTCAATACATTGCCCCCAAGAGGGACAACCGGCGAGTTCGGCGTGCACCGGCGCGGCGTCGAAGAATATATTTATGTCTTGAATGGGCGCCTCAAGGCTGTCATCGGCGCCGAGGTTGTGACCCTTGAAGCAGGGGACTCCCTTTATTTTCAGGCCGATGCCAACCACGCATTCACAAATGCCGGCGCCACGGAATGTAATTATTTCCTCGTCATCGACAGCTCCAAACTGCGAAGTTAGATCGATATTCGGCTGTTCGCGCCTCCGCGCCGGGTGATGGCATAGCTCTTGCGTCTTGTTTGGTGGAATTTATTCCTTCAAACGGGATATGCCTGTCGGGAAATCGCTTATGACAGTTACGACTTTGGCCGCGCCGCAGGCCGGCATCACGAAGAAATCCATGCAATTTGTCGTTCTCGCGAGTTCGATCGGGACGATCATCGAATGGTACGACTTTTTGGTCTATGCGACCTCGGCCGCATTGGTGTTCAACAAGCTGTTCTTCCCCTCCATTGACGCCAAGGCCGGGACGCTCGCGGCGCTTGGAACCTATGCCGTCGGTTTTTTCGCGCGGCCCTTCGGCGGCGCGTTGTTTGGGCATTTCGGGGATCGCATCGGCCGCAAGTCCATGCTGATGCTCGCCATGTTCGTGATGGGCGCGGCAACATTGTGCATCGGTCTTCTTCCGACCTATGCGGCGATCGGAATCTGGGCGCCGATCCTTCTCATCACCCTGCGTATCGTCCAGGGGATCGGCCTCGGCGGCGAATGGGGCGGCGCGTCGCTCATGGTGATCGAACATTCACCGGCGGCCCAGCGCGGCTTTTACGGCAGCCTTGTTCAGATCGGCTTTCCGATCGGCCTTGTCCTCTCGACATTCACCGTGGCCATGGTCGCTAAAATGCCCGAGGCCGATCTTTTAGCCTGGGGATGGCGCATTCCGTTCCTGCTCAGCTCGGTCCTCTTCGCGATCGGCGTCTTCGTGCGGATGCGCATCGACGAGACCCCCGTGTTCCTCGAAATGCAGGAGAAAAAGACCCTGGCCAAAAGCCCCGTCATCGAGGCCTTGACCAAGGGCCGGGGCAGCTTTCTCGCCGCGATCGGCCTGAAACTGGCGGAAGTCTCCTGGGTCTATATGCTCACCGTCTTCATCGTCGTTTATGCAACGACCAAGCTCAACATGCCGAAGGCCTTTGTTCTCCAAGGGGTCCTGTACGCCGCTCTTCTGGAGCTTTTGACGATTCCATTTTTCGGATGGCTGTCGGACAAGGTTGGAAGGCGCCCATTGTACCTTTGGGGGGCGATCTTCACGATCCTCTTCGCCTTCCCCTTGTTTTGGATGCTCGATACGAAAGCGCCCGCGATTGTTACGCTCGCGATCATCATTGGCATGAATCTCGGGCATGCCCTGATGTTTGCCCCAGAATCCGCTTATTTCCCGGAGCTTTTCAAAGGTCCGATGCGGTGCAGCGGCGCAAGTTTCGGATTTCAGGTCTCCGCGGCGATCGGCGGCGGTCTTGCCCCGGTCCTCGCGACGGGCCTGCTGGCTTATTACGGCGGCACGTCGGGTGTCTCCATCATGCTGGTTGGACTTGGCGCCATTACGCTGATTGCGGCTTTGTTCGCGCGCGAGACCCTGCGCGACCCCGTCTAAACTATCAGACAAAGGGCAACCGGATGCGGTTCGGCATTTTCATCTATCCCGGCGTCGAGCCGATCGACCTTGCGACCTTCGGCGTGCTTTCGATGGCGCGCCGCGTCGCGCCCTTTATCGAGATCGTCACGATCGCGCCAGTGGCGGGTCAGGTCCCGTTTTCGAACGGTTTGAAAGTCGTCGCGGATTACGGAATCGCCGACGCCCCGGATTGCGCGATCGTCATCGTTACCGGCGGTCCGGGATGGGTTGCCCAGGCCGCCGATCAGGCGACCCTGCGCTATATTCGCGAGACGGCCAAGACATCAAAGGTCGCGTCGGTCTGCACGGGCGCGATGATCCTCGCCGCCAGCGGCGCGCTCGACGGGCTGCACGCGACGACAAAGCGCGCCGTCGTTCCGCCGGAGGAACAGCCGCTGACGGTGATGCGGCAAACCTATCCCGCGATAATGGTCGTCGAGAGCAGTCTCGTCGATGGTCCGGTGATCACCGGTGGCGGCGTATCGCTCTGCATCGACGCGACCCTGCATATCATCGCAAAAATGATTGGCGCCGATATCGCGCGGGAAACCGCCCGCATCATCGAATATGATCGGGCGTGGCAGGCAAATCTCACTGGCTTTCCGCCTCGCCTAATCGACGAGGCGGCGCTCGAGGCGGTTTAAGCCGTCGGCTTCATGTCCGCGACGAGCTTTGCGACGGCTTCGCGCGAGGCGCCGCGCGTCCGCGCATTCGGACGTGTTCCCGCGAGGAAGGCAACCGCGAGAAGGATCTCGTCATGGCGCGGGGCATCGGGAATGCCGATCGGCATCGTGTCCATCGCATCGAGATCCCATTCGTCGTGGAGGCCGCCGAAGATGATATCGATCGACGTTCCAGGCGCGCCTATTTTGGCATTGCCTGGGATCAAGGCGGGACCACCCTGAATGCCGCGCCTCATGGCCAGACCGAGCCGGACGTGAATCACGCAGGGCCCGTGTTCGAGATCACCGCCGGTTCCAACCAAAGCGACCTTACCGAAGCCGCGCGGCTTCAGAGGGCCGAGGGCCGTCAGCGCGCGGGCGGTCAAAATGCCGCCGATCTCCAGGGACAGATCGGAGAGTTCGGTAAGGTCGTCCACCGCGCCTTTCCCGGCCAGCGGATTTTTAAAGACCGCCGCCGCCGCGACGCGGCGGGTGGGAGATGCCGGGGTCCGGCCCGCTTCGCTCCGGATCTCCTGATCGAAAAGATAAATTTGCCGAATTTGCATCATAGCCGCTCCATGCGATTTTGCTCATATAAGAGATTTTATTCTTATATATTAGACACGCTGCTCAAAGCTTTATCACGCGAGATTCCCGAGATCTCCACATCAAAGCTGCCGACGTCTAAAGATCCAACGTCACGCTGACGCGCGCTCGCGATACACAGGGGGCCATGCGGTCCTGACGCGCGCCGAGCGGGATCACGACGTCACGGTGGATTACGACCCCATCGCGATAACCGCACACGCAGGATCCGCACACGCCGAGTTCACAAGACGACGGCATCTGGATTCCATGATCGCGCAAGACGGCCAACAAGGACCGATCCGCGGGCACATGCAAGACCGCCCCGGTCGAGGCGAGCATGATGTCGAAGGGCTCCGCCTTGAAATTCTCGTCGAGGGTCGCTTGAAACACTTCGGCATGGATCTGCTCGTCCGGCCAGCCAGCCGCGGCCGCGCGGACGGCGTCGAGCAAACGCTGCGGCCCGCAGGCATAGATGTGGACTCCGTCCCGGACTGGCCCGAGTTGGCCTGGATCGAAGCGCCGGCCGCTCGTGCTGAGCCAAAGCTGGAGACGATCGCCGCAGATGGCCTTGGCTTCCGCGAGCATCGGCGCCTCCTTCTCGGAGCGCGCGCAAAAGTGAAGCTCAAAATCCTGGTTTGTCGCCACAAGGCCATGGGCCATGGCCAGCATGGGCGTCACCCCGATGCCGCCGCCGATCAGAATGTGACGGTGGGCATTCTCCCTCAGGGGGAAATTATTGCGCGGCGCGGAGACATGCGCCTCGGCTCCAACATCAAGATTCGCATGGGCCCAAACCGAACCGCCGCGCCCGGCATCCTCGCGCTTGATGGCGATCTCATAATGCGCGCGATCGGCTGGGTCGCCGCACAGCGAATATTGCCTAATTTTACCGCTCGCCGTGCGGAGGTCGACATGCGCGCCGGGCGTCCAGGCCGGAAGCTCGGGCCGCGAAGGATGAATAAACGACAGGTGCAAGACATCCGGCGTGGTAAGTCGGGCCGATGCCACGCGCAGCTTCATGATCAATCGCGCGCTCATTCGGACTCATCCAGCATCGTGATTGGATCGCCGGGGCGAATAATGCCGCCGCGTTCGATCCCGCAATTGAGACCGGACCGGTTGTATAGCGGCAGGAAAACCGGAAGCCCCAGCAACTCCTCGAGATATTTGCAGGGAAAGTTCAATCGGCCGCCGCGCAAGACGACCTCGCCGACGCGAAAGCGCCGGCCGACGAGATGGTTCAAGGGCACGCCGCGAACCGTCAGATTGCGGCGATGGTCGCGCGGCTCGATTTTCAAAGGGCCGCTCTGTAGTGGCGGATCGTTGCGATTAAGGGCGTCGAGCGCTTCTTGCTCGATGAGCGTGACTTCGCGGACATCCGGTTTCGGCGAATAGGTGCCAAGACCGGAAAAGTAGCGGTCGCCTTCGATTCCCCGTCCAGCGACACAGATCGCCTCGTCAAGCTCTTCCATTTCATAGCTTGCGGCGGGGGCGATATGGATGTGCAACAGCGAACCGCGCCAGCCGGTTGCGCCTCCCGGCGTTTGGGCGGCGATCGCCCCCGCGGCGTGCTCGAATGCCTCGATCATCCGCGGCCGCGGCGGCCCTTTCACGTCCACGCTCACGGATGCGATCCCGGCTTGGCCGGCCTTCGAATTATCATCCGAACCTCCTCGAGAAGCCTTCTAGATAATGGATATCTTTCCTTTATATTGGAATTGAGAATTGGTAAAGACGTTTGATGCCCCATAGGCTCTCGGAGAGAACGTCGGGATGCGAGGCCGCCGAGCAAAAGGCGTGCTGCCGGATACAGGCTTGGAAAATCGCGAGACCAGTCGGATGTCCAATTATCATTTCATTTACGCCGAAGCGCGATTGTCGCGATCTTGCGGCGTCCCCCGTTTGGCGGTAAGGCAAAAGGGTCGGAGTTCGCATCTTCGAAACTCCTCATAACAGAGTAGACCCTGTATGCGTTCCACTCTTTCGCCGATTTCTCTCGCCGCTCGCCGTTTCGGGGTCGCCGCCTTGGTGGTTTCCGCCACCGTGATGCTTGCGGCTTGCGAAGAGGCGGCGACAGGAACGAATGCGGGACTGGCGCGGGCATCCCACCCCATCTCGCCCGAGATGGTCGCGCTGATGCAGAAAAAGGGCGTCGCGCTCAACGCGCCGGTTCTGATCCGGACGTTCAAGAAAGAAGCGGAATTCGAAGTCTGGAAGATGAAACCGGACGGCCGCTACACCTTGTTGCGGACCTATCCGATGTGCCGCTGGTCTGGCCAGCTCGGCCCGAAAGTGCGCGAGGGCGACCGCCAGGTCCCGGAGGGATTTTACAAGATCACCCCTGGCCAGATGAATCCCAATTCGAATTATTACCTCGCCTTCAATGTCGGCTACCCCAACGCTTACGATCGCGCGTGGGGCCATGAGGGCGGGTCGATCATGGTGCACGGCGCCTGTTCGTCGTCCGGCTGTTTCTCGATGACCGACCAACAGATCGACGAAATTTATGCGCTCGCCCGCGACGGCTTTGCCGGGGGCCAGCAAGCGATCCAGATGCAATCCTATCCGTTCCATATGACCGCTGAAAACATGGCGCGGTACCGTTTGGACCCGAATATCGGGTTTTGGAAACAATTGAAGGAAGGCGCGGACCATTTCGAGGTCACGCAGCAAGATGTCCGCGCCGGCGTCTGCGCCAAGCATTATGTGTTCGACGCCGTGCCGGCCGATGGGTCGCATTTCGAGGCCACGGAGGCGTGCCCGCCCTTGAAACGCGATCCGGGCGTCGAGGCCGATGTCGCGGCCAAACAGAAACAGGACGAGGCGAAGGCAGCCGAACTCGTCGCGACGGGCCTTCCCGCAATTCGCACGATTTACGCCGACGGGGGGCAAAACCAAGCCTTCGCCGCCGCCAATCTCGTGGATGTCAGCCGTCCCGAGGCGGTTGCCGCGGGTCCGACCGATTGGCTCGTCGAGCCCAAGGGCAAAAAGGTCTCGCCGGTGGTCAAGGTGGCTGCCAATCAGGCGGCCACGAAAGCGGCCAAGGAATCCATGACGACATCCGGGAAAAATCCGGGCGCCCCCGGCACGGCCGTCGCCTCGAACCAACCGCCCGCCGCGACGAGCCAATCGCCCATGGCCGTCGCGCCCGTGGCCCAGGCCTCCGCCGCTCCGGCCGTCACCGCGCCGCCAGCGGCCAAGACGGGGGACTGGTCCTCGAATCTCACGGCGGCTTTATTCGCGAAGTGAGCCAGTTCGGGGCGCGCGGGCTCTCTGACTTCGGTCGCGGCAGCGATCAAGCGCCCGTCAGCTGAAACTTGGTCAACGTGTCACGCTCCGGCGCCATCCGTCGGGCTGATTGAGACGCGCGGTGGTAACCGGAGAAGATGCCCTCGCTGGAACGCGTCGGTCGCTTTTGAGGAGCATGCCCTGGTCGATCCGCCGCCCGCCCGCATGCGTCCAGACGGCCGAACCTTGGTCTTTGGGGGATAGCGTGCCACGGTTGGGAATCGGCGTCCGGCGTTCCCATGGCGCGGCCAATTTAAAATGCCAATCCAAGGCGATGAACGTCGCGGCGCAGACGACCATTTCGATAAAAAGCAGGTTGGCCTGGGGTCGGCTTGCGAATGCGCGACGAAGTCTCCGAACCCGGGCATCGTCGGCAAGCGGATAGTAAATAAAAGCCAGTCTATTCAAGCTATTTTTGTTTATTTTTGTATGAAAATACAGATACTTGACCATATTTTTTCCAGAATCGCAAGTTTATTGCGCTCAATTTGATGCTATCGCAGTATATGCGCCAATTAAAACTGGATATAATTCGGTTTGCCCACGTCGATGTCGACAATCAGGGTCGTTTTGAGACAGTATTGTAGATCCGTTAACAATAAGATAACGATAATTTGTGGTCCGCGGAAATTATATTAATCTTTTGTTAATTATACTTAAGTTGTAATATCCCGTCTCATCGCTGGCGCATTTGCGCATGACAAACGGCGCGCGATTGCCGCTGCTTGCGTCCCCGCAAGCAAGTCCGGCGCGGCCGAGCCGGCTTTTGTGATCGCGGCTCCCGCGCCTTTAAAGGGGAAAGCTCCGCCAGCGCGGAGAATCTCCTCGAAGCGGACGCGCGCGAAGGCCGGAGACGTCAGGGTTTGGGGACGAAACCGTCGAGACGTTTTTGCAGCTCGTCGAGCTGACGTCTCATGTCCTCGAAATCCTTTTGGGCCGATGGCGGCGGCGACGGCGGCGGCGGTTCGGCGGCAGGCGAATGCTCGGCGGACGCCGGTTCCCCCGCGGGCGGGGTAAAGGGTGGGAACATCGACAGGGCTTGACGGAACATCGCCATGTTTTTGCGGGTTTGCTCCTCGATCTGACCGATGATCGGGCGCGCCGCGGTCGCGAGCGGCGCCACGCCGAACGCCGTCGCGCATTGATCGCGGAACGCGCCTTGCTCCGAGGTCAGTTTGTCGAGCGAAAATTCGAGATAGCTTGGCACCATCATTTGCATGCTGTCGCCGTAAAAGCGGATCAGCTGACGCAAAAAGGCGATCGGCAGGAGGCTTTGCCCGCCCTTGCCTTCTTGCTCGAAGATGATTTGGGTCAGGACCGAGCGGGTGATTTCCTCGCCGCTCTTGGCGTCGAAGACGACGAAATCCTCGCCGCGCTTCACCATCACCGCGAGGTCCTCGAGCGTGACGTACGTGCTGGTGCCAGTATTGTAGAGCCGGCGATTGGCGTATTTCTTAATCGTGACCGGGGCTTTTTCGCTCGTCATATGATCCAACCTGCTTGCGCGACCGGCGCCGGGGCCAATAGCCCTCGATCATGTCGTCTTCGCACAATTGCGCGAAACAACCACCAGGGAAATTACGAAGGGTCCAAGTCTGTGCCGCACAAAGATAAGCACTTTAACGGCAAGGCGAAACCCCATTTTGGTGCAGTGCGATCTGTCTTGTGGCTGATCGGCCCTTTTTGTGGGTTGTGTCGCTTGACCACATACGCGAGATGGTGCTGAAGATGCGACAAAGAAGGCGGGCCGTGAACACGGATCAGCCTTGCGGCGGTGGCCGTCTCGTGGCCAAACCAGGAGAAGAATTGTCATGGCAACAGATATCGTCATCGTGGCCGCCGGCCGCACGGCCGTTGGGTCTTTCAACGGCGCTTTCGCCAATACGCCGGCCCATGATTTGGGCGCGGCGGTGATCAAGAACCTGATCGAACAGGCCAAGCTCGAAGCTGGCGAGATCGACGAAGTGATCTTGGGTCAGGTCTTGAGCGCCGGTCAGGGGCAGAACCCGGCGCGTCAGGCCGCGATCAAGGCCGGCATTCCGCAGGAAAAGACGGCTTGGGGCTTGAACCAGCTTTGCGGCTCGGGTCTGCGCGCGGTCGCTCTGGGCTTGCAGCAGATCGCCAATGGCGACGCCAAGATCATCATCGGCGGTGGCCAGGAAAGCATGTCGCTCGCGCCGCACGCTTCGCATCTGCGCGCGGGCACGAAAATGGGCGACACCAAGTTCTACGACACGATGATCAAGGACGGCCTGATGGACGCGTTCCACGGCTACCACATGGGGACCACGGCGGAGAACATCGCCACCAAGTGGCAGCTTTCGCGCGAAGAGCAGGATCAATTCGCCGTCGGTTCGCAGAACAAGGCCGAGGCCGCGCAAAAGGCCGGCAAGTTCAAGGACGAAATCATTGCCTTCACGGTTCCGGGCCGAAAGGGCGATGTCATTGTCGATCAAGACGAATATATCCGCCATGGCGCGACGCTCGAGAGCATGACCAAGCTCAAGCCGGCCTTCTCGAAAGACGGCACGGTGACGGCGGGCAATGCCTCGGGTCTCAACGACGGCGCGGCCGGCGTGGTGCTGATGACCGCGGCCGAGGCGCAAAAGCGTGGCTTGACGCCCTTGGCGCGCATCGTTTCTTGGGCCACCGCCGGCGTCGACCCGGCCATCATGGGCACGGGGCCGATCCCCGCTTCCCGCAAGGCGTTGGAAAAGGCCGGCTGGAAAGTCGGCGATCTCGATCTCGTCGAGGGCAACGAGGCCTTCGCGGCCCAGGCCTTGGCGGTCAATAAGGAAATGGGCTGGGATCCCGCGATTGTGAACGTCAATGGCGGCGCGATCGCCATCGGCCATCCGATCGGCGCGTCGGGAGCCCGCATTCTCGTCACGCTGCTTCACGACCTTGCGCGCCGGGGCGGCAAAAAAGGTCTCGCGACTCTGTGCATTGGCGGCGGCATGGGCATTGCCATGACCGTCGAACGCTAGAGCACGCTCAAGGACGTCTCGCTCCGTTCTCGAAAGCTGACTTGGGCGCCTCCTGCCCAAGCCGTTCGCCCTCCGCCATTTGTCGGTCAAGTGATGACGCCGGGCGTCACGTATTCCTGTTCTTCCCGTGGTAAGCTCAAGCATTGGCCGGGGCTTGCAAGTTGGAAAAGAAAGATGCGGGCGCTGAGAACCCGCCGATAGTAGTCTGGGAGAAAAAGAATGTCTCGAGTAGCGGTTGTGAGCGGAGGCTCGCGCGGGATCGGAGCGGCGATCAGCAAGGCGTTGAAGGCGGCGGGTTACACGGTCGCCGCGACCTATGCCGGCAATGACGAGGCGGCCGGAAAATTCAAAGACGAGACGGGGATCGCCGTCTATAAATGGGACGTGTCGAGCTACGATGCGTGCCGCGCCGGTCTCAAGCGGGTCGAGGACGATCTCGGGCCGATCGACATTCTCGTGAACAACGCTGGCATTACGCGTGACGCGGCTCTGCACAAAATGACGATCGAGCAATGGAGCGCGGTCATCAACACCAATCTGAATTCGCTGTTCAACATGACGCGGCAGGTCATCGAGGGGATGCGCGCGCGCGGCTTCGGCCGCATCGTCAATATTTCCTCGATCAATGGCCAAAAGGGTCAGTTCGGCCAATCGAACTATGCCGCTTCCAAGGCCGGCGACATCGGCTTCAGCAAGGCGCTCGCGCTCGAAAACGCGAGCAAGGGAATCACCGTCAACGTCATCTGCCCCGGCTATATCGCGACCGAAATGGTCTTGGCCGTGCCGCAAGCGGTGCTGGAAAAGAGCGTGTTGCCGAACATTCCGGTCGGCCGTCTCGGCCAGCCCGAGGAAATCGCGCGCTGCGTGGTCTTCCTCGTGTCGGACGAGGCCGGATTCATCACGGGGTCGACGTTGAGCGCCAACGGCGGTCAGTTCATGGTGTGACGATTGGTTGCCGCATGAGAGGCGAACCCTGGATCCGGGATTCAATAAAGGCCGCCGTATAGGCGGCCTTTTATTTTTGACTTTTCCGCGTCCCATTTGCGGTGAAGGCGCCGAGTACCTACGAAAACGAGATCTCAACCCTCGACCAGGGATGGCGCCAATTTCCGCGACATGCCGGTCTGGGCAAGGCCGGTCATAAGCGCCAAAATTTCGTCCCCCGTCATGGCATCCGGCTTGAGCTTGCCGTCACGCAAATGAGGTCGGAAGGCCTGTTCGGTTGCGTCCCCGCGCCGCGCGAGGCCCATCCACCAGTTGCCAAATACGCGCTTCTGAATGGCTTTGACTTCGACAACAACCACGTCGGCATGGCGTTCGTCGGCTTCGATCCGTTTGAACGCCTTCCAGACTTCGTTTCGCTCGCCTTCTAAAGATTGCAGAAACCACTCATCGTCGAAGACCAAGGCACCGGTCAGACCGGCGGGCCTGTTGTTTTTATTCGACGTATTCAGAATTTTGCTCAATTGCCGTAAAATCGGCCCGTCGAGGGGATCGAGACGATTTTTGCTGAAGTAAACGAGACACGTCTCTAGCATCACGACACCGTCGTCCGAGGGATTTGATGATTGGAGCATCCGTGACCGAAATTAATTATTCGGTCGCGGGTTCGGTGCAAGTTTCCGACCGCTGTTGGGCAATAAACAAAGCCCGCTTGCGCGCCAGCCATTCCATTAACGTGTTGATGCAATAATATCACACCAAACATCAAGCCACGGTTCCGAAGGGGCCGTGGCTTTCATCGTTATAGCCGTCGCCTATACAACCGATTTCACTCTTTAATGGGCCCGGTGCATGACAAGGGAAGTCGACTCAAAAACGCGGGGCATGCTGAGCGCAAAGCGCTGCCAAAATGTTGTGGTGCCGACTTGTAATCGGCGCCACATATTATATTAAATACCTGATGTTGGTTCTATATCATCACCAATAGCAGATTTCACTTCGACGAAACTCATTGATATAGGAGTAATAATTCTCAAACGATTACCCTTCATTTTTTCGATATTTTTCCGCAAAACAACATCCGAAACATTGTCAAATTCAACCGGATCGCAAGATATCCCTATCTTTGTGTCCAGCACCTCAGTTTGCCACATGTCTTTTTCATCAACAGAAATCATTTTTAAAATCCTATTTTCGCCCCTCTAATCTGAGGAGGCGCCAATGAATACTCCATCTATCGCTAATCGCAAAGAGAATTTTATCTGCCAGCCAAAATGTAAAGGAAGGTTCTGGAGATCAGCTAGATTCCGCCGCCTATCATGGCGAATACCAGATCAGGGCGTAGGAAGCCGCCGCTGTAAAAAGGGGCGTTCAAGCCAACCGTATAGGTTTCGGCCCCGGCCAGTAGGAGCAAGACAAATGTCAAGACACAACCTAGCCAGTAGATGACGTTGCCAATTCGTCCGATCACGGGGCGGCTCTTGCTTTGAGCCCGCTTCGAGGAGCCCTCATATTTTCAATATATAAAAAAAACGCCCCACCAAAAGTGGGACGCTCTTAGCCATTGTAGGTGTGATATTTTTACATCAACACCTTAATTGAACGGCTGGCGCTTGCGCGGGCCTTTTTCGCCGGAAACCGGATACGGAGATTAGGCTTCGGCCGAAGTCTTCGGCGTCAAAACCTGGCGGCCGTTGTACATGCCGGTCTTCAGGTCGATGTGATGGGGACGGCGCAGCTCGCCCGAATCCTTGTCTTCGATATAGGTGGGCGCCTTCAGGGCATCGGCGGA
>JARLIW010000283.1 GCA_031291515.1 Beijerinckiaceae bacterium | reverse complement strand
CTCGCGATCTATTTCGTGATCATGCTGGTGACGATCCCGCTCGCCTTCGGCTGGGCCTTCTATCTCGACAACGGCCTCGTGCCTTTCATCGTCACTTTGTTCTTCCTTGGCTTTGGCGGCGGCAATTTCGCCGTGTTCAGCTTGTGGCTGCCCGAACAATACGAGACGCGCGTGCGCGCAACGGCCTTTGCCTTCTCGACGTCGATCGGGCGGTTCGTCGGCGCGGGAGTCAATTTCGGCCTCGGCGCGCTCGTTTTGTCGATGCACACGATTGGAACGCCGGTCGCGCTGACCGCCATTGCCTTTGGTCTTGGGCTGTTCGTGATTCCGCTCGCCGTCGAAACCAAGGGGACCAAGCTTCCGACCTAGAGCAAAGTCTTCGCCTTTTCCGGGGAATGCGCCACGCGCCCGCCAGGAGCGAACGCCGTGACTTGGGCCCTAAGGGCCTGTTTGCGCCGCGAAATGGCTGAAATGAGTCCCCAATCGACGCCTGCTTCATCGGTGCAATAATTTTTATTTTAGCCGAAGCCGGACGGGAACCATCGCTTGTTGGCGGGGTTGGTTCCGATAATGCGATTTTCGTGACAAGCAGGGCACCACATGGAACCCGCGACAAAGAAATCGACTCGAGGCTTTGCGTCCATGGATCCCGAGAAGCAGCGGGCAATCGCGCGCAAGGGCGGCGAAAGCGTTCCGAACGAAAAACGGAGCTTCTCCCAAAACCCGTCGCTCGCCGCCGAGGCGGGCCGCAAGGGCGGCCATAGCGTCAACCCTAAGAAACGAAGCTTTTCGCAAGATCATACGCTTGCGTCGGAAGCGGGACGCAAGGGTGGACATGCGTCGCATGGCGTTGCGCGCAAAGTCGGCGAGTCCTAGACGCGCTCGAGCCCTTCGAGTTCAAGCGACGCGCCGCGCGAACCCGTGAATAAAAAACCGCCATCTCCCGAGGAGATAGCGGTTTCATAACATCGACGACTTGGCGTCGGGTCGAACGATCAGTCGAACGTCGCCGACGTCGTATCGGCTTTGCGGTCGTAATGGATCGTGATCTTTTCGACCGAGCAGAGGTCGATGTCGTGCCAAACGGCGCTGGAATCGTCGTCGCTATAGACGACTTTCAGATCCCATTTGCAGGTTTTGGTCGCGCGATGGAACTTGATTTCCCAAGATTCCTTGTCGCCGAGCGTGTCCTTGCCGAGAACGTCCTCTTCCCAGTCGTCCGACTTGTTCGGCGAGACGAAGACCGCCTTGAGCTCATAGCCGGTCTTGTTGACCAGCGTGAAGTCCTGCTTGGCTTCGTCGGAATAGGCCACGCCGGACAGGCCCACGAAGGCCCCGAATGCGAGTACGGCAGCAACGAAAAACGCTTTCATGTGAATCCCCCCCATTTTAGAGAGGGTCACAAAACCCGAAGCCTAGCCGTTAGGCAAGGTGGGACCGCGCCAAAACACTGAATTTAGATAATTTTGGGCCGCCCCAGTGACCCGACGAACACGTCCGAGGCAGCGGCATGGATCGCTCCGGGCCCCGCGTCATTCGACGCAGCCGTCGCGACGACGTCGAACGGTCCGGGTGGCCCGCGCCGCTATCGGCCTTGTATAGGGTAGGGGGCTATGCTATAGGTCCGTCATGTCCCATATGATTCGCGACAAACAGAAGCTGCTCGCCCGCGTTCGCCGCCTCCGAGGCCAGGTCGAATCGATCGAGCGCGCGCTCGAGGGCGAAGCGGGCTGTGAACAGGTCATGCACCTGATCGCGGGCGCGCGCGGCGCGATGGCCGGGTTGATGGCGGAGGTGGTCGAGGACCATGTGCGCACGCATCTCGTCGATGCGGAACGCTATCCCGGGGCATTGAACAACGAGGCGGCCGAGCAACTGCTCGATGTCGTTCGCACCTATCTGAAGTGAGGAACGTCATGAATCAGCACGACGGCGGCGCGGCGGCGGCGTTTCATAGTCACGCGTCCCCTAGTGATGCGTCCCACGGCCACGCGTCCCACAGCCACGTCTTCCTGGGCGAAAGCCACCGACAAAGCGAACGGAAGACATGGGCGGTGATTTGGCTCTGCGGCGCCATGATGATCGCCGAGATCGCGGGCGGCCTGATGTTCGGCTCGATCGCGCTGATCGCGGACGGCATGCATATGAGCACGCATGCCGGGGCGCTGCTGCTGGCGGCGCTCGCCTATACCTATGCCCGCAAACATGCCGAGGATCCGCGCTTCACGTTCGGCACCGGCAAGTTGGGCGATCTCGCCGGGTTCACGAGCGCGATCGTGCTCGCCTTGATCGCGCTGCTGATCGGCTATGAATCCGTGATCCGCCTGTTTGCGCCGGTGCAAATCCGCTTCGAAGAGGCGATCCCGATCGCCTGCCTTGGCTTGGCCGTCAACGTCGCAAGCGCTTGGCTGCTCAGCAGCGGCGGCCATCACCACGATCATGGCCACGGACACGACCATCACCACGGGCACGCGCATGGCGGCCACGACCACGACGAGTCGCGCCGGATCGCCACCCCCGCCGGATCGGTTGTTCTTGAAATCTTCGAAGAGAATGTCCCGCCGCGCTTCCGTCTTCGCGCCGAAACAGGCCCCGCGCTCGGCGCGCAAACGGCGTCGGTCGAGACCGTGCGGCCCGACGGCGCGCGGCAGGTCTTCGCCTTGGTCGATCGCGGCGCCTATCTCGAATCCGTCGACGAGATTCCCGAGCCGCATGCGTTCGCCGCGCATGTGCGGATCGGCGCGCAAACCTATCCCGTCGCGTTCGAGGAACATGAACATGCCCAAGATGCGGCGAGCCGCGACAACAACATGCGCGCCGCCGTGGTCCATGTCATCGCCGACGCGGCCGTGTCGGTGCTCGTGATCGTCGGGCTGTTGCTCGCGCGCGCGTTCGGCTGGCTTTGGATGGACCCGGTCGCGGGCTTGATCGGCGCGGGGGTCATCGCGAGCTGGGCTTACGGCTTGATCCGCGACACCGGCGCCATTCTGCTCGATATGAACCCCGACCATCAGATGACGGGCAAGCTGCGTCTCGCCATCGAAAGCGACGGCGACAGGCTTGCCGATCTGCATCTCTGGCGTCTCGGGCCCGGCCATATCGGCGCGATCGTCTCCGTCATCACGAGCCAATCGCGCGATTGCGATTTCTATCGCGCCCGCCTCGCCCGTTTCAAATCCCTCTCGCATCTCACGATCGAAGTTTTGCATGAGGGGTGAAGGCCGGAACGCTTGTCCGCCAGGTGGCGGTCCGTGGCCTGACGCATATCCCGAAAAGCAGACGACTTTTCGCCGAGAGAATATTGTAACATATTGTAAATACAATAGATTTATATCGGCTCGGCGGTTCCAGCGAAGCGGAACGCGCGCTCGTTTGCCGTAACGCGGGAACACTCGAGACCTTCGGCGAAAGTCGTGGCGCGCCGCGGTTTCCGCATCGGACCTGGGCAATTTTCGACGCGCGCGGCTTAATTGGCCCCTCGTCGGAACTTTTTGCCTCGACCGCCAATTATCGGCCCGGTGGAAATGCGTGGGCTTGGAGCGGCGGGAATGCCTCAATCGGACGTCGAGGCAACGCCACAATCAGTGTCCGCGCGAATCCTGGTGGTGGAAGACGATCCGCTCATTCGTTTCTCGATCGCCGAAGCGCTGCGCGATCTCGGCGTCACGGTTGCGGAAGCCGCGTCGGCTGACGAGGCGTGGCAATATCTGACGACCGGCGGATCGGTCGACCTGGTTTTCACCGATCATCGAATGCCGGGGTCGATGACGGGCGCGCAGCTCGCCGCGCGAATCCGGCAGCACGATCCGGCCCTCGGCGTCGTCGTCACATCAGCCAATTTCGACGATCGCGGCTGGTCCGAACCGGTTTTGCGCAAACCGTACGACCTGTTCAAAACCGCGACAACTCTCGTCGGGCGAGCCGTCGAACGACAACGCAAGAAAGGCGGTTCATGAATTCTCCCTCGCCCGTCGTTCTTCTCGTCGAAGGCGACATTCTCGTTCGTCATCCCTTGGCCGAATATTTGCCCGAATGCGGATTTACCGTTTTCGAGGCGTCGAACGGCGACGTGGCCCGACGGGCCCTGACGATATCGACCCTGCAACTCGAAGTCGTGCTCGCCGACATGACGAGCGAGGGCAGCGGGTTTGCGCTGCAACGCTGGATCAAGGAGCAAAACCATCCCGCGGACGTCATCATGGCCGGGTCCATCGAGAAGGCCGTCGATTGCGCGGCCGGCATTTGCCACGAGGGCCCAGCGCTGAGCAAGCCCTACGAGCATCGTCTCGTGCTCGACCACATCCGCCGGGCGCTCGCGCGGCGGG
>JARLIW010000282.1 GCA_031291515.1 Beijerinckiaceae bacterium | reverse complement strand
TTTCGCGGCCAACAGCTAAGCTGTCGCCCGCGGCGGGGCGAGAAAGAAGGTCTCGAGCAGCAACAGCGCCACGCCGCCGACGATGGCGACATCGGCGAGGTTGAACACATACCAGTGGAACGAGCCGACGTGAAAATAGTAGAAATCGGCGACCCAGCCGTAGCTGAACCGGTCGGTCGCGTTGCCGAGGGCGCCGCCAATGATCAAGCCGAGCGCCGTGGCCGTCAGGCGGGTCCGCGTGCGCCACAGCCAAAGGCCGATCAGCACGATCGCGAGCCCCGTGAATGAGAGCAAGGTCCAGCGCCCAGCCGCGCCCTGCCCGCTGAACAACGAATAGGAGATCCCGGTGTTGCGGGCCGCGATCACGTCGAAAAACGGCGCGAGGCGAACCGGCTGGCGCGCCTCGATGCCATAGACGTCGAGAAGCCACAGCTTGTTCGCCTGATCCGCCGCCAAGGTCAAAGCCGCGAGCAGAAATCCGCCCGTGCGGGCCTTCATGTTGGGCTCACGTCCAAAGCCCTTGTGATTTCAGCTCGCGCAGCGCGGCCGCATCGCGCGGCGTGACATCGGGAAATTCGGGGTCGGCGCCAACGTCCCGCGATATTTTCCACGAGCGCGCGCATTTCTTGCCCTCGGCTCCCCTCACCACGACCGCGACGCCTGGCACGCCGGGCAGGCGGAACGCCTCCACCGGGCCCGCGCCCGAGGCCACGGAAATCGCCGAGGTGATGCAGATTTCGGCGAAATCCACCCCCTCCAATCCGGCGTGCAAATCCGCGTCCTCGATGAAAACCATGGGCGCCGCCTCGAGCGACGAGCCGATGGTCTTTTTCGCGCGCTCGATTTCAAGCGCCCCGGTCACGACAGCGCGCACGGCGCGCAGCGTCTCCCATTTCGCGGCCAAGGCATCGTCACGCCAGACCGCCGGGATTTCGGGGAAGCTTTCGAGATGCACCGAGTCGGCTTCGGGGTGGCGCGCGAGCCACGCCTCCTCGCTCGTGAAGACGAGGATCGGCGCGAGCCAAAGCGTCACGGCGCCGAAAATCTGCTCGATCGTCTCCAAGGCCGCGAGCCGGCGCGGGCTCGACGGCGCGTCGCAATAGAGCGCGTCCTTGCGGATGTCGAAATAGAAGGCTGACAGCTCCGTATTGAGGAACATCGTGAGCCGCGCCACGACGCGTTTGTAATCGAACCTCGCGTAAGCCTCGCGGATTTCGCCATCCAACTCGGCGAGCCGGTGCAGCATCAGCCGCTCCAATTCGGGCGCCTGGGCAAAGCCCTTCGCCCGCGCGGGATCGTAATGCGCGAGCGTGCCGAGCATCCAGCGGATCGTGTTGCGCAGCTTCTTATAGGTCTCGACGAAGGTTTTGAGGATTTCCTTGCCGATGCGCAGATCGTCGGAATAATCCGACGCCGCGACCCAGAGGCGCAGAATGTCGGCGCCGGCATCGCCGATGACGGTTTGCGGCGCGACGACATTGCCGAGCGATTTCGACATTTTCTGCCCGCGCTCGTCGAGCACGAAGCCATGGGTCAGCACGGCGTCGTAGGGCGCGCGGCCGCGCGTGCCGCAGCTTTCCAGCAGCGACGAATGAAACCAGCCGCGATGCTGGTCCGAGCCTTCGAGATACATGATCTCGTCGAGCCCGCCGTCGCGGCGGCGATGGATGCCGGCGAGACCGGGGAAGGCCTGCGGGTCTTCGAGCGTGAAGGCATGGGTCGAGCCGGAATCGAACCAGACGTCGAGCACGTCATCGACCTTTTGCCATTTCAGCTCGTTGCCGACGATCTCGGCGGCGAAGCCGGGCCCGAGAAAACGCTCGCGCGCGCCCTCGGCAAACCAGGCGTCGGCGCCCTCGTTCGCGAAGGCCTCGGCGATGCGCGCATTGACGGCCTCGTCCACCAAAATCTCGTGCTTGGCGTTGACGAAGATCGCGATAGGCACGCCCCAGGCGCGCTGGCGCGAGACCACCCAATCCGGACGGTTGGCGATCATCCCATTGATGCGGTTTTCACCGGCGGCGGGATACCAGGCCGTGCGTTTGATTTCCGAAAGCGCGACATGGCGAAGGGTCGCCTCGCCATAGGTTTCGGCGGCGAACGGCTTGTCGAGCGCGATGAACCATTGCGGTGTGTTGCGAAAGATCAGCGGCTTTTTCGAGCGCCAGCTATGCGGATATTGGTGCTTCAACCGACCGCGCGCGACGAGATTGCCGGCCTCGACGAGCGCCTTGATCACGGCATCGTTGGCATCGCCCTTGTTGCCCTTGTCGTCGAGAACGCGGCGGCCGATGAAGCCCGGCGCGTCCTCGGTCAGAAACCCATCGGCATCGACGGTATAAGGGATGCGCGTGTCGATCCCTCGCTCCGCGAGCTGCCGACCATGGGCCATCCAGATCTCGAAATCGTCGCGGCCATGGCCGGGCGCGGTGTGCACGAAGCCGGTGCCGGTATCGTCGGTGACGTGATCGCCGTCGAGAAGGGGCACATCGAAGGTGTAGCCGAGCGCGGCGAGCGGATGAGCGACGGTAAGGCCGGCAAGCTCCTTCGACTCGACGGTCCGAACCTTTTCGAAGCCCTCGACCTTCGCGGCCTTGAAGACGCTTTCGGCCAGGGCATCGGCGAGCAGATAGGTCGCGCCAACCTTGGCCCAATTGGTATCGGCGGCGGCGGTGACGCGATAAAGGCCATAGGCGATTTTCGAGGAAAAGCTGATGGCGCGGTTGGCCGGAATCGTCCACGGCGTCGTCGTGTAGATCACGACATGCGCCTCGAGGCCCTTGACCGGAAACGCCACGAACACCGTATCGCTGACGTGATCTTCGTATTCCACCTCCGCCTCGGCGAGCGCGGTCTTTTCGACGACGCTCCACATCACCGGCTTGGACCCGCGATAGAGCAAGCCGTTGGCGGCGAAGCTCAGGATCTCGCGCGCGATCTGCGCCTCGGCGGCAAAGCTCATGGTCTCGTAAGGGTGCGCCCAATCGCCGGTCACGCCGAGGCGTTTGAATTCCTCGCGCTGGATATCGACCCATTTGCGCGCGAACTCGCGGCATTGGCGGCGGAATTCGACGACGGGCACATCGTCCTTGTTGCGGCCCTTGGCGCGATATTCTTCCTCGATCTTCCATTCGATCGGCAGGCCGTGGCAATCCCAGCCCGGCACATAATTCGAATCCTTGCCCGCCATCTGCTGCGAGCGGGTCACGAGATCCTTCAAGATCTTATTGAGCGCATGGCCGATATGGATATTGCCGTTGGCATAGGGGGGGCCGTCGTGCAGCACGAATTTCGGCCGGCCCTGCCCCGCCGCGCGCAGCTTGCCATAGAGGTCGATCTCGGCCCAGCGCGCGAGAATCTCCGGCTCCTTCTTCGGAAGGCCGGCGCGCATCGGAAAGTCCGTCTGCGGAAGATAAAGGCTCTTGGCGTAATCGACGCCATCGGCGGGCGGGGTTTTGAGAGGCTCTGTCATGGGACCGGTTTCTGACGCGAAGCGCGCGGGATGGCAAGGGCGGCGTGCAGACACGAATTGTCATTTCGCCAACTTCAGCCGTCATGGCCGTGCTTGTCACGGCCATCCACGCCGGGACATCGCGGTTTCGGCGCCAAAGCGGCGGAAACGCCCCGGCAAGGATCACACCCCCCGCGCCGCGCGCCACAGCACCCATAGTTTCCGCCAATACGGGAGGTCGATGGGCGTCTCGAACGGGTTCAAGCGCGGTGTTTCCATGCGCCGCAAATAGGGTTCGCATAAAAACGCGGGGAGGCAGGCCTCGGGCGCGGGGCAATCCGGCAAGGCTTGCGCCATAAGCTTCAACTGGCCGCGCACTTTTGCGCGCAAGGCTTGCAGCACGAAGCCGAGCGCCGGGGAATTCTCGTGGGCCAGGACATAGTTCGGCGGCAGTTGAAATTTCGCGAGCAGATCGAGCGGCAGGAAAAGTTGGCCCTTCATCACCTGATAGGGCAGCGCGCGCAAAAGCCCCGTCATCGCATAGGCGCGTCCGGCCGCCTCGACCGCCGGCTGCGCGGGAAAGCCGGGCGCCAGGATCCGCGCGGTGAGATTGAACAGAGTGACGCAGGTATCC
>JARLIW010000009.1 GCA_031291515.1 Beijerinckiaceae bacterium | reverse complement strand
CCAGGACGCCAAGAAGAGCGCCGGCGTCGTCCGCCAGGCCGTCGAGGCGATGGACGGCATCGCCGAATCGTCGCGCAAGATCACCCAGATCATCGGCGTGATCGACGAGATCGCGTTCCAGACCAATCTGCTCGCGCTCAACGCCGGCGTCGAGGCGGCGCGGGCGGGCGACGCTGGGCGCGGCTTCGCGGTGGTCGCCTCCGAAGTGCGCGCGCTGGCGCAGCGCTCCGCCGAGGCCGCCAAGGAAATCAAGGGGTTGATCTCGGCCTCGTCGACCCAGGTCGATCAAGGCGTCAAGCTCGTCGACGAAACCGGCAAATCGCTCGAGCGGATCATGACGCAGGTCGGCGAGATCAACACCGTCGTCGCCGAAATCGCGGCGGGCGCCAAGGAGCAGGCGCAGGGGATCGAGGAAGTCAACACCGCGATCACGCAGATGGACCAGATGACGCAGCAGAACGCGGCCATGGTCGAGGAATCGACGGCGGCGAGCCATCATCTGTCGCAAGAGGCGACGCAGCTCGCGGCGCTGGTCGGTCAGTTCAAGACCGGCGGCGGCGACAATCTGCGCCGCGCCTTGAAACAAGCCGCGCCGCACGCCTTCCGGGGCAAGGCCCCCGCCGCCAAGCCGCCGGCCCGCGCGCCGCAGCCCGCGCCGCGGAGCCCCAAGACCGCCACCGGCGGCGGAGAGGGTTGGGACGAATTTTAGCGGCGCCCGGCCGAGTTTGCCGGGAGCTCTTTAGCGGTCGGATGCGAACCGATGAACCTGGCTTGGCTGCCGACGTGAAGGCAAATTGCCGCGCGCCGGTCCCGCATCGCGGGCCCGGAGCGCCGCGCGCTTGACAGACCAAGTTGAAGGACGGCATAGGCACGGGACGCCTCGCGCGCGCGACGAGGTTTGACCGCGCGACGGTGCTGGCCAAGATCCATTCCGGCTGGACGTGGGTGCCGGTCGCGTTCGTTTCGCGCCATGGCGCGTTGTCATGATCGGACCTTTCCGAGGCCTTGGGCATTTCGCCAAGGTTTTCATTCGACTTTGAAATGCTTTAGGCTTTTCCCTGCCAAGGTGGGTTGACGATGACCTACGCGGTCAAGGAAATTTTCTACACCCTTCAGGGCGAAGGCATCCAGGCCGGCCGGCCGGCCGTGTTTTGCCGTTTCGCCGGCTGCAATCTGTGGAGCGGCCGCGAGGTTGATCGCGCGGCCGCGATCTGCTCGTTTTGCGATACGGATTTCATCGGGACCGATGGTCTCGGCGGCGGCAAGTTCGAATCCGCGACCGCGTTGGCGAGCGCGGTCGACAAGACGTGGGCTGCGCCGGACGCGAGGCGCCGGCTCGTCGTCTTGACCGGCGGCGAGCCCCTGCTGCAGGTCGATCCGCCGTTGATCGAAGCGTTGCACGAGCGCGGGTTTGAGATCGCGGTGGAGACCAACGGCACGATCCGCCCGCCGCCGGGGCTCGACTGGATCTGCGTCAGCCCCAAGGCCGGCGCGCCGCTGGAACTGGTGGCTGGCGACGAGATCAAGCTCGTCTACCCCCAGGCCGGGGCCGAGCCGCATCGGTTCGATGCGTTGGATTTCAAGAATTTTCTCCTGCAGCCGATGGATGGGCCGGCGCGGGAGGCCAATACGGCGGCGGCGGTCGCCTACTGCCTTGCCAACCCGCGCTGGCGGCTCAGCCTTCAGACTCACAAGTTTTTGGGAATCCCATGAAGATCTCGCAAGCCTTTACCTTCGAGGCTGCGCACCGGCTGCCGAACGTGCCGGAGACGCACCGCTGCCGCCGCATGCACGGCCATTCCTACCGCGTCGAATTGCGCCTCGAGGGGCCGGTCGACCCCGAGACCGGATTCGTCGCCGATTTCTTCGACCTCGAAGCCGCCTTCGCGCCGCTGCTGGCGCGTCTCGACCACAACACCCTCAACGAGGTGCCAGGCCTCGAAAATCCGACCGCGGAAAACATCGCGGTCTGGATTTGGGATCGCGTCAAGCCGGTTCTCCCGCAGCTCAGCGCCGTCGTCGTGTTCGAGACCCCAAACTGTTGGGCCGAATACGACGGACGCGCCTGAGGACCGAGGCCGATGCGCCGCGCGAATCGGCGCGCTCTCGCCTAAAAATGACCGAAGGGCCACCCTTCCGACGCGGGCGCGGGATTGGCTGGCGTCGCGGCGAGCGGTCGAGCGGCATGGCGATGGTGGTGGGCTCCGGCGAAAGGCGCGCTGCGCGGCGGCGCGCCCGAGATCGCGATCGCGCCGCCTTCGGCTTGGATCATTGAATATAGTTTGGCGGCATTGGCGGGGGAGATGCGGATGCAGCCATGCGAAGCGGGCCGACCCAAGGCGCCGGTCGCGTAGGTGCCGTGGATCGCATAGCCGCCATTGAAGAAGATCGAATGCGGCATCGGCGAGTGATGATATTTCTTCGAATAGTGCATGGTTTGAAGGCTCGTCGGCCGATAAGTGCCCCTTGGCGTGACATAGCCGGAGCGCGCCGAGGAAATCGGCCAGTCGTAGGTCTCGCCGCTGCCTGACGTGACATGCATCCGCTGTGACGAGAGATCGACCTGCACGTCCACGGATGCTTGCGCGGCGCTTGAAATCGCGAAAAAGGTACAAAAGATTAAAATACATTTTGTGACGCTGGGCATGATAAATATCCCTGAGATGTCCGGTTGAACCCGCCCCGGCTCGTATCTCAAAGAAGATATCCAGACTGTGGTCGCAACGTAAATAATAAACTTGCACTATAGTTTACGCGCGCGGACCGCGGCATCGAAACAATCGTTTCACGACATTGCTTTTGTCGGAAATTTAGCGATTTTCCTGGCGGCGCCTCCAGAAACGACCGACGCCTCGTTGCGCCGAGGTTGCTTTGAAAAACGCGGGCACGGAAATGAGCCGGTTTTGATCGAGATCAGAATTCTCCTTGCCGGTTTGGTGTAAAGAGGCGCAACGAGGCCGCGCTTCATGATGCGGCGTGGCCCGATCGATATCGTGGCTTGGCGAGAGGGCGCGCCTCTCGAAATGATCAAACAGCGGGATTAAACGGCATGAGCGTCGAACACGTCGACTCCGCGGATGACCAACCCTTCTATATTTCGGCGGAAAAGATCTATCCGCAGCGGGTTCATGGTTATTTCCGCAGGATCAAATGGGCTCTGTTGGTGATGACCCTCGGGGTCTATTACCTGCTGCCTTTCGTGCGCTGGGACCGAGGCCCCAATGCGCCCGACCAAGCCGTTCTGATCGATCTTCCCGGGCGGCGGGCCTATTTCTTCTTCATCGAGATCTGGCCGCAGGAAGTCTATTATCTCACGGGACTTCTCGTGATCGCCGCGATGACGCTCTTTCTGATGAATGCCATCGCGGGACGCATCTGGTGCGGGTATCTCTGCCCCCAAACAGTTTGGACCGATTTATTTCTGGCCGTCGAACGCTTTTTCGAGGGCGACCGCCACGATCGCATCGAGCTCGACAAGGGACCTTGGACCGCCAATAAAATTTTACGCAAGACCGGCAAGCATCTCGCCTGGCTCGTTGTCGCCTGGTGGACCGGGGGCGCCTGGGTGCTTTATTTCGGGAACGCTCCGACGCTCGTCGGTCAGCTCGCGCATGGAACAGCGTCGTTCGCCGTATACGCCTGGATCGGTATCTTGACCTTCACGACTTATGCGCTCGCGGGTCACATGCGCGAGCAGGTCTGTCTTTACATGTGCCCGTGGCCGCGGATCCAAGCGGCCCTGACCGACGAGCAGGCGTTGAATGTCACCTACCGTCAAGACCGCGGCGAACCGCGAATGTCGCTCAAACATTCGACGAAGGCGCGCGCGGCCGGGCTTCCGGCGGGCGATTGCATCGACTGCCATCAATGTTTTGCCGTCTGCCCGACCGGAGTCGACATCCGCGAGGGAAGCCAACTCGGCTGCATTCAATGTGGCCTCTGCATCGACGCCTGCGACACGGTCATGCACAAAGTCGGGCGTCCCGACGGATTGATCGGCTACGATAACGATATCAACAGCGCCCGGAGGGTCCAAGGGCTGGTCCCCGTCTACCATCTCGTCCGGCCGCGCACGATCCTCTATGCCGCCGTCATCGCCATCGTCGGGTCCGTCATTCTTTACTCCCTGGCGACCCGGTCGTTCACTGGGCTCGACGTCATCCACGACCGCAACCCGATCCTGGTGCAGCTCTCGCAAGGCGGCGTGCGCAACGGTTATACGATCCGGATCCTCAACAAACGGCCGCTCGAACGCAAATTCAGTCTGTCGGTCGATGGCTTGCCCTCCGGCGCGCTGCTCGACGCGCAAGGCGCGTCAACTCCGGCGGGCGGCCTGCCAATCGTTTCGGTCGAACCCGACAAGTCGCTCGAAGCGCGCGTGACCGTCACCGTCCCGCCGCCCTTGCATTTGCCGGAAACCACCGACATCACGTTCCGCGTCGTTGATATCGCGACGGGCGAAAAAGCCGTCACGCGCGATTTTTTCAAGGCGCCGAAACCGGAGTGACGCGCGGGTGGCGCGCCGGCCGTCGGCGCCCGCCCGTGGTTCCAAGCGTCTGAAAGCTTGGCTTGATCGGAGCCGCGATGCGCCCGATGGTCTTCGGATCGCGCAGGCTTTTTCGTTTTCGGCCGATCTGTCATGAATTCAAGGAGACAGCACGATCCTGGGTGACATCCGGACCGGCCTTTGCCCGCTGTCCATGCCCGAATGTCGAGATCGATATTTGTTTGGATTTAAGAGGGCGCGGGTTATGGAAGGCCGAACCATCACGGCGAAATAGTGCCGCTTTCGTTCTGGAGCCCGTGCCGATGCGTGTCGCGTTTCTCGCAATTCCCGCGATTGCCCTTATCCATCCGAAGCGATTCGGTGACGGGCGCGGCTATTTCGTCGAGACCTTCAATGCCCGGCTTTTCCGCGAAAAAGTCGCGGATGCCGTGTTCGTGCAAGACAACGAAGCCTTGTCCGGCCAGGCCGGGACGTTGCGCGGCCTGCATTTCCAAAGGCCGCCGACCGCTCAGGGCAAGCTCGTGCGCGTCGTCAAGGGCGCGATTTTCGACGTCGCGGTCGATCTTCGCGTCGGTTCGCCGACCTTCGGCAAGCATGTTTCGGCCCGGCTCGATGCCGCCGAGGGCGCGCAGCTCTGGGTGCCTCCGGGGTTCGCGCATGGCTATTGCACGCTCGAGCCCGATACGCTCGTCTCCTATAAAGTGACCGATTTTTACAGCCCGGACGACGACGGCGGGATTTTGTGGAATGATCCGGCGCTTGGCATCGCCTGGCCGCTTGGCTCCGGCGGCGCGATTCTGTCGGCCAAGGACACGAAACTTCCCATTCTGACGGACCTGCCCCCGATATTCACCTATGATTCGGCGTCGGAGAGCCGGCGTTGACGGGAGATCGCGCGCGGCATCGCGTCATCGTCACGGGCGGGGCCGGCTTCATCGGTTCGGCCGTCGTGCGGCTGCTCACCTCCGAGCCCGGCACGCAGGTGCTGAACCTCGACAAGCTGACCTATGCCGGCAATCTCGAATCGTTGCGCGCCGTCGCCAATCTGCCGAATTACCAATTCGTGCGCGCCGATATCGCCGATCGCGCGGCTGTCGAGGTGGTGTTCGCCGAATTTCAGCCGACGACGGTGATGCATCTGGCGGCCGAGAGCCATGTCGATCGCTCGATCACCGGCGCGGCGGATTTCATCCAGACGAATATCACCGGCACGTTCACGCTGCTCGAAGCGGCGCGCGCCTATTGGGCGGCGCTGGCGCCGGAGCCCAAGGCGGCGTTCCGCTTTCTCCATGTCTCGACCGACGAGGTCTATGGCTCGCT
>JARLIW010000064.1 GCA_031291515.1 Beijerinckiaceae bacterium | reverse complement strand
GCAAATCGCCAATGTCGCGGGCTATGTCCGTTCGCTCTCGGGGCAAACCATTGCCAAGGAGCTCGACCTGAAGGCCGGCGCTCAGACCTTTGCCGACAATTGCGTCGCGTGTCATGGCGACAAGGGCCAAGGCAATCAGGAGATCGGGGCGCCGAAACTCGCGAGCAGCGTTTGGCTCTATGGCGGCGACCAGAAGACCGTCGTCGAGACGATCACCAATGCTCGCGCTGGCGTCATGCCGACATGGGGCGGCAAGCTCGATCCGGTCACGCTGAAGTCACTCGCCGTTTATGTCCATTCGTTTGGAGGCGGTCAGTAACGACGGCATGAGCGAAACATTAGGGGCACTCACCTTCGCAAGTGGAGCGCTGCTGGGCTTTTCCAGCAGCCTTCATTGCGCGGGAATGTGTGGTGGAATCGCCGCGACCTTGATGTTTACTTTCGATCCGGCGACGGGAACCGCCGGGCGTGTCCGCGCTTTGCTCGCGGCGCAGGCGGGACGCATCACCGCCTATGTCGCGGCGGGCGCGTTTCTCGGCGCGGCGGGCTCGACCTTTTACGGCTCGATGGATCACGTGGCCACGCATGCGGTGCTGCGCGCGGTGGCGGCGATGTCGCTGGGCTGGGTCGGCCTCTCGGTGCTCGGTCTCGCGCCGCCCCTCACGATGTTCGACCGGTTCGCCGCGCCTGTCGCGGCGCGGCTCCGGCTCGCCTCGGGAGGCTTTTCCGCCGTCGCGCCGCTGGCCCCGTTCGTCGCGGGACTTGGCTGGGGTCTTTTGCCGTGCGGCATGGTCTACGCGGCCCTCTTTTATGCCATCCTGAGCGGCTCCGGCGCCTCGGGCGCCGCCGTCATGGCCGGTTTTGGCCTCGGGACCTTGCCCGCCGTGACCTTTACCGCGCTCGGAATCGGCGGCCTCCGCGAATTTTCAAACAATCCGCGCGTGCGCGTGATCGCCGGCGTCTCTATCCTTGTTGTCGCCGTCGCCAGCGTCTTGCTGCCGGCCGTGCAATCCGGATTGCTTTGCTTCCATTAGTCCAAACGCGCCGCTCCCTATCTCGGGCGCAGCCATTTTGAGCCAAATCAAAGCGGCAAGCATGTAATTTTGGAATAAGGAACACGAATCCGCTGGAGTGATCCGCCATGTCCATCCCATCCTACAAAAATCTCTATACCGGCCTTACGCTCGATCCGCTTCTGCCATCACCGGCGCTCGAATTCAGCTTCGACCTCGCCGCCAAATACGGCGCGCATCTGACGGTCGAAGTCGATGCGACCTACGATATTCCCGTCGACATCATGACCTATGAAGCGACCGCGATTTCGAGCGAGCTCAACGACCGCTTCGTCCAAGACGCCGAGAAAGCCGCGGAGCGCGTTCGCCTTTACGCACGCGAAAGCGGCGTGCCCTGCACGGTGCTGTCGGCGACCGAGACCTATGCCGCGCTCGTGCGGCGCTTTGCCGTGACGGCGAGAACGTTCGATCTCGCGATATTGGACGCCTCCCAAACCGCTCTGGGCGGATCGAATCAGTATGTCGAGGAAGCCTTGCTGCAAAGCGGACGGCCCGTCGCGATCATTCCCGAGGGGTTCAAGCAGGCGAAACTCGAGCGGGCCGTCGTGGCCTGGGACGGAAGCGCGCAGGCCGCGCGGGCTGTCAATGAAGCTCTCCCCCTGCTGACCGGCACGACCGAAGTGGAAGTGGTTTGCGTCCGCCCGGAAGAGCATTTGCGCGACCATATTCCGGGTCTTGAAATCGAGCTGCATCTGCGGCGGCACGGCATCAACGCGAAGCTGACAGGGCTCCCCACGGTCGGCAAGGATCCCGTCAAGACCTTGATCGCCCATGTCCAAAACGTCCGGCCGGACCTCGTTGTCATGGGCGGCTATTCGCATTCGTGGGTCCGCGAACTCGTCCTCGGCGGCATGACGCGGTCGATGCTGACGACCTGCCCATCAGTCCTGTTCCTGAGCCATTAGAGCGCAAGCAGCCGTCCGCAAGGCGGAACAGGTTCCCCTCACCGGCGGTCGCGCCGATGCGACCGCCCGTGTCACCGCGTCAAGAATTTGAGGATCACGTCGGTGATCTTTCCGAACGGCGGACGCAAGAAGACCGTGGGGCTGAACCTGGCCTGATAGAGCACGGGACGTTCGTGCGTGAACGCATCGAAGCCGGCCTTTCCGTGATAGCGTCCCATGCCAGATCGGCCGACGCCCCCGAACGGCAGGGACTGAATGGCCACTTGCAGCACGGTGTCGTTGATGACGGCGGAACCGGACGCGGTTTTGGCCAGCGCATAATCGCGCGAATCCGGGTTTTTGCCAAACCAATAGAGAACCAGCGGCTTCGGCCGCGCGCGCACAAAGCCGATGGCTTCGTCGAGCGTGTCATAGACCAAGACCGGCAGCAGCGGGCCGAAGATTTCTTCTTGCATGATCGCGCTGTCGAGCGGCGGCGAAAGGACGAGCGCGGGCCGGTAATGCGGCGCGGCCACGGGGGTGCCGAACAAAGGCACGACGTCGAGACCGGCTTCCAAAGCCTGGAATCGCCGCCGCGCGTTGTCCGACGCGATCGACGTGTAATCGCGCGCATCCGGATAAAGCTTACGCGCCGCCGTTTGTAATTTTTCGACGATCCGGTCGCGGATTTCGCGTGGCACGAGAAGGTAGTCCGGCGCGACGCAGGTCTGGCCCGCGTTCATGAGCTTGCCCGAAATAATGGCTTCCGCGGCCTGCGCGAGATCGGCGCCCCGGTCGATGATGACGGGCGATTTCCCGCCCAATTCCAAAATGACCGGCGTGAGATTTTGGGCCGCCGCGCCCATGACCAGATGCCCGACGCGCTCCGAGCCCGTGAACAACAGCACGTCGAGCGGCAGATGCGTCATCGCGCTCGAAACGGCGGCGTCCCCGAGGACGACGCTCAAAATCGTCGGATCGATCGCGGCGGCGAGGCTGTTTTGCATCAGCTCCGCCGTCTGGGGCGTCAATTCGGAGGGTTTCACGAGAACCCGGCACCCCGCCGCGAGTGCCGCGATCGCAGGCAACAATGCGAGGTGAAGCGGATAATTCCCGGGCGCGATCACGCCGGCGACGCCGCGCGGTTGCTTGAGGATCCGGCCATGCGCGGGCCAGAACCGCCAACCTAGCGACGGCCGGCTTGGCGCGGCCCACCGTCCCATTCGGGCCGCGCTATAGTCGATCGCGTCGAGGATGACGGCGATCTCCGCGAGCAACGTCTCGTGCCGCGAGCGAACGCCGAAGTCAGACGAAATCGCGGCGGCATAGGCTTCGGCATCGCGCTTGATGGCCGCGCGCAAGGCCCGCAGGGTCTCGCGCCGAACCGCCAGCGGCAGCCCGCCGTCGCGATCGAAGGCCTCGCGCAAGCCGGCATAAGCCCGGTGCAACGCCGCCAAGTCCCGTTGCGAAGCGGAATCGACGGCTCGCCCGTCGAAAATTGCCGTCATCTCATGCACCCCATGGGCAAAGACCGGACATGTTCACCAAACAATCTTAGCACCTCGCGCGAAAAGAGCACCCCGTACATTGGCGGAGTGCGCTCGCGGGTCTTGCCAAAAGCCAATCCTCGCGGATCCGGTTGACCCAGCGCCCAAGAGGCCACCGGCCGGTTTTCCAAAATCACGATAGGCGATCTCCATCGCGACCTTCTATAAGCCTGGGTTCGACATATCCTTCAACCGGTGAGAGGGAGCAAACGTGCCGGCGCGACCCTTCGCGGAGACATTGAGACGACACGCATCGGCGTTTCGCGCCGATCCGTTTCTGGTCGGGCTCATCGGCGCGGTCATCCTCGCCATGATTCTGCCGGCGCGCGGCGCCGCCGCGCCCGTGGCGCGTGACGCCGTCTTCGCCGCCGTGGCGCTGCTGTTCTTTCTCTATGGCGCCCGGCTCTCGCCCGCCGCCGTCGTCGCCGGCCTGTCGCATTGGCGGCTGCAAGGGCTGGTCTTTTTCAGCACGTTCGTCTTGTTTCCGTGCATCGGCTTGGCGGTCACCGCCGTGACGCGGCCCTATCTCCCGCCGGCTCTCAATCTCGGCCTCTTCTATCTGTGCCTGCTGCCGTCGACCGTGCAATCCTCGATCGCCTTCACCGCGATCGCGGGCGGCAATGTGCCGGCGGCGCTGTGCAGCGCCTCGGTTTCAAACCTTCTCGGGATCGTCGTCACGCCGCTGCTCGCCGCCGTTTTTCTCGAGGCCCGCGGCGTCGGTTTCAATGCGAGCGGCATCAGGGACATTGCGCTCCAACTGCTGCTGCCCTTCGTGGCCGGGCAAGCCGTTCGTCCGCTCATCGGCAACTGGCTTTCACGCCATGGCGCCCTGACCTCGTTTGTCGACCGCGGATCGATCCTCCTCATCGTCTATGCCGCCTTCAGCGAGGGCATGGTGGCGGGCATTTGGACGCAGCTGACCCCGCTCAATTTCATGCTGATTCTGATCGTGGATTTCCTGATTCTGGTCCTGGTCCTCGCGACGACGGCCTTTCTGAGCCGCCGGCTCGGCTTTTCGCGACAAGACGAGATCGCGATCGTGTTCTGCGGGTCCAAGAAGAGCATGGCGGCGGGCATCCCGATGGCCAATATTCTCTTCGCGGGCCAGGGCGCTGGCATGATCTTGCTGCCGGTGATGCTGTTCCACCAGATTCAGCTCTTCGCTTGCGCCGCTCTCGCGCGCCGCTATGCGCGCGAGCGATCCAGATCCTGGGAATAGACCGCCAAGAATCGGCCCAACGCGCGCGCGGCGCCGTTCATGATGACGAGGCGAGCCCATTTCCGCCCGAGGCCGTCCCGGCCGCAGAAAACGCTTGACGCGCGCGGGCGCCGCCCCACATTAGAATGATTCTAGCTTACACAAAGGGTCCCGTCCCATGAAATCCTTCGCGGAACTCACCGAGCGCGAAATCCTGGCCCTCGCGATTAGTAGCGAGGAAGAGGACGGGCGCGTCTACCTCGATTTCGCCGAAGGCCTGCGCGAAAATTATCCCGATACGGCTCAGCTCTTTTACGACATGGCCGCCGAGGAGGGCGAACACAGACGGTCGCTGATCGACCTCTTCGTCGCCAAATTCGGCGATCATATCCCCTACATCCGCCGGCAAGACATCAAGGGAACCGTCCAGCGCAAACGGCTGTGGCAGCTGCTGCCGCTCGGCGTCGAAAACGTGCGGCGCCAGGCGCAGCAAATGGAGCAGGACGCGGCGCGATTCTACGAGCAGGCCGCGGCGCGGACGACCGATGCCGCGATTCGCAAGCTTCTTGGCGACCTGATGGAGGCCGAGCGGCAACACGAGCGCAACGCCAGCGAATCGGAAACCAGGCACCTTTCGGGCGGGAAACGGGAGGCCGAGGCCGATAGCGCGCAGCGCCGCTTCGTGCTTCAAATCATCCAGCCGGGCTTGGTGGGGCTGATGGACGGCTCCGTCTCGACGCTCGCGCCGGTGTTCGCGGCCGCCTTCGCGACGCATAATTCCTTCAATGCGTTTCAAGTCGGCATGGCGGCCTCGATCGGCGCCGGCATTTCGATGGGCTTCGCCGAAGCGCTCGCCGACGATGGCAAGCTGTCGGGACGCGGCACACCCTATCTGCGCGGCTTTGTCTGCGGCCTCATGACGATCGCGGGCGGGATCGGTCATACCCTGCCCTATCTCATCACCAACTTCGTCACGGCCACGGTCATCGCGGCAATCGTCGTCGTGATCGAGCTTCTTGCGATCGCGTGGATTCAATGGCGCTACATGGACACGCCCCCCGTCGCGGCGGCCGCGAAAGTCATGCTCGGCGGCGGCCTCGTGCTCGCGGCCGGGATTTTGATCGGCAGCGCCTAACCCGGTTCCAGGGTCCGGGTCGCCGCGCGGCAAAAACGGCGCGGCGACCGGAGTTTCGATTGACGGAATTTACGTTCTTGCTATGTTCTCATCTCAACCGAGATGATTCCCATGGCTTTGACAATCACCTACACGATCGTCCCCTTCCTGCGAGGCGTTGGCGGCAGGCTTTATCCCGGCGCGCCGCGACGTTCCGTCTCGCGCGACAGCGCCATCGCGGCGGCGGACCAATTGGTGCCGTTTTATGCCGGCGTGATCGTCTTGACGGAGCGGTCGGACCCGACGGAAGGGATTTTCCTGGAGCCGCTTCTGACCTGCGTGATTGGTGATGTCCCACCAGACCTTATGCTGAATCTGGCGGCGTGACGGCAGCGCCTTGACTCCCCAAATCGATGCGGCATGGTTGCCCCATGTCGATCCAACGGCGCCTCGCTGTTTCCATCACCTTGGTTCTGCTTCTCAGCCTCGCGCTGGGCGGCGCGCTGACCTATTGGCATGTGGTCGCCAAGGTCCGCACCGAAATGCGGGCCGCGCTCGCGGTCGGCGCGCAGACCGCCGCGAAGGCGCTCGATAATACCGGCGGCACCGATCCGGCCAAGCAGCTCGCGCGGATCGTCGCGGAATTCGATGGCGACCGGCATGTGCGCGCCGTTCTCTTGGGAGCCAATGGCGCGATTCTCGCCCAATCCGAGCTGCTTCGGCCCGAAGCGCCGGCGCCGCGCTGGTTCTTTAGCCTCGTCGCCGGCCCCTCGGCGCAAGCCGCCGTCTCGCTTCCCGGGCCGTTTCAGCCCCTCGGTCGTCTCGAACTCGAGGCCGATGCCCATAACGAAGTCGCGGAAGCCTGGAGCGACCTGCTTCTCACCTCGGGCATCATGGCTCTGTTCTTCAGCATGGTTCTGGGCCTGGCCTTTTGGACCATTCGCCATGCGCTGCGTCCCGTGCAGGATTTACGTGGCGCCCTGTCGCGGATCGGCACCGGCGATTATACCGTGCGCATGAATCCCGATATTTATAGCGAACTCGAGCCGCTGCGCGCGGGGTTCGATGCAATGGCGGAGCGACTCGAGGCGATGCGCGCCCAAAACCAAGATCTGCATGAACAGATTCTGAGCCTGCAGGAGGAAGAGCGCGCCGAACTCGCGCGCGACCTCCACGACGATGTCGCGCCGTTTTTGTTTTCGGTCGGGGCCGATGCCGCGATGATCCGTCAATTTCTGAGCGACGGCGCGGCGCAACAGGCCGCGCCGCGCGCGGATTCGATCGTCGAATCGGTCAGGCACATGCAAAAGCATCTGAAAAGCGTCCTGCGCCGCCTTGCGCCGGAAACGCTGATCGACCTCGGCCTCGCTGGCGCGATCGACAATCTGTGCGACTTTTGGCGGCTGCGCCGGCCGGATATCACCTTCTCGCTCGAAATCACGGAAGACTCGCCAGAGCCCCCGCTCGACGCCGTCGCCTTCCGGGTCGTCCAAGAGAGCCTCAGCAACGCGATCCGGCACGGCAACCCAAAGTCCGTGCAGATTCGCATTCGAAACGACGGGCAACAAATCACGGTCCAGGTCACGGACGATGGCTCCGGTCTCGCCCAGGGCCGGACCGCGCCCGGCTTCGGTCTCGCCAGCATGCGCGAGCGCGTGAAGGCTGTCGGCGGACGCCTCGTGATCGAGAACAGCCCACGCGGCCGCGGCGTGATCGTCTCGGCCGAACTTCCCATTCGCGAATCGACGAGATTGGAACAACCGGTATGAAGATCCTCATTGTCGACGACCACAGCGTGGTGCGCGAAGGTGTGCGGCGGCTGCTCGGCGTATTCGTCGAGGCCGCCGTGCTCGAAGCCGGCACCGGCAAGGAAGCGCTGACACTGTTTCGCACGGAGCGACCCGATATCGTGGTGCTCGACCTCAACCTGCCGGGCGCCGGCGGTCTCGATCTCCTCAAGCGCTTGCTCGCCGAGGATCCTCGCGCGCGCGTCCTCATTTTTTCGATGCATACGACGCCGGTCTATATCGCCCGCGCGCTTCAATCCGGCGCCAAGGGCTACGTCAGCAAGGGCGCGAGCGCCGACGAATTGGTCGAGGCGATCCGTAAGGTCGTGGCCGGCGAACGCTATGTCGAGCGCGACCTCGCCGCCGAATTGGCGCTCCACACGCTCGGCCCCTCGGAGCCCAACAAGGCGCTCTCGGCGCGTGAACTCGACATCATGCGGCTGCTCGCCCAGGGAAAAGACCTCACCTCGATCGCGGATCAGCTCGGCATTTCCTACAAGACCGTCGCCAATAGCTGCACCGGCATCAAGCAAAAGCTGATGGTGGAGCGCAGCAGCGATCTGATCCGCATCGCGGTGGAACTGCATGCGGAGTGAATGTATCGACATTGTTGACACATCGGCGCTTTCCGGCCGTATGACAAAGTCGATGGACGGAGGCTGCCATGCGGGTTCAAATCAAGACATGGGGAAATAGCGCCTCGATCCGGATTCCGGCATCCGTCATGGCGGCGGCGGCGCTTGATGTCGATCAGACGGTCGAGATCACGGAACAAGACGGCTGGATCATCATCAAACCCATCAAAGCGCCCATCGATGACCTCGATCGGATGCTTGACCAGATGACACCGGAAACCTTTCCCGAAGACCTGGATTTCGGGCCGCCCGCCGGTCAAGAAATCTGGTAATGGCCGCTTACGTTCCCGAGGCCGGCGATGTCGTTTGGCTTCAGTTCGATCCACAGGCGGGACATGAGCAAGCCGGTCACCGGCCCGCGCTTGTCCTTTCACCGGCCCGCTACAATGCGAAGCGCGGCATGATGCTTTGCTGTCCCATGACCTCGCAAATCAAGGGCTCGCCATCGATCTACCCGTCATCAAAGGCGCCGCCGAAAACGTGACCGACAAAACCATCACCATCTTCGTCGATGCCGACGCCTGTCCGGTCAAGGACGAGGTTTACAAAGTGGCGGAACGCTATCGGGTCAAGGTGTTCGTCGTCGCCAATGCGCCGGTCATGGTGCCGCGCGTCGCCGCGATCGAGCGCGTGGTGGTGGCGGAAGGGCCCGACGTGGCCGACGATTGGATCGCCGCGCGGGCCGGCCCTGGCTCCGTCGTGATCACCTCGGATATTCCGCTGGCGTCGCGCTGCATCAAGACCGGCGGCGCCGTGATCGCGCCGAACGGCCGCGCGTTCACGGAACAATCGATCGGCGCCGCGCTCGCGACCCGCAACTTGATGGATCATCTGCGCTCGAGCGGCGAAATCACGGGCGGCCCCAAACCGTTCGCGCCGCGCGACCGCTCGGCCTTTCTATCGGCGCTCGATCTCGCGATCGTCCGGTTGAAGCGCGACGGCTATAGCGGCAAGGCAAGCTGGTCCTAATCGATCAGCGGCTCGCGCGCGGTTTCGCGCATGAAGAACGGCGCGATCACGCCGAACATGCTCGCGACGAGAAGAAAATAGGCCGGCGACAACGGATCGCCCGTGACCTTGATCAGCCATGTCACCACGAGCTGCGCCGTGCCGCCGAAAATCGATACCGAAAAGGCATAGGAGATCGCGAGCCCCGCGCTGCGCACCGCGCGTGGAAACGATTCCGGAATGGCGACAATGCCGGCGCTGCTGCAAATCGAGGACAGGGCCGAAATGACGCCAGTGGCCGCGAAAATGCTCGTCGCGCTCGGCGCGTGGACCATGAAATAATAAGCGGGATAGGCGATCAGCACGAGCAGAGCGCGCGGCACGATCATGATGACGCGCCGCCCGAAGCGGTCGGCGAGCCAGCCGCCGACCAGGCAAAAGATCAGCGAGGCGACCCCGAGCATCAGGGTCGCCGCGATCGAGGTGCTTTCCGGCATGTGCAAAATCGTCTTGGCGTAACTCGTCATATAGGCGCCGGCCGAATTCGAGACGGCGCCGGCCGAAATCACCGCGATGGCGGCGATCATTGCGCCGCGATGGTTCGCGATCAGCCGCTTCAACACCGCCGCCGAGGTTGCTTCGGCGTGCGATGTCGCGGGATGGCCGGCGCCCCCCGTTTCCGGCAAATGGCGGCGGATGACGATGCCCACGGGCACGATGGCGATGCCGACCAGAAAAGGGATGCGCCAGCCCCAATCCTCCAACGCCGCCTGCGGCAACACGAGCGACAGGCCCAAGCCGATCGCGCCCGCGAGCAGCGTGGCGACGCCTTGGCTCGCCAGTTGCCAGCTCGTGATATAGCCGCGCTTGGACGGCGGCGCGGCCTCGAGCAGGTAGGCGGTGGAAGGGCCGACCTCGCCGCCCAAGGCAAAGCCTTGGACGAGCCGGCCCAGGATCACGAGCACCGGCGCGGCGATCCCGATCGCGGCATAGCTTGGCGTGATCGCGAGCATCAGCATGCCCACGGCCATCAGCGCGATCGTCAACAGCATCGCGGGCTTGCGCCCCGCGCGATCGGCGTAAGCGCCGATGATGATGCCGCCGATCGGCCGGGTCAGAAATCCGATGCCAAAGGTCGCCACCGAATATAGGAGGCTGGTGACGTCGTCGCCCGCCGGGAAATAGGCCTTGCCGATGAACACCGCGAAAAACGAATAGGTCGTGAAATCGTAAAATTCCAAGGCATTGCCGAGGATGACCGCGGCAACCGCGCGCCGGTCGAGCCGAGGCATGCCGGTCGCTTCCACAGACCCGGCCACGTTCATGCCTCTAGTTCCCACTCAACTCGATCGCCTTTTGCGCCATGCTAATCGCTCCGGCCCGCGTTCTGGCGGCGCCGACAAATCGCCGCAGATGCGTAAAGACGGCATCGGCGACGCCCGAGACGCCCACCAATTCGGCCTCGGACAATCCGGCCCACGACGCCGGCAACGGAATGCGCTGCTCGAACGAGCCCTCTTCCGGCGGCATGGAATCGACCATCCAATTGCCGTTGGAGGCAGGATAAATGGCAAAAGCGACGGGTAGATGATGGGCAAAGACGGCGGTCTTCCACGGCATCCCCTGATCCAACACCAGGATCCGGGGATCGGACGCGGCCGCATGAGCGGCCAGCAGGAGCGCCTCGGCGGCAAGGCTCGCGCGCAACGATTCGACGCGTCGGCGCAGCACGTGCTCCGCGAGGTCGACGGCCTCGAGAAACGCGGCATCGGCGGCCTCGTCCCCGCCCGGCGCATCCCAGCTCGGATTGAAATCGGCGATCAGCGAAGCCAGTCCCAACGTGTCGACTTCGGGCGCCATGCCGTTGTCGAGCTCGTCGATGCGACGCACGACCGTGGTATCGATTTTAGCGGCGATCACGGCCGCGAGATCTTGCGTGGCGCCGGCCGGCAGCACCACCCGCACCGCATGCTCGCCGTAGCGCCGCCACACGAGGCCGGCCGAGCTGAAGGGCATGCCATCGGAGCGTGACGGCGCGCCGCGCTGGTGATGATCGAAACGGTTGGCGGCCTCGTCATAACGGCCACCGACGTCCCAGGCGATCGCGGCGCTCGAAATGATCGCGGGATCCCGCGTGCGCGCCAAGCGGTGGCTGGCCGGCTCGCGCAACCCGAGCGCGAGCCGCAAGACGGCATAGGCGAAGACCTCGTCGCAATGGAATTTGCCGCTATGAGTCACGAGAAGAGGCAAAGTCCGGTCCGGCATGGGCATGATCCTCCGCGCTGCTCCCAGGATTCGAGCAAGGCGGCGCGGCTCGGTTGCGAGGTGAAGATGGATTGGATAGGCGAAGATTCGGCGCGGCGCAAATGGAGCGTGCGCGGTCGAGCTCGGGTTTGAAGCCTGCGCCGCCAACAAATCATGGCGCCAAGGGGAGAAGCTAGGCTAAACCACGCCAAAGATCGATTTTTGCGAGAAAGCCGCCGCCTGATCCATGCCCGCGCCCGAAACCGTCCGCGTCACCGCGCTTTACCAGTTCACTGATTTTTCCGACCCCGCGGCCATGCGCGGGCCGTTGACGCAAGCCTGCGAGGCGGCCGGGATCAAGGGAACGCTGCTGCTCGCGCGCGAAGGCATCAACGGAACCATCGCCGGGAGCGAGGCCGGCATAGACGCGGCGCTCAAAGCCATTCGCGCCTTGCCAGGCTGCGCGGCGCTCGACGTCAAGAACGCCTATACCGACACCATGCCGTTTCACCGGATGAAGGTGCGGCTCAAGGCGGAGATCGTGAGCATGGGCGTCGCGGGGCTCGACCCCGCCCACGACGCCGGGACCTATGTCGAGCCCGAAGACTGGAACGCGCTGATCTCCGATCCGCGCACGATCGTCATCGACACGCGCAACGATTACGAGGTCAAGATCGGGACGTTTCGCGGCGCGATCAATCCCGAAACGGCGAGTTTTCGCGATTTTCCTGCCTGGTTCCGGGCGCGCCGCGACGAATTCTCCGATGGCGCGGAACCGCCGCGAATCGCGATGTTCTGCACCGGCGGCATCCGCTGCGAAAAGGCGACGGCCTTTTTACGAGCAGAGGGGGTCGCCGGCGTCCATCACCTCAAGGGCGGCATTCTGCGCTATCTCGAAACCATTCCCGAGGCCCGCAGCCTTTGGGACGGCGAATGTTTCGTCTTCGATCAGCGGGTCTCGGTCGGACATGGCCTCGTGCCTGGCAATCACGACCTTTGTCACGCCTGCCGCCGGCCGGTGAGCCCGGAGGACCAGCTCTCGCCGCTGTTCGAGCGCGGCGTTCGCTGCCCCGCTTGCGCGGCGGAGCGGCGGGACGAACAGCGCCTGCGGTACGCCGAGCGGCAACGGCAGGTCGACCTCGCGGCGGCCCGCGGCGCCGAGCATCTCGGAACCCCCAAACAACAGTCGTCGGCGGAAAGCGTCACGCGGCTGGCGGGGAACGACTAAGCCGCCGCCACTTGTCCAAGGCCACGAAGGTCCAGACGCCCTCGACCAAGCCAAAGGGCCAGGCGCCCTGGAGGAAACCATAGGTGGATCCCAAGGCGCAGGCGAAAGCGAAGGCGAGGGTAAACCAATGGCTCCGGCCCTCCAGAGCATAGAAAACCAACATGGCGGTGACGGCGAAAAGGCCAAAGACGGTGAGACGATCCATGTTTTCCTGTTAAGCTGCGTTGTCACCAGGCACGCTGGTAAGCTGGTTGCATGATCCCGTCCGGCGGTTTGCGCCGGACACTCGCTTCATACCGGATACTCGCTTCATACAGGAATGGGGCCGCCATGCCGTCCTCGCCGCCAATCGCGCTCGAACCTCCGCTTGGAAACGATTTTTCGGGATCCCAGCCGCGCTTCGCGGCGGCCAATAGCTTGGCGGCGGCTGTCACTCTATCGGCGAGCGCGGGGTTCCTCGACGGCTTCGCCTATGTCGGGCATGGCCACACATTCGCGAGCGCCATGACCGGCGATCTGGTTCTGCTCGGCATCGCGATGACCCAATCGAGCAGCAAGGCTCTCGCCTATGTCTATCCCCTATTGGCCTATGTCGTCGGGGTCATCGCGGCCAATCTGCTCGGACGCCCAGGCGTCCGACGCCGTTTGCCCGCCTCGCTGCATTTTGTGACGCTCTTGGCCGAGATCGTGGTTTTGGCCGCCATCCCGATGTTGGCGGGCACCCTGAACGATCGGATCCTCGTGGCCGTGATCACCGTGAGCACGGCGATGCAGAACACGAGCTTTCGGAACATCGGCACGCGCACCTATAATTCCATCATCATGACGGGCAATCTCCAGAATTTCTCGAATGCGCTCGTTTTGGGGACGGAGCCCGACGGCCAGGCGGCGCGCGGCCAAGTCCTCGATCTCGGCTTGGTCATTGCGAGCTTCGTGTCCGGCGCCACCTTGGGGGCCTACGTGACCCCCCGATTCCAAGATTTCGCGACGCTCGTGCCGGCGCTTTTGCTCTCGTCCTTGGCAGCGGCGCTATTCTGGTCTTCGGACAGTCGGCCGGCGAAGGGATCTGGCGCCTCATTCCTATGATGGCCTGAACGTGGCTAAAATAGCGGCAATGTGTTGCCGTCAAGCTTCATCCTTGACCTATGCCGTTTGACGCAGGCCAAATCGACGAACGGCAGGCAACTCCTTGCGGCCCAGTTCGTTTTGCAACTGCGGAAATCGGCCGAATTTGAGCTGGCTTTCGAGGGAGTCCACGATGCAGAATAAAACGACAGCTTTAATTGCCGCTACGGCCATGTTCATGGGGGTCTCCCTCGGTGTTCAGCCCGCACGGGCGCAAAATCCAGGCGACATCATCGGCGGCGTGGTCGCCGGCGCCGCCGAGGCGGCCACGGGGGGGTATCTCTGGGGCGGGCGTCAATATTGCTGGTACGACGGCGGCTGGCGCGGTCCCGGTTGGTATTGGTGCGGCTATGGTGATCGCTATGGCTATGGTTGGGGCGGCGGTTACGGCTGGCACAACTGGCACGGCGGCCATGGCGGCGGCGGTGGTGGTTGGCATGGCGGCCACGGCGGCGGCGGACATGGCGGCGGTGGGCACGGCGGCGGCGGTGGACATGGCGGCGGTGGACATGGCGGCGGTGGCGGACATGGCGGCGGCGGTGGACACGGCGGCGGTGGCGGACATGGCGGCGGCGGTGGCGGACACGGCCATCACTAACGAATGAGATTTTCGAATTGAGCCGCGAGAGGAAGCTCAAGCTTCCTCTCGTTTTTTTGGCCAGCCGTCCCTAAATGTCGGGGCATGAGCAAAAACCCCTATTATCGCGGTCCCGTCTCCGACCATTTCGACGGGACTCGTTTTTTTGTTTCTGGAGGCGCGACCGATAAATCCAGAGGCGATCTCTGGAAGCTGCTACGGACAAAACGCGAAGCTTGGCCAGGCGAGGTGAAAAACCCTCCGGCGTCACCTCTCGCGCCGCGCATCGAAGGATCGACGCTCAAGGTCACGATGATCGGCCATGCCAGCCTCCTCATTCAGACACGCGGCTTGAATCTTCTGCTCGACCCCGTCTGGTCGAAGCGCGCGAGCCCGCTGTCCTTCGCGGGGCCCCGGCGCGTCACGGCCCCCGGCGTCGCGTTGCGCGACCTGCCTCCGATCGACACAATCCTCATCACGCACAATCATTACGATCATCTCGACCTTGCGACGCTTCGGACCCTGAACAAGATCCGGCCGTGCCGCATTGTCGCGCCGTTGGGGAACGACGCCATCATCAACCAGCGCGGGCTTGCGGCCGAGACCTACGATTGGGGCGATTCGATCGTTCTTTCTCCCGACGTGCGGGCGCATTTGGTGCCCACCTATCATTGGTCCGCGCGCCGACTTGGTGACCGAAGGATGGCGCTTTGGGCCGGATTCGTTCTCGAGACTCCCGATGGTCCGCTTTATCTGATTGGCGACACCGCCTATCGCGACGGCCGCTTGTTTCGCGATATTCCAGAGCGGTTTGGCCGTCCGCGATTCGCCGCCATTCCGATCGGCGCCTACGAACCCCGGTGGTTCATGCAAGACGCTCACGTGGATCCCGCCGAAAGCGTCGAAATTTTTAGGGATTGTCAGGCGCATCACGCGCTCGCCTGTCACTGGGGCACGTTTCAGCTGACCGCCGAGGCGCGAGAGGAACCGCCGCGACTGCTCAAGGCCGCGCTTGCCGCGCGCGGCATCGATTCGGAGCGTTTCCAGGTGCGACACCCGGGCGAGACCTTCGACGTTCCAGAACTTCCACGGGATTGACGGAGGCCGTTGCACGGCTCAATAAGGGCGAGCTCGCCGGAACCTCCTTCGAAAGGTCATGAGATCGTGTCTGCGCCTGGTAAAATCAATCTACTGAGATTATCGACGCTGATCGCCGTCGCGATCCTCGTGGGCACGGAAGTGGTTGGCGCATCGTGGGCCGCGGGCTGGGCGATCGGCGGCATCATGCAGCTTCCCCCGGTCATCAGCCGAAGCCTCGAAACGGTCTTTGGACTGAGCGGCTTCGTTCTGCTGTATTTCTTCATGCGCACCGCGCTTCGGCATGAGCCCATCCGCGACTAATCGACTCCGGCCGCGGACCGCCCCATCGCATTCATTTAACGACGACCTCTCGTCGCCACGGACTCCGATTCGAGGCCGCGCATTCTATTGCGAATTATATGATTAATTTTTAAGCTTGACCTGCCGATTTTATAAACAATAATTCCGGTTTATACGCAGATTGCGTGGGACATGAGCACCGGCTTCGGGTCGAACCGGCGCGTCGAGCGGTCTCGAAATTGGAGCACTTGCATGCGACACCAAATGCTCATGCCGATTCTGGCCGCCGCGGTCTTGGCGCTGGCCGGTAGCAGCGCGGCGATCGCCAAGGTCACCCATGCCGGCAATCAATTGAACAGGGACCAGGCGACCGCCGCATCGGGCGCTTCGTCGCAGGCCTCGACCAAACCGGTTAGCGAAATAGCCTATCATCACAACAAAGTGCGGTGAGACATTTCGGCTTTGTCCGGCCGAAAAGAGAGATCTTTTGTCTCGCGTTCCGTTGGCCGCTCGGTAAGCGACGCGAACGGCGTCGCTATTGACCAAGATCAAAGCGGCCGAGCCCTTGCCCGGCTTTATTAATTTAAGAGAATCTTGTTGGCCTGTTGCCATTCTGGGGGTATCTGGACCTTGGATCGGTGATTTTCGAATTCCTAAAAGGTACGAACGGGCCATAAAAGCGTCGGGTTGAGGTCGGCGTTCGGTTTGCGGAACGATCCTGTCTGGGGCGTTGGCGAAACGAACATTGATCGAGACAGGCCAACGGGTAGGGTTTCTGATGAGCTATCGTCATCATTTCACAAATGCCATCGATCGGTTGGCGGCGGAGCGCCGTTATCGCGTTTTCGCCGACCTCGAACGGAGCGCGGAAAATTTCCCCTCGGCTTTGTGGCACCGTCCTGGACTCGATGCCGAAAACGTCAGGATCTGGTGCTCGAAAGACTATCTCGGCATGGGGCGTCATCCCGAAGTGATCCGCGCGATGACGGAGGCCGCCGTCAAGCACGGGGCCGGAGCCGGCGGCACGCGCAACATTGCCGGCACCAGCCATCCTCTCGTCCAGCTCGAAGCCGAGCTTGCCGATCTTCATGGCAAGACCAGCGCCCTCGTGTTCACGTCGGGCTGGGTGTCCAATTTGGCGGCGATCTCCACGATCGCCGATCTGATCCCCAATTGCCTCATCCTCTCGGATGCCCTGAACCACAATTCGATGATCGAAGGTGTGCGCCGCTCGAATGCGCAGCGCATCATTTTCCGCCATAACGACATGGCCCATCTCGAAGAGCTGCTTCAGGCGGCCGGCAAGGACCGCAACAAGCTGATCGTGTTCGAGAGCCTTTACTCGATGGAGGGCGACATTGCGCCGCTCGCCGAGATCGTCGACTTGGCGGAGCGCTATAACGCCATGACCTATATGGACGAAGTCCATGCGGTGGGGCTCTATGGCGCGCGCGGTGGCGGAATCGGCGACCGCGACGGCCTGATGTCGCGGATCGATGTCATCGAGGGCACGCTGGCGAAGGGTTTTGGCACTCTCGGCGGCTATATCGCGGCCGACAGCGCGATCATCGACGCGGTGCGCTCCTATGCGCCGTCGTTCATCTTTACCACGGCGCTTCCGCCGCCCGTCGCGGCCGCCGCGAGCGCCGCCGTGCGCATTCTCAAGGAAGGCACGGAGTTGCGCGCGCGGCATCAGCGCCAGGCGCTTCTCACGAAACATGCGCTGAGCGCGGCCGGCCTGCCCGTCATGGCCAACCCGTCCCATATCGTGCCCGTGCTCGTCGGCGACGCGGAATTGTGCAAGGCCGCCTGCGACATGCTGCTCGAGCGTCATAACATCTACATCCAGCCCATCAACTATCCGACCGTCGCGAAAGGCACCGAGCGGCTGCGGATTACTCCAACGCCGTTCCACAGCGATGCGCATATCGCCGAACTGGTCGATGCGCTCGCCGATGTGTGGAAAGCGCTCGGCCTTCCCTTCGAGGAGCCAAAAATCCTCAAATTCCGCCGCGAGCCTGCCGCGGTAGCCTGTTCGTTCCCCGAATTCAAACGGGCGGCGGAATAAGCACGCCGCTGGAATCATCGATCATCGACCACGCGTCCCACCCCGGTGGGGCGCGTTTTTGTTTGCGGAAGCTCGCGACGCGGTCACGTCGCTCGATCGGCTTCAAAATGCGCCCACCGGGTGCCGGGCGAAGCGAGGGCCGGGTTGGAAAGAGGGTCGCCTATTTGGCCTTCGCCAAAAGGTCGCGAATTTCCTCGAGCAGAATCTCTTGCCTCGGTGGCGCCGCCGGCGCGGCCGCGGGCTCGGCGGCGATCCTCTTCTTGAGGACGGTCACAGCGCGCACGACCAGAAAAAGGACAAACGCGATGATCAGGAAATTCACCGTGATCGTCAGGAAGTTTCCCCAAGCGAGCACCGCGCCCTGCTTCTTGGCATCCGCCAAGGAGGTGGCCGAAACCGCTTTCGAAAGAGGCCAATAATAATTGGAAAAATCGAGGCCGCCGGTCAACGCCCCAATGATCGGCATGATAATGTCGCCAACGAGAGACTCGACGATCTTCCCGAACGCGGCGCCGATGATGACGCCGATCGCCAGGTCGACGACATTGCCCTTCATCGCGAAATCCCTGAAATCCTTCAACATAGCGGCTCTGCCTTTGTGACGGTCCTGCCGATTTCGCCTCATGAAATCGGCCTAGACTAACGTCATGCCTTAGCTTGGCAAGGCGAGCGATCCCGTATTTTAGTAAGACGGTTCGCGGCATTGGCATGGCGCGGGTCATGGAGAAGTCAGCCTAGTGACATCAGCCGTCGTCCCGGTCTTCATCGTTCTGGCCTATCTGGGCGGTCTTTATCTCTTGGCTCGGTTCGGCTGCCGGGCTTCGCATCTCTTTGACAAGCCCCGCCCCCGGACCGCCATCTATCTGCTGGGATGCTGTATCAGTTGGGGCTATCCGACGTGCCTGGGACTCGCTGGTCTTGGCGGCGAAGGCGGCGAGACAATGTTGATTTGGCTCGTTCCCGTCGTGGTCTTCGGCTTGGGAGGGCCGGTCATCCGGCGGATGGTCCGATTTGCCCGGGACCATAATGTCACGACGATCGCCGACTTTGCCACGGCCGCCTACGGCAAGAAGGTCAGCGTCGGCGCGATCATAGCGGTGATTTTATTCGTCGCCAGCATTCCGCTGAATGCCTTGATGCTCAATGCGATTGGCGTGTCCTTCGCAGCCATTTTGGGAGATTTGCCTGGCCCCTCGGTCCCGGGACCGGCGCGCGCGTTTTGTCTTTTCGTCACCGCGGCCCTGATGGTTTTCGTGATCGCGATTGGCACGCGCCGGCCTGACAACAGAGGCCATCAGCGCGGCATCGGCCTGGTCGTCGCGACGGAAATCCTGATGCGGTTCATGGCCGTTTGCATGCTCGGAATCTTCGTCACCTGGGGCATGTTCGACGGCATTTCCGGACTCTTGAGCCAAGTGCGCGACACCCCGAGGGTCTACGGCCTTCTTGTCACCTGGCCACACTGGTCCGTCGTGTCGTTCGGACTTGCTTGCGCGAGCGGCCTCTTGTTTCTCACGTCGCAATTCCAAATGACGATCACCGAGAACCAGGATTTCGAGGACCTTCGCAAAGCCGGCTGGTTCGTCCCGCTGCTGACAGGCACGATGATCCTGTTCGCGCTGCCGATCTTGATCGCGAGCCTGATCTTATACCCCGACCAGGGCGTCCATGTGATCGCCATGAACGAAGTGCCCCTTCATTCCAATTCCGGCCTGATGGTCGCCGCTGGCTTGGTGGCTGGCTTCGGGGCAATGACCTCCTTGATGCTGGTCGGTTCGACCAGCATCGCGACCGTGGTTTCGAACGATCTCGTAATGCCGTTGTTGCTGTACCCTTGGTTTCGCCGCCGGCGCCGGCGAGAGGAGGAATTCGGGACCAAGATTCTCACGATTCGGCGAATTGCGATCGTCGCGTCCTTCGTGATGGCCGGCGGCTGTAGCGTCTTGCTCGACGCGGCCAAACTCGCGGTCTTGATGCAAGTGGCCGTGGTTCTTTTCGCGCAGATCATCCCGCCGTGTCTTTTCGCGGTCGCGTTCACGAATTTACCGGCGCGGGGAGCGATCCACGGCGTCGTCGCGGGGATCGCGGTGTTGCTCTACACCATGGTGCTTCCGATAATAGGTCAGGCGTTCGAAGGGCTGGATTTGCTCTTGACGCAAGGTCCCTTTCACATCGCCTGGCTGCGCCCTGACGCCCTCTTCGGTCTTCATACCGATCCGTTCACCCATGTCATGCTCTGGAGTGTCGGCGCGAACTTCGCGGCTCTGGCAATAACCTGCGCGATTTGCATGGCTGGCACGGGCTCTCGCGCGGGTCGCCTGTTTTTCAACCGGAGTTCCAACCAAAAATATACGTCGCTCGACGGGTTTTTCCGGCCGGACATCAAGGTCACCTTGGACCATCTGCGTGAGGTGATCGCGCATTATTTAGGCGAGGGGCAAACCAATTCCGCGTTCGAGGCCTATTTTGCCCGGCACGGAACGGATGTCGTCCCCGAACGAGAGGCGGACACGGCGGAATTGCAATTCGGCGAGGATCTCCTGGCGACGGCGATTGGGAAAGCGACATCTCACTTGGTTGTTTCGCTCCTGCTCAAGCGGCAAGACATTCACGGCGGGGAAACCGAAACCCGACTGGACCTCGAACTTGAGGGCGGCGGCGTGTTGCGCGCGGCCCCCCTTGCCTCGAGACACGGCATGTCCCTCTTCGACAAAAACTTGCGGCTCGTGGCGTGGAACAACAACGGCTTGGCGCTCTTTACTTATTTCGCCGGGGTCCTTCAGGTCGGCCTCTCCCTCCCGGACGTTATTCGCTACGGCGCCCAACGCGGAGCCTATGGACCAGGACCCGTCGATGACATCGTCGCATCCCGGCTCGCCGCCCTTCTCGATACGTCCAATGTCAAACGGCAGCGCACCAACGACGGAAGAGTCTACGATTGCCGCAGCTTGCGGCTCGCCGATGGTTTTCTCGTCTTGCATCATATCGATGTCACCGAGGAGTTGCGGGCGGAGGAGACGCTTGAAGCCGAGAACGAAACGCTCGAGCGGCGTGTCCGCGAGCGCACCGAGGAACTGCAACGCTTGAACGGCGACCTCATCAAGGCCAAGGCCGAAGCCGAAGCGGCGAATATTTCGAAAACCCGTTTCCTTGCCGCGGCCAGCCACGACTTGCTGCAGCCCCTCAACGCGGCGCGTCTTTACGCAACCTCGTTGAAGGAGCAGGTCCGCGCCCGGATGGCGGGGGATGATTGCCTCGCGCTGGCTCTCAACGTCGAGGATTCGCTCGAAGCCGTCGAAGACATTCTGACAGCGCTGCTCGATATCTCCCGCCTCGACGCCGGGGCGACCAAGCCCGATGTGACGGCTTTCGCGATCAACGACATCTTTCGTCAGCTGCAGCTGGAATTCGCGCCGGCCGCCAGCAAAACGGGGCTCACGGTCACCTTCGTCCCGTCGTCCTTGCCGATCGTTTCCGACAAACGGCTTCTGCGCCGGCTATTGCGGAATCTCGTCTCCAACGCGATCAAATATACCGATGAAGGACGAGTCATCATCGGCGTTCGCCACCGTGGCGATCAGGCCCGGATCGAAATCTGGGATACCGGCCTTGGGATTCCCAAGTCCAAGCAACGCGCGATTTTCCGGGAATTCGAGCGACTGCCCAATGCGATGCGCACGGCGCCAGGCGTCGGCCTCGGCCTTTCCATCGTCGAACGGCTCGGCCGGGTCTTGAATCATGAGATCCATCTGCGCTCCCAACCCGGGCGCGGATCGGTTTTCTCCGTCATGGTTCCGCGCGCATCCGAGATCCCGGCGACGAAGGGCATTGCCCCCGGAGCCGGCGGCGCGACACAGCGCTCCCTCGAAGGCCTGGTCGTTGCCGCCATCGACAATGAAATGACCATCCTCAACGGACTCCGCGCGCTTTTGGGGGGCTGGGAGTGTCAAGTCGTGACCGGCGAGGATCTTCCCGGCATCATCGACGCTCTCGGCAAGGCGAAGCTCGTGCCCGACGTCGTCATCGCGGACTATCATCTCGGCAAGAGCGATGGCCTCGCCGTCATCGCGGCGCTCCGGGCCCATTTTGGCGCGTGTCACGCCGTCTTGATCACGGCGGACCGGAGTCCCGTCGTCCGCGATCTCGCCCATGCGATGGACGTCCGTTTTCTCAACAAGCCCGTCAAGCCCGCCGTCTTGCGGTCCTTGCTCTCGCAATGGCGGCTCGTCAAACAGGCCGCGGAATGAGACCGGATTCCGTCCGGCCAGCCGCCCTCGACCGGTCAACCCCGGAGCGGACGACGCCTAGCTCTTATGACTGATGTTCTGCTTCAGCTTGCCAAGAGCCTCCCGCAACTCCGTCAAAGCCCCGTCCAATTCACCGCGTTGCCGTTCCAGATGCGCGATCTGGGCTTCGATTTGCTGATTGTTCAACCCGCTGGTCAAATCGGATTTGTCAGCATCGGGGCCGTGCGATTGGCCATGTTTCCCGCGTAACGCGAGCAGATCTTGGATTTCGGCAAGGGTGAACCCAAGTCGTTTTCCCTTCAAAATCAGCTCGAGTCGCATACGGTTCGCGGCATTGTAGAACCGAGCCGTCCCTTGGCGGTTGGGCGACAAAAGACCACGATCTTCATAAAAACGCAGCGTGCGCAAGCTCACGCCGTAAATGCGCGCCATGTCGCTGATGGAACATTCTTCGTAATCGAACGGTTCAACCTTTACCGCTGCCGTTGATCGATCGCTCAACATTGGCGCCTCCCTTTTATTGATTTATAAAAACCAGCGACTACCATAGCGGCAACTCTAACAGCCTGAAATACAACTTTTGTAGATGCTGCCCGGCTTTTGTAGATCTGCCCGGCCCTGTGCCAAAATCGATCAATCTTAATGAATTGTTTACCCTGGCGACAGAAGGTTGAGGCTGGGTGAGCGGTCCGCGATTCGTTTCGAGCTGCGGCCGGTCCCGCAAATCTGCTCCAACGCGGGGTTTCCGTCCCGACGGATAGGTCGATGAACAAGGCGGTTCCCTGGAACATCAATGGTGTCGGATTTGACGCACGCGAGGCCGCACGGGAAGCGGCGCGCCGCCAGGGCAAATCCCTCGGGGAATGGCTAGACGGCGTCATTGCCGGGCATGCGGCCGAATATGGGCTTGAAATGGACGACGTCGACGTGCACGACCGGATCGAGGCCGTCAAAGCAAAGCTCGAGCGCCTGAGCGCGCGCCCGCGCCATGGCTCCGGAGAGACCGAGACGGAGCCGGGGCGGCGGCCTTCGAAGCCGCATCGCGCCGGCAATCGGTTCGATTCGCGCGGCCGGGACCGCTTCGATCCCGAAGACCGCGCTAGCGCTCGCGACGAGAAAGACGCGACGTCACGAAACCGCCGGCTCGACCCGGGCGAATACGATCGCGATGACCGGCAGCCACGGCGACCCAAGGTTGCGCCGGACGATACCGAACTTCTGCTTGAAGAAGCGATCGCGGCCATGGAGCGCCGCGCGACGCTCGTCGAGCGCAAAGGCGAAAAGGCCCTCGCCTCGATTGCCCAGATGATCGAAGCCGCCGAACACAGGCGCGAGGACGAGCATGAGATGTTCGTCACGCTCTCGCGCAAATTATCCGACATGGAAGAGCGGATCGCCGATCGTGTCTCCGAAGATCATTACCGGCCCATCAAAGGCGCGCTGACCCGGCTGGAGGCGCGTCTCGATGCGTTTGGCCGCCGGTCGCAACGCGAGGCACCCGCCAAATCCGAAGCCGGCGACGCCGTCTTGGGTCCGCGCGGACGATCGCAGGGGGACG
>JARLIW010000008.1 GCA_031291515.1 Beijerinckiaceae bacterium | reverse complement strand
CCAGGACGCCAAGAAGAGCGCCGGCGTCGTCCGCCAGGCCGTCGAGGCGATGGACGGCATCGCCGAATCGTCGCGCAAGATCACCCAGATCATCGGCGTGATCGACGAGATCGCGTTCCAGACCAATCTGCTCGCGCTCAATGCCGGCGTCGAGGCGGCGCGGGCGGGCGATGCCGGGCGCGGCTTCGCGGTGGTCGCCTCCGAAGTGCGCGCCTTGGCGCAGCGCTCCGCCGAGGCCGCCAAGGAAATCAAGGGGTTGATCTCGGCCTCGTCGACCCAGGTCGATCAGGGCGTCAAGCTCGTCGACGAAACCGGCAAATCGCTCGAGCGGATCATGACGCAAGTCGGCGAGATCAACACGGTCGTCGCCGAAATCGCGGCGGGCGCCAAGGAGCAGGCGCAGGGGATCGAGGAGGTCAACACCGCGATCACGCAGATGGACCAGATGACGCAGCAGAACGCGGCCATGGTCGAGGAATCGACGGCGGCGAGCCATCACCTGTCGCAAGAGGCGACGCAGCTCGCGGCGCTGGTCGGTCAGTTCAAGACCGGCGGCGGCGACAATCTGCGCCGCGCCTTGAAACAAGCGGCGCCGCACGCCTTCCGGGGCAAGGCCCCCGCCGCCAAGCCGCCGGCCCGCGCGCCGCAGCCCGCGCCGCGGAGCCCCAAGACCGCCGCCGGCGGCGGAGATGGTTGGGACGAATTTTAGCGGCGCCCGGCCAAGTTTAGGACTATTCGGCCGCCTGCGTCTCCGCGCGGTCCGTCATGAATTGCGCGCGGGCGAGCGCGCAAAACACACCATTTTTGGCGACGAGCTCATCGAAGCCGCCGGCCTCGACGATCCGCCCGGCTTCGAAGACCAGAATTTTCGAGGCGTGGCGGATCGTGGCCAGGCGGTGGGCAATGATGAACGTGGTCCGGCCCTCGGTCGCCTTGGCTAGCGCCAGCTGCAACTTTTGTTCCGTGGTGGCGTCGAGCGCGGCGGTCGCTTCGTCAAAGATCATGACCGGCGGATCCTTGAGCAACGCCCGCGCGATCGCGAGACGCTGGCGCTCGCCGCCCGACAAAAGGCGTCCCCGCTCGCCGACATTGGCCCGCAACCCATCGGTTTGACGCCCGACGAAATCGCTGGCCTGCGCGAGATCGAGCGCATGGGCGATATCGACCTGCGTCGCGTCGGGCTTGCCGATGACCAGATTTTCCTCGATCGAGCGGGCAAACAGCATCGGCTCCTGAAACACCACGCCGATGTTCCGGCGCAGCGCATCGAGCGGCATCGCGCGGATGTCCTCGCCATCGATGGTGATCCGGCCGATCCTCGGATCGTAAACGCGGTGCAGCAGCGACAGCGTCGTCGATTTCCCGGATCCCGTCGCGCCCACCAAGGCGACGGTCTGACCGGGTTCGACGGTGAAATCGAGGTCCGATACGGCCGGGCGCGCCGAACCGGGATAGGTGAACCCGACGCCCTCGAACCGCACACGGCCCAGCAAGCGTCCGGGATCGCGCGCGCCGGGCATGTCCGCGACGTTCGGCACCATGTCCAACACGTCGAAATAATCGACGAGCCGTGGCGCCTGCAAGAACAGCATGTTGGTAAAATTGGCGAGTTGTTCGAGACGCCCGATCAGCATCGACGCGAAATTCATGAACATCACGATCTCGCCGATGGTCCCGAGCCCCCGCAGATAAAGCGAGGTGCCGAAGACGAAAATGAGCAAGAGAGTCACCGTGGCGGCGGCTTTCGAGCCGACGACCGCCATGGCCCACCAGGTCAGCACTGGCATTTGCGCGCGCAGCACGTTTTGGCTGAGGCCGCGCATCGCGGAAGCCTCGGATTCAATGCGGGTAAAGCTCTGGATGACCGGGACATTGCCGAGCGCGTCCGACACGCGTTCCGCCAAGCTGCTATTGAAACGCTCGACCGAGGTTTGCAACACTTCGGTCCGCCGCCGCACGAAGGCGATGAGACCGAAAAAGACGACCATCAGCCCGATCAGCAGCAGGCCCAACCGCCAGTTGAGCACGAGAGAGAGCGGCAGCAAGACGACGGTCGCGACCACGGCCGCCGCGCTCTCCCGGAAAAAGGTCAGATAGATCATGAAGAGCCCGTTGGCGCTCTCGATCATGACCTTGAGCGAGCGGCCGGAATGGGTCTTGGCGTGGAAGCTGAGCGGCAGATGCAAGACATGTTCGAAATAGCGCGCCATGACCGAAAGGCGCTGCCGGTGCGCCATCCTATCGGCCTGAAGCGAGACGAACATCGCCAGCGTGATCGACGTCAGCGCGAACCCGACCCAAGCCGCGATCAGCGGGCTCAAGCTGCCGAGCGTCGGCAAGACCCGGCTCGCCACGCCCGACGTAAGCCGGTCGATCACTCGGCCAAACAGCACGGGCTCGGCGAATTGCGCCGCCGCCAGCACGATGTTGGCCAGCACGAGCACGATGGCGATCCGCGCCTCGGGCCGCAACAGCGCGACCACGCGCCGGTAGAGACGGAAGAAGGACATGGGAACCTGGGCTTTCCGCTGATGCGACGGACGACATGCGGCTTGGCAACTGAATCAGGCATGAACGATGACGTAAAGCGCGACGGGACCGATTTGTTGGGATGACCGGAGGAAGTCGTGATATGTGACCCGGCTCCCCACGCGTCCGCTCCTCGCGGACGCCTTCGTCCCGCTTTCGCGTGGGCGATAGATCTGGAAAAGCGATGCAAGCGGTCCCCCACGACGATCTCGAACCCCTCGACGAAACGGCCCCGCTTTGCTTCGCGGTGGCCGACGAAGACGCGGGCAAGAGGCTCGACGTCGTGCTCACGGGGGCCAGCGAGGCGCTTGGCGAGGTACTGTCGCGCACAAGGATCAAGGCGCTGATCGAAGAGGGCCAAGTAACGGTGGACGGCGCGCCGGTCCTCGACGCCAACCGCAAGGTGAAAACCGGCCAAGACATTTGCCTGAGCGTGCCGGCCGCCGTGGATGCCGAACCCCAGGGCGAGGATCTGCCGCTCGACATCGTCTACGAGGACGAACACCTCATCATCATCGACAAGCCGGCCGGGCTCGTCGTGCATCCCGCGCCGGGCCATGCCTCGGGCACGCTCGTCAATGCGCTCATCGGCCATTGCGGCGCGAGCCTGTCGGGGATCGGCGGGGTCAAGCGGCCGGGCATCGTCCATCGGCTCGACAAGGACACGTCGGGTCTGCTCGTCGTGGCCAAGACCGACGCGGCCCATCGCGGCTTTTCCAAGCTGTTCGCCGACCACGGCCGCACCTTGCCGCTCACGCGCAGCTATCGCGCTTTCGTTTGGGGCCGGCCGGAGCGGCTGTTCGGCACCGTCGACGCCCCGCTCGGCCGCCACGCGACCGATCGCCAGCGCATGGCGGTTGTGACGGCGGAGCGCGGACGCGAGGCCATCACCCATTGGCGATGGGACGAAAGCTTTGGACCCGACCCCAAGACGCCGGTGGTGAGCCTGATCACCTGCCAGCTCGAAACCGGCCGCACCCACCAAATCCGCGTCCATATGGCCCATATGCGCCATCCCGTGCTCGGCGATCCGCTCTATGCCAAGGGATTTCGCGGCAAGGCCAACCTGCTCGCGCCGGAAGCGCGTCTCCTGGTCGAGACGCTCGACCGCCAAGCCTTGCACGCCGCGGTCCTTGGGTTCGAACATCCCGTAACCGGCGAAATGCTTGAATTCGAAAGTCAATTACCCGCGGATTTGACCGCGCTACTCGCGGCGCTGCGGCGAAACTGAGCGCCCCAAGACTGTCCCGGGGACAGAAATCGGCGCATTCCGTGAAACGCCAAGTCTATGCCAGAAAAAGAGCAGGCCACTGATTATGAATTGATCATCGCCTCCGGCGACAGCTCTTATTACACATCAAATAAAGTTGACCGCTCCAATCGCTCGATATTCCAACAAAAATTCGGATAATATCTTATTGATTCGAGGAGTTCTGCCGTTGGGAACCTCAATAGGTTCGATCGCTCGGCGTGTTTAATGACAGGCCAACCCTGGTGACCCGATGGCAATAGGCCGGCGCTCCGCCACGAGAAGAAAGGTTGCGGAGCTGCCGGACACGCTCAGAGAGGCGAGCCGGCTGCACAGGGCCGGGCGTCTCGAACAGGCCGGGCGTCTCTACAAAAAGATTCTCGAATCGAATCCCAACCACAATGAAGCGCTGCATCTGCTGAGCCTCATCGAAATTCAAAACAACAGAATCGACAACGCGCACGAACTGATCACCGCGACACTCCGGGTCGCGCCCAAAAACGCGTCGGTCCGGTTGACGGCCGGGATGGTCTGCCACCGGCTTGGACGGCTCGACGAGGCCCTCGCGCGTTACGATCAAGCTCTGTCTCTCAACCCGAATTTCGCGAGCGCGTTCAACAATCGCGGCAATGTGCTGCGCGATCTCGCCAGGCTCGAAGACGCGATCGCGAACTACGACAAGGCCCTTGCGCTCAAACCCGATTATCCCGAGGCCTTGAACAACCGCGGCGTCGCGCTGCGCGACCTCAAGCGCCCGGCCGACGCGCTGGCGGATTTCGACAAAGCCCTCGTTCTCCGACCCAATTACGCCGACGCGCTCAACAATCGCGGCGCCGTGCTCGCGGACCTCAAGCGCCTTGACGAGGCCGCGGACAGCTATGGCCGGGCGCTCGCTTGCGACCCTGGCCATGCCGGCGCTCTCAACAACCGCGGCAGCGTGCTGCGCTCGCTCAAACAATTCCCTGAAGCGCTCGAGTGCCTCGACCGGGCACTGAGCTTCGAACCGGCCAATGCGGACGCGCACAACAATCGCGGCAACGTACTCGCAAATCTCGGGCGCCCCACGGATGCGCTGGCGAGCTACGACCAGGCCCTGGCCCTCAACCCTAGCCATGCGGAGGCCTATAACAACAAGGGGCTTCTCTTGGCCGAACTCGGCCGTTTCGAAGAGGCCAACGAGGCCATCGCGATGGCGATCCGGCTCGCGCCCCGCGCCGCGCGCTTTTACTTCAACCTTGCGGAGCACAAAAAATTCGCGGCGGCCGATCCCCATATTCCCGCGATGGAAGACCTGGCGCGCGACATGCCCGCGTTGGGCAACGACGACCAAATCGATCTGCACTTCGCTCTCGGCAAGGCCTATGCGGATCTCGGACGCCAAAGCCAATCGTTCCGGCACTTGCTCGACGGCAACGCGCTCAAGCTCAAACAAGTGAACTATGACGAAGCGGCCCAGCTCGAGATCATGGACCGCATGCGGAGGGCCTTTACGCCGAATGTCATGCGCACCCATGAGGGCCACGGCGACGCGTCGCGCGCTCCGGTCTTCATCATCGGCATGCCGCGTTCCGGCAGCACGCTCGTCGAACAGATTTTGGCGAGCCACCCCGACGTCTTCGCGGCAGGCGAAATCGACGATTTCGACAAGGCCGTGCAAGAGCTTTTCCGGGACACCATAGCGGTTTCACCCGAATCGCTCGCCACTCTGCCTTCCGCCGCCTGGCGGGACGCCGGGGCCAATTATGTCCAAAGGCTTAGACGCGCGGCGCCGGAGGCCGCGCGCATTACCAACAAGAAACTGAACAATTTCCGCATTGCCGGACTGATTCATTTGGCCCTGCCTCAGGCGCGGATCATCCATATCCGCCGCGACCCGATCGACACCTGCGTCTCGTGCTTCTCGAAACAATTCACCGACGATCTCCCCTACACCTATGGCTTGCGCGAACTGGGCCGCTATTACCGCGCCTACGAAAGCCTCATGGACCACTGGCGCGGCGTTCTGCCGGCGCATGTCATGCTCGAGGTGCAATATGAGGAGCTGGTTGCCGACCTCGAAGGTCAAGCCCGCCAAGTCTTGACCCATTGCGGCCTCGACTGGGACCCGCGTTGCCTCGATTTTCACAAGGCGGAGCGTCCCGTGCGGACCGCCAGCAAGGCCCAAGTGCGCCAACCCTTGTTCCAGAGCTCGGTCGGCCGCTGGCGCGCGCATGAGGAATTTTTGGGGCCCCTGCTCGCGGCGCTCGACGAGCAACGCGGCATTCCAGAACGATCCGGATAAGCTCCACCGCGCGTTCCGGTTACGTTCTAGCCGGCCCCGGCGCCCCCAACCATTCCGCTTGCCTTCCGGGTCCGTCCCGGTCACAAAGGGGCTTGCCACCAGACCGGGCCGTTCGCGGCCCTTTTTTGCGCGCCGCCAGACCTCATGGCCGCGCGGGGACCCATCATGCCGAAACGCACAGACATCGCCACCATTCTGATCATCGGCGCGGGGCCGATCATCATCGGGCAGGCATGCGAGTTCGATTATTCCGGCACCCAGGCCTGCAAGGCGCTGCGCGCCGAGGGATACCGGGTCGTTCTCGTCAACTCGAACCCCGCGACGATCATGACCGATCCGGACATGGCGGATCGGACCTATATCGAGCCGATCACCCCGGAAGTGGTGACCAAGATCATCGCCAAGGAACGCTATGCCATTCCCGGCGGCTTCGCTCTGCTGCCGACCATGGGCGGCCAGACCGCGCTCAACTGCGCGCTGTCTCTGCAAAAGATGGGCACGCTCAAAAAATACGACGTCGAGATGATCGGCGCGACGGCCGAGGCGATCGACAAGGCGGAAGACCGCGAGAAATTCCGCGAGGCGATGACCAAGATCGGCCTCTCGACGCCGCGCTCGCATCAGATCAAGACGCTGACCCAGGCGCTCGCCATCATGGACGATATCGGCTTGCCCGCGATCATCCGCCCGTCCTTCACGATGGGCGGCACGGGCGGCGGCATCGCCTACACCAAGACCGAATATATCGAGATCATCGAGCGCGGCATCGATGCCTCGCCGACCAGCGAAGTCCTCGTCGAGGAAAGCGTCCTCGGCTGGAAGGAATATGAGATGGAGGTCGTCCGCGACAAGGCGGACAATTGCATCATCATCTGCTCGATCGAGAACATCGATCCGATGGGCGTGCATACCGGCGACAGCATCACCGTCGCCCCGGCCTTGACCCTCACGGACAAGGAATATCAGATCATGCGCGACGCCTCCTTGGCGGTGCTGCGCGAGATCGGCGTCGAGACCGGCGGCAGCAACGTGCAATTCGCCGTCGATCCCGCGACCGGGCGGATGATCGTGATCGAGATGAACCCGCGGGTCTCGCGCTCCTCGGCGCTGGCCTCGAAGGCGACGGGGTTCCCGATCGCCAAGGTCGCGGCCAAGCTTGCGGTCGGCTATACGCTCGACGAGATCGCCAACGACATCACGGGCGGCGCGACGCCGGCTTCGTTCGAGCCCTCGATCGATTATGTCGTGACGAAAATCCCGCGCTTCGCCTTCGAAAAGTTCCCCGGCGCCGAACCGACCCTGACCACGGCGATGAAATCGGTCGGCGAGGCCATGGCGATCGGCCGGACCTTCGCCGAGAGTTTGCAAAAGGCGCTGCGCTCGCTCGAAACCGGCCTGATGGGTCTCGACGAGATCGAGATCGAGGGGCAGACCGGCGACATCCGCGAGGATGGCCATATTCTCCGCGCCGCGCTCGGCCGTCCGACCCCGGACCGTTTGCTGGTCGTGGGCCAAGCCTTGCGGCAAGGCCTGACGCATGACGAGATCTACGAAGCGTGCAAGATCGACCGCTGGTTCATCGAGCGATTGCAAGAGATTGTCGATCTCGAACGCAAGGTGAAGAGCTTCGGCCTCCCCCAGGACGCCGGCAATCTGCGGATGCTCAAGGCGGCCGGCTTTTCCGACGCGCGGCTCGCCACGCTGACCGGCGCGAGCGAAAGCGACGTGCGCGCGATCCGCCATGGCCTCGACGTCCGTCCCGTCTTCAAACGGATCGACACCTGCGCGGCGGAATTCGCGTCGCCGACGGCCTATATGTATTCGACCTATGCCGAGCCCTTCGGCGGCGCGCCGGCCGACGAGTCCCAGCCAACCGATCGCGAAAAGGTGGTCATCCTCGGCGGCGGACCCAACCGCATCGGCCAGGGGATCGAATTCGACTATTGCTGCTGCCACGCCTCGTTCGCGCTGCGCGATCGCGGCTACGAAACCATCATGGTCAATTGCAATCCCGAAACCGTCTCGACCGATTACGACAGTTCGAGCCGGCTCTATTTCGAACCGCTCACGATCGAGGACGTGCTCGAAATCATGGCCGTGGAAAGCTCGCGCGGCACGTTGAAGGGGACGATCGTCCAGTTTGGCGGCCAAACGCCGCTCAAACTCGCGCCGGGTCTCGAGAAGGCCGGCATTCCGATCCTCGGCACATCCGTCGATTCGATCGATCTCGCCGAGGACCGCGACCGATTCAAGCGCCTGCTCGACAAATTGGGCCTGCGGCAGCCAAAAAACGGCATCGCTTATTCCGTGGAGCAAGCACGCCTCGTCGCCAGCGATCTCGGCTTGCCGCTCGTGGCGCGTCCCTCCAACGTGCTCGGCGGCCGCGCGATGGCGATCCTGCGCGACGAAGCATCGCTCGGCGCCTATCTCCTCGATACGCTGCCGGGACTGGTGCCATCCGACGTCAAGGTGCGCTATCCCAACGATAAGACCGGTCAGATCAACACGGTGCTCGGCACCAATCCGCTGTTGTTCGACCGCTACCTCACCGATGCCGTCGAAGTCGACGTCGACGCGCTATGCGACGGCACGGACGTCTTCGTCTGCGGGATCATGGAACATATCGAGGAAGCCGGCATTCATTCCGGCGATAGCGCCTGTTCGCTGCCGCCGCGCTCGCTGAGCCCCGAAATTATCGAGCGGCTGGAAAGCCAGACGCGACGACTGGCCCTGGCCCTCGATGTCGGCGGCTTGATGAACGTCCAATATGCGTTGAAGGACGGCGACATCTATGTGCTCGAGGTCAACCCCCGCGCGTCGCGAACCGTGCCCTTCGTGGCCAAGGTCATCGGCCAGCCGATCGCCAAGATCGCGGCGCGGATCATGGCGGGGGAGAGCTTGGCGAGTTTCGGGCTCAAGCAAACGAATTTCGACCATGTCGGCGTCAAGGAAGCCGTGTTTCCCTTCGCCCGGTTTCCTGGCGTCGACACCGTGCTTGGCCCGGAAATGCGCTCGACCGGCGAGGTCATGGGGCTCGACCGCTCGTTTGGCATCGCCTTCGCCAAGAGCCAACTCGGCGGCGGCACGAAGGTGCCGGTCGGCGGCGTCGTCTTCGTGTCCTTGCGCGACATCGACAAGCCGCGCGTGCTCGAATCCGTCAAATCCCTCGCGGACATCGGTTTCACCGTGCGGGCGACCGGCGGGACGCAACGCTATCTCGAAGCCAACGGGATTCCGGCTCAGAAAATCAATAAAGTGTCGGAGGGGCGCCCTCATGTCGTGGACGCAATCACCAACGGCGCCATTCAATTGGTTTTCAATACGACGGAAGGCGCCCAGGCTTTGTCCGATTCACGCTCGCTCCGCCGCGCGGCCCTCTTGCATAAGGTCCCTTACTATACCACTCTAGCTGGGGCCATCGCCGCTTCCCAGGGCATCCGCGCCTATCAAGCCGGGGATCTGGAAGTGCGCGCTCTGCAAGACTATTTCGCTTAATCTCCGCCTGCTCGCTCGGAGTGGGTTTGTTTTCGATTCCAAAGAGACGAATGAGATCGGATTATGGACAAGATCCCGATGACGCCAGGTGGCTATGCGGCCCTGGAAGCGGAACTGAGGAAACGCCAGCAGGTCGAGCGCCCGCGAATCGTCGAGGCGATTTCGGAAGCACGCTCCCACGGCGACCTCTCGGAAAACGCCGAGTACCATTCCGCCAAGGAGGCGCAAAGCCACAACGAGGGCCGGATCGCCGAGCTCGAGGACAAGCTGAGCCGCGCCGAAGTGATCGATGTGTCGAAACTCTCGGGGACGACCGTGATGTTCGGCGCCACCGTGACCTTGGTCGATGAAGATACCGAAGAGAAGAAAGTCTATCAGATCGTCGGCGAAAGCGAGGCGGATGTGAAGGGCGGCAAGGTGTCGATCACCTCGCCGACCGCGCGCGCGCTGATCGGCAAAAAGCGCGGCGATACCGTCGAGGTCAACACGCCCGGCGGCGGCAAGAGCTACGAGATCTTGAACGTCGCGTTTTGAGGACGGCGAAGTCTCAGGCCTCCAAATTGACCGGAAAGGCATCCGGGCTTACCTTAGCAATGGAGGCTAGGATGCAAGTCACCATTCATGCCGCGAAGACCAATCTCTCGAAATTGATCGAGGCCGCGCTCCGGGGCGAGGACGTCATCATCGCCAACGGAGCGACGCCGGCGGTGAGGTTGACGCCGATCAAAAAGGTGCCTTTCAAGGTTGGGATCTGGGAGCATAAAAACCTCGGCCCTGGCCCCGACTTTTTTGAGCCCCTGAGCGAAGACGAACTCGTGCTTTGGGAGGGGGGACCTGAAAGCAATTCTCCTTGATACCCACGCATGGGCTTGGTCGATCATCAGCGGTTCGCGATTATCGCCCCAGGCCGCATCCGCGCTCGCGGACGCGGGAACAATCTACGTCAGCCCAGTCTCGCTGTACGAAATCGGGCAAAAGGTCCGGCTCGGCAAATGGCCCGCGATGGCGCCCGAGGTCGAGCTTTTATCGGACACATTGAAGGAACAAGGTGGCATGGCTGCGCCTTTGGACCCTTCGATATGCCTCGCCGCGGGGAATATGGTCTGGGATCACCGAGATCCGT
>JARLIW010000281.1 GCA_031291515.1 Beijerinckiaceae bacterium | reverse complement strand
GAATATTGCGTCTTGGCCACGCAGATCGGCAAATGGCCAAAACCGAGCGCCTCGATATCCGCGATCGCCTTTTTGGCTTTCGGATCGATCGCAATATCGGCCGCGCGGTAGATCTCCGTGGCGATCGTGCGCATCTTCGTGGCGATCGGCTGATCGAGCTCGTACAGCGGCTTGTAGTGCGTGTGACCTTTGTCCGTGATCGCCACGATTTTCTCGGCCAATTCGATCGCGCCCTTGCCGCCTTCCGCCCAATGCCGACACAGCACCGCCTCGGCGCCGAATTCCTCGCGGCAAACCGTTTTGATCAGCGCGATCTCGGCATCCGTATCACTGTTGAAGGCATTGATCGCGACGATCGGCGGGACGCCGAATTTCTTCACGTTTTCGATATGGCGGCCGAGATTCGCCATGCCCTTGTGCAGCGCTTCGAGATTTTCCTTGCCGAGATCGGGCTTGGCCACGCCGCCATGCATCTTGAGCGCCCGCACCGTCGCGACGATGACGGCGGCCTGCGGTTCGAGACCCGCCTGACGGCACTTGATGTCGAAGAATTTCTCGGCGCCCAAATCGGCGCCGAAACCCGCTTCGGTCACGACGTAATCGGCGAGATCGAGCGCCAGATTGGTGGCGATGACCGAATTGCAGCCATGAGCGATATTGGCGAAGGGACCGCCATGGACGAAGGCGGGCGTGCCTTCGAGCGTTTGGACGAGATTCGGCTCCAACGCGTCTTTGAGCAGCACGGTCAGCGATCCGACCGCCTGGAGCTGCTCGGCCGTGACGGCCTTGCGATCCTTGGTGAGGCCGATGACCATTTTCTTCAGACGGGCTTGCAGGTCGGCGAAATCCGTCGCCAAGCAGAACACGGCCATGATCTCGGAGGCGACCACAATGTCGAATTTGGTCTCGCGGAGATAACCGTTGGCGACGCCGCCGAGCCCAATCACGACCTGGCGCAGCGAGCGATCGTTCATGTCGCACGACCGGGCCCAGGTCACGCGGCGCGGATCGATGTCGAGACCATTGCCATGGTAAACGTGGTTGTCGATCAAAGCGGCGAGAAGGTTGTTCGCCGAGGCAATCGCGTGAAAATCGCCGGTGAAATGCAGGTTGATCTGCTCCATCGGGATCACTTGCGAATAGCCGCCGCCGGCCGCGCCGCCCTTGACGCCGAAGCACGGGCCGAGCGCCGGCTCGCGCATCGCCACGGCGGATTTCTTGCCGATTTGGCGCAAGGCATCGGCGAGACCGACCGTCGTCGTGGTCTTGCCCTCGCCGGCGGCCGTCGGGTTGATCGCGGTGACCAGGATCAGCTTGCCCTTTTTGGCGTTGGGACGCTTGGCGAGGCCTTGGATGAACTTTGTTTCGACCTTGGCGATCGTCCGGCCATAAGGCACGAGGGCGTCTTCCGGGATCCCGATCTGCGCGGCAACCTCGGCAATCGGCCGGGGCGTCGCGGCGCGAGCGATTTCGATATCGGTCTTCATAGGCCATCCTCACATTGCGTGGGGCGGCACGGCAAAGGGCCGGTTATCCCCAACAAAAGAAAACTCTAAAGGCGGGCCTTGCCATGCTTTGACGCCCAAGAGCAATACGCCGGACGGCCAAAATAGCGTTCCGGACCCGCCAAGGCCTGCTAAATTATTTGAGAAATGATTCGAAGAAATTGAGCGCCCCCGTGACATCGATCCCGCCGCCCCAAGGAATGACCGATGCCGACTACGAATCGATCGAGGCCGCGGTCACGGAAACCGTGCGCGGGCGTTGGTTTCTCGCCGAGTTCGCGCGCCGGATACGAGCCGCCGACAGCAAACTCCTGCTCGAGGGCATGGACAGACTCGAAACGCTCGTCCGGGCGAACCAGGCGCAGGTGCCGCCACCCCAAGTTTCAGCGGACCCGTCCATCCGGCTGCTGATCCAACGAATCAAGGAGATCGCGGCACGGCTCGAGGAAACGAGCCGCGATATGCGAAATGCCGGCGCCGACGATCAATTCTGTGAGGCGGTGGATTTGCAGGCGCGCGCCGTCGCGGGGCTCATGCGGATGGGAACCACGCCACCCGCGAGCCAATCTAGTGCTCCGGCCCTTGCCGCGCCCCTCAAGACGAGACTCGCCGCGCCGCGCGAACCCGCGATCCCGGCTGTCGCGCGCGCCGACGCCGAGAAAGACCCGCGACTTGAGGTTCTCTCAGGGCTTGATCGTCTGTCCCTGGCTCAGAAAACCGCTCTTTTTAGTTGAAGCGACGGGCGTCTGCTGGCCCGCGGGCGGCGTCGGCGCGGGAACGCGGCGTCGTCCCCCGGCATAAGCGGCCTTGGCCTCGCGGATATTATTGAGGAACTGCCGCGTCGCCTGGGTCCAGGTATAAGTCATGGCATGGGCGCGCGCCGCTTCGCGCGGAATATCCAAGGCCGCGAGACAAGCCGCCCGCAAATCCTGATCGAGCACGCCCGCGCCGCTATCGCCAATGACGTCGAGGGGGCCAGTGACCGGAAATGCCGCGACGGGCAAGCCGCTCGCCATCGCCTCGAGCAGCACCATGCCAAACGTATCGGTCTTGCTCGGGAACACGAAGACATCGGCCGAGGCATAAAGCGAGGCGAGGTCGGCCCCCGTTCGAAGGCCGAGAAAATGAGCCCGGGGATAGGCCTTGCGCAGCGACGCGCTCGACGGCCCTTCGCCGACGACCACTTTTGAACCCGGCAAATCGAGCGCCAAAAACGCCTCGACGTTCTTTTCCGGCGCCAAGCGACCGGCATAAAGAAAGATCGGCCGCGGCAAATCCCAGGCAGCGCGATGGTCCGGATTGAACAAGAGGTGATCGACCCCGCGCGACCAGGGCATCAGACGCTCGAACCCTCGCGCCGTCAATTCGCGCGCGAGCGTCGACGTCGAGACCATCATCCCATTGCCGGCATTATGGAAACGCCGGAGCGCGGCATAAGTGAGCCATTCGGGAACCGGCGTCCGGGCCGCGATATATTCGGGAAAGCGCGTGTGGTAGCTCGTGGTAAAGGACATGCCCTTGCGCAGGCAATATCGGCGCGCGGCAAAGCCCACTGGCCCTTCGGTCGCGATATGGATGTGATCGACCGGCTCTTGCGCCAATCGCCGGGCCACGTCGCCGGGACCCACCAGCGCAAGCCGAATTTCGCTATAGGTCGGAAGCGGAATCGTCCGGAACCCCAGCGGCGACAGAAACGAAATTTGCGCGCCGCAATCGGGGGCTGCTTTCGCCAAGGATTCGAGCGAACGGACAACGCCGTTGACTTGCGGCCGGAAAGCGTCGGTGGCGACCAGAATACGCATCAAGCGGCGGCACTGATCGGAGAGGGGAGATTTTTTTGAAGCTCGCCGGTCTTGCTCTGGTCCTGACCAATCGTCCGCCAATGCAAAATCTCGAGCCGGCCATCGAAATGCTCGGCGACAGCGGTGCAGGATTCCACGAAATCACCCGTGTTGATGTATGTGATCCCATCGATGTCGCGAATGGTCGAATGATGAATGTGGCCGCAGACGATCCCATCGGCCCCTTGGCGCCGGGCTTCGTCGGCGAGGGTCTTTTCGAACGACCCAATGAAATTCACGGCATCCTTCACCTTGAGCTTGGCCCAGGCCGAAAACGACCAATAGGGGAAGCCCATCGCGCGGCGGACACGGTTGAACCAATAGTTCGAATAGAGCGCGGCTTCATAAGCCCAATCGCCGAGGAGGGCCAGCCAGCGCGCATGCTTGACCACGACATCCAACTGATCGCCGTGAATGATGAGCAACCGTTTGCCATCGGCCGTCTCGTGGATCGCGCTGTCGACCACGTCGACGCCGCCGAAATTCATGCCGAGATAATCGCGCATGAATTCGTCATGATTGCCCGGCAGATAGATCATGCGCGCGCCCTTGCGCACTTTGCGCAAGAATTTCTGCACGACATCGTTGTGCGATTGCGGCCAGTACCAGCCGCTCTTCAACCGCCACCCGTCGATAATATCGCCAACGAGATAAAACGTCTCGGCGTCGTGATATTTGAGAAAGTCGATCAGAAGATCGGCTTGGCAACCCCGCTTTCCCAGATGAATATCCGAGAGGAACAACGTGCGAAATTTGGTGGTTTCTGGATCGTCGCTCACGTTGGACCTGCCGAGGTTCGGTTAGACCTTTCTGGTGTTAATCAGAGTCTTGTGTGATTTGGATGACAATGAGCGAACAAAGCTACGACGCCTGTTGAAAAACCGCCATGAGCACCTCTGGCCAACAAAAGCCTTGAATTCGACGCGCGCCTTGATTTCAAAAGCATCGTCCGTCCAAACCGGCGCTGCCGGCCAGTGCCATAACGCGTCACCGTGTGACAAGTTCAAGCTTGCGCATGATCTCGGCGGCGGACGCGTTCTCCAAAGCGGATCGAGGTTTGGGTGTTCATTGATTGCGAGAACCATTGGTGGCCGTAAAACCAAACCGAATCGTGACCGCCACGGCGCTTCGGCTGTCGATCTTGTGGTCCTGTCTCTTCGCGGCCGTGGGAATTCACCTTCCCTATTTTACCGTTTGGCTTGCTTCGCAAGGGCTCTCGAACGAACTGATTGCCCAGGCGGTCGCGGTCCCGATGCTGTTGCGCATTCTGACGACGCCGGCGATCGCCGCGATCGCCGACCGGCACGGGATCGCGCGGACCCTGGCTTTTGCCGCGAGCGCCGCGTGCCTCAGCTACGCGGCCTTGAGCTTCGCGCCGGGTCCCGCGCTGGTTTTTGCCGGCGCCGTGGGTGTCGGGCTTGCCCAAGGCGTCATGCCCTCCCTGGCCGATGCTCTGACGTTGACGGAAATCCGCCGCCTTCAAGACGCCAGGCTTCGCACGCTCGACTATGGCCGAATCAGGGTGTTCGCCTCGCTCAGCGTGTTGTTCACCATGCTCGGGTCGGGCGCGCTGGTCACGCTTTTGCCGGGCGGTAAAATTATCTGGCTTCTGGTCGCGATCAGCATTTTCCCGGCCGCCGCCGCGATCTGGAACGCGCGGCAAAGCCGCCCCGCGCGGCTGAACCCGCGCGATCCCGGCACGCTCACCGCAAGTCGCGAGAAACTGCGGCTTGCCCTCGTCTGTATCGCCGCCGCCGCGCTGGTCCAGGCGAGCCATGCCGAGGTCTATACGTTCGGAACCCTGCACTGGCGATCTCTAGGCCTCTCCCCCGGCTTTATCGGCGTCGCGTGGGCATCCGGGGTGGCGTGCGAAAGCGTCCTTTTCGTCGCGGTGGGCCGGCTCTCCGGAGGGGAGCGGGGCGCGGCGGTGTTGCTGATCCTCGGCGCGAGCGGCGCGGCGATCCGCTGGACGGCCATGAGCTTCGATCCGCCCTGGGGCCTTCTGCTGGCGTTGCAAGGCATGCATGCCCTCAGCTTCGCCGCGACCTATACGGGCAGCGTGATCTTGCTCGGATCCCTCGCGGGCCCCTATCACCGCGCCAGGATGCAAGGCTGGCTCGCCTCCGCCGTCGCGCTGACCACGGCGCTCGCGACCATGGCCGCGGGCGTCTTGACGGACAGTCTGGGTCAACGAGCCTATCTCGTCATGGCGGCGCTGGCCGTTTGCGGCCTCGCCTTCGCCATTGTGACAGTCGCGCTCAAGCGCCGTTTGGACGGCGCGGTCGGTCACCCCCAGAGCGCGGGGGCGGGAGGATGGACGATCGAACCCTCGTAACGAAGTCCGTTCGGCCGGTCGCGCGCAAGCAGCAACGGCCCATCGAGATCGACGAATTTCGCTCGGGGCGCGAGAAGCATGGCGGGCGCCATCGCGAGCGACGTCGCGACCATGCAGCCGACCATGAGATCGAAGCCGAGGGCCGTGGCCGCCTCGGCCAGCGCCAAGGCCTCGGTCAAGCCTCCCGTCTTGTCGAGCTTGACGTTGATGGCATCGTAACGCTCGCGAAGCCCGGGAAGTCCGGCCCGGTCGTGAATGCTTTCATCCGCGCAAACGGGGACGAGACGCTTGATGCTGGCGAGGCGCGCATCGGCGCCGGCCGGCAGCGGTTGCTCGATCAGCTCGACGCCTGCTTCCGCGCAGGCCTCGATCATGCGCTCGAGCGCGGCCGGGGCCCAAGCCTCGTTGGCATCGACGATCAACCGCGCGCCTGGCGCCGCCGCGCGCACCGCGCGAAGCCGTTCCTCGTCGCCCTCGCCCGCGAGCTTGATCTTGAGCAGGGGCCTGGCGCTCGCAAGCCGCGCGGCCTCGGCCATTTCGGCCGGCGCGGCGACGGAGATCGTGAAAGCCGTCGCCGTGGCTTCCATCCGCTCGAGGCCGGCCCGGACGAAAGCGGGAACGCCAGTGGTTTTGGCCTCCAAATCCCACAGCGCGCAGTCCACCGCGTTGCGCGCGGCGCCCGGCGGCAACATGCCCAACACGCGCCAAACATCGCCGCCAGCCTCGAGAATCGGCCGGACCGCCTCGATTTGGGCAACGACGCTCGCGATCGTTTCGCCATAGCGCGCGTAGGGGACGCATTCGCCGCGCCCTACCGCGCCGCGCCTTATTGCCGCGCTTCGAGCCGAGCCGGCTCTTTCGAGCGTCACCGTGACCACCTCGGCTTGCGTCTTCGCGCCGCGGGCGATGACGAACCGGCCCGCGATCGGAAAGGATTCGACCGTGATTTCAACAGCGATCATGACCGGCCTCTCCTGCTCTTGCCATGCCAAGCTTTGCCCGGCGCGCGTTGGCCAGGTTCGCGGATAGGACGAAGCCCGCCGTATCGGGCGAGATGTTACCGCGATATGACGTTTTCAAAGACTCGCATAGTTCTTTAAGAAGATAGTGATGCTATGGTAACCTTACGAAGCGACTGGACGCAGGAGCGCCGTGCGCGGTCCCTCTTGGATCAATCCGGGAACATGATCTGACGACAAAGCAGCAAATGCGGACTGATGGCAGAGCCGCCACAACTTGGTCGCGGTGAGCCTTTAACGGATGCGGCGTTAACGCCAAATCCCCGTTTCCGATCTCTCCATTCGAGCGACATGTCAAAGCCTCCTCAATTTTCGGCCGAAACCGATGGCCCGTCGATCCGGTTGGCGCTCGCGGGCTCCTGGACGATCGATGCCTCCTCCCGTCTCGAGCGCACCGGGGTCGCTCTCGTGCCGGCCGCGCTGGCGGGACAGGCCGCGATCTTCGACCTCGGCGGCATCGAACGGCTCGACACGGCGGGCGCTTGGCTGATCGACCGGTCGCGCCGCGACCTCAAGGCGAAGGGCATCGACACCCAGATCGAGCGGGTCCGGCCCGAATTCACGATTCTCCTCGACGAGATCGGCGCGCGCGACGTCGAGATCCCGGTCCTGCGCAAAGGCTCGGCCATTATCGATATTCTCGCCGATACCGGGCGCGCGATGGTCGATTTCGGCCGCGATATGTTCGCCGGCGTCGCCTTTCTCGGCGAGCTCGTGACCGCCTTTGGAAAGCTCATCCGACATCCCAGCCGCTTCCGCGGGACATCGTTGTTCTTTCATATCGAAGCCTTCGGATTTCGTAGCGTCCCGATCATCGCCTTGATCAATTTTCTGGTCGGCGGCATCGTCGCCCAACAAGGGATCTACCAGCTCAAGCGCTTCGGCGCCGTGAATTACACCGTTGACCTGATTGGCGTTTTGGTTCTTCGCGAACTCGGCGTGCTGTTGACCTCGATCATGATCGCCGGCCGGTCTGGATCCGCGATCACGGCCGAAATCGGCTCCATGAAAATGCGCGAGGAGATCGACGCGCTCCAAGTCATGGGCATGCGCCCGACCGATGTTTTGATCGTGCCGCGCCTCTTGGCTCTGATCGTCAGCCTGCCGCTGCTGACCTTCATCGCCGATTTGTCCGGAATTTTCGGTGGCCTGATCGCGGGCTGGCTCTATGCTGGCATCAGTCCCTCGGCCTTTATCAACCTTCTCCGAGAAGCCATTGATTTCCAAGAGCTGTCGGTGGGCCTTATCAAAGCCCCTTTCATGGCTTTGATCATCGGCCTCATTGCCGCCATCGAAGGTTTGAACGTGGAAGGTTCCGCCGAGTCCTTGGGACGCCAGGTGACGGCGTCCGTCGTAAAGTCCATTTTCATGGTCATTGTCGTCGATGGCCTGTTCGCGATGTTCTTCGTGAGCATCCATTATTAGGAGTAGATTTTCTGCCGAACGCCGCTGTTGATTTCGCTCCCGCGCCGCCGCGCGACGCCCCCGAGCCGCTTGCCCAATCTCTGGCAATTCGCGTCCGGGATCTCGTCGTCGGCTTCGGCGATAAAATCATCATGGACGGACTCGATCTCGATGTCCGTAAGGGCGAGGTATTGGGTTTTGTCGGTGGGTCGGGCGTGGGGAAATCGGTGCTCACCCGCACCATTCTCGGCCTCGTCGCGAAGCGCGCGGGGCGGATCGAGGTTTTCGGAAGCGACCTCGACAGCTTGACGCCGTCTCAATTCGGCACGATCCAGCAACGCTTTGGCGTGATGTTTCAACAAGGCGCCCTGCTCTCGGGGCTGACCGTCAAGCAAAACGTCCAAATCCCGATGCGCGAACATTTGCGGCTGTCGCCGGCCTTGGCCGACGATCTCGCCATGTTGAAGATCGGGCTCGTCGGCCTGCCCGCGGATGCCGCGAATAAAATGCCCTCGGAATTGTCGGGCGGCATGATCAAGCGGGCCGCCCTCGCGCGGGCCTTGGCTCTGGACCCCGAGCTGCTGTTCTTGGACGAGCCGACCTCGGGCCTCGATCCGATCGGCGCCGCCGATTTCGACGAACTCATCGCGACGTTGCAAAAGACGCTCGGCTTGACGGTTTTCATGGTGACCCATGATCTCGACAGCCTTTACGCGATTTGCGACCGGGTCGCGGCTCTGGCCGACAAAAGGGTCATCGCCGCGGGCACGATCGAAACAATGCTCGCGTCCGACCATCCGTGGTTGCGCTCTTATTTTCATGGCCAGCGGGGCCGACGGTTCCTCAATGCCGCCGGTTCCGCTCCCCTCTCCCCGCCCTAAGCCAACGCAAGGTTCTCGATGGAAACCCGAGCCAATTATGCCTTGATCGGTGCGTTTACACTGACGGTCATCATTTCAGCATTTGCATTCGTTTTCTGGTTTTCCGGCGCCGAAAAACCGCAGGGCATGCATACCTATAAGGTCGTCTTCAACGGCGCTGTCACCGGCCTGTCGGTTGGCAATTCCGTTTTGTTCAACGGCGTCCGAACCGGCGAAGTCACCAAAATCGACCTCATGAAGGACGATCCCTCGCAAGTGTACGCGCTGATCAACGTGGATGCGCGCGTGCCCGTGCGGACCGATACCAAGGCACGGCTCGAATATTCGGGTTTGACCGGCAGCGCATCCGTTGGCCTCACGGGTGGAAGCAGCACGGCGCCGGCCTTGACGGGCGCCGGAAGCGCGCCGCCTGTTCTCATCGCCGACCGGTCGGATTTTCAGGACTTGATTCAAACCGCCCAGCGCATCGCCGGGCGCGCGTCCGATATTATCGAAAAAGCCGACAAACTCATCGACGCCAATGCGGGGGCGATCGACTCGACCGTCAAGAATGTCGCGAAATTCTCCGATGCGCTCGCGTCCAATTCGGACGGCATCAAGGATTTCATGGGCGCGATCGCCGATGTCGGCCGGACGATCAAGCCCCTGACCGTGAAGCTCGAATCCCTGACGACCGACACCGACAACGTCGTAAAGGCCGTGGATCCGAAGGACGTCAAACAAATCGTCTCGGATTTGACGGCGACGTCCTCCAAGCTCAATACCGCCGCCGGCAAGGTGGATACCGTGCTGACGAACCTCAACGGCTTCCTCTCGACGACGGATTCCAAGGGCGTGTTCGAGGAAGTCTCCGACGCCGCCAAATCGATCCGGCGGCTCGCCGACGACACGGATTCGCGGACCCGTGAGATCTTCCTCAATCTGGCCCGATTTTCCAATACCGGGTTGAAACAATACGAGGGGCTCGCGACCGACGGGCGCCAAACCCTCGGCGAGGTCAACAAATGGGTCCATTCCGTCGAAGCCAACCCGACGCAATTCCTATTCGGGCGCAAATAATCCGCGAGGGTTAGAACTTCAGGATCGTTCGGAGGCCAACGACGACGGCGTTGGCGATCGGCGCGGTGCCGGTGGGCCCCCGTGGATCGGCCATATTGGCGCCGGGATGGACGATATATTGAACATCCGGCTGGAGCGTCCAATTCTTCGCGACCTGGTATTGGTAGGTCAACTCAAACACCGCCTCGAAATCGCGGATTGGCGTCGCAATTTTCGTGACCGCGGCGAGGTCCTGATCATAGGACGCGACTTGCGACGAAACGCGACTATAGGCAAAAGCGAGCCCTAAACTGTCATTCGGTCGAGAGTCGAACAGTCCCTTGAAAGCAAGACCGGTATCGACATAAAGGTCGATCAGGTTCCGATCGCTTGGCGCGGCCGTCGCCCGCAAAAAGAAATTCAGGCCGCGATCGCCGCCAGGAGCGGCGCGCCAAATCATTTGGTCAAGCACGCCGTAGGCGGAGAAGTTGCCCGCATGCTGCAATGGCGGACCGCCCGATCCGGCGAGCAATCCGCCTTGCGCGTTGAACCGAGGATCGGCGAACGAGCCCGCGATATACCAGGCGCCGAATTTGACCGAACCCGGCAGGCTTCTGTCCGAGGATGGGTCCATTGACGATCGATCGGACTCGCCGGCCCGCTCTCCTTCCTGTTGGATGTTGATTTGGGGAGAATCGGGATGGTTCTGATGATAGCGAAACACCATCTCGGCGATCATGAAAGCCGGATCTCCGAGCCGGAACGCGAGGCCGTGGGGATCGCGTGTCACCGGATCGCCGGTTCCGGGACCGGCTGGATTCCCGTCAAACACCGCCGCGCGAACGACAATCTGATCGTTCGGTCTGTATAAGATCCGGGCGCCGAGCGCGCCGATCGGATAGGCGGGACCGCCGCTTGGAAGATCTTGCGCCGTGACGACCGGCCAGCCGAATGTCGAATTGACGAAAAGGTTGGCGCTTTTGCTGACCAGAAACTCCTGGGCGGCCGTGTACTGGCCCACGAGCAAGCTCGCATGATTGTCCAGTTTCTGTTCGATCCAAAGGTTGAAAAGGCGGGTCGAATTTGGGGCTTCGATACTGCTCACCAACATCAGATTGTCGACGTTGTTCGCGCTCAGGCCGTGTCCAAAAATCTCATGAATGCTGGCGTGGAAGGTGGCGCCGGACCAGCCCATGAGTTTTTGGAGATCGCCATCAATGATCGTGCCGAAGCGACCGGAATAGCCCGCGCCCTGCTGAACGCCTCCCGACGGATTGCCCATGGCGTCTCCGTAATAGGTGAAGGTGAATTTCACCCCGGCGTCTTCAACGCTCGAACGCAATCCTCCGAAGGCGGCGATTTGTTTCAAGGCGTCCGGCAGGAGCAGCGGCGCCGATTGAACGGTCGAAAGCTCCGGGG
>JARLIW010000280.1 GCA_031291515.1 Beijerinckiaceae bacterium | reverse complement strand
TAGATCTTTTTCGAGCCCGTCAGAGGCCCGGTCGTGACCGTCTCGGGGATCAGGGATCCGGGCTTGTGCTGGATATTCATTGGCATGTCCTCCTCGGTCGTCTTTGGAACCGGCCGGGCAGAGCCAGGCGGCAAGACGCAAAGAGGGCGCGCTCGCGATGCCGGTCCCTGCGCTGGCATTACCCAGGTTCAGGTTCGATGGGTATGATCTCAGCCGCTCCCGTATGAAGCAGCACCCCTATGGCTGGCGCCAAACTAGATCGGACGCGTCGCGTTCGCAAGGTGTCATTTGGCGAGGCCCGTCCGGGCTCATTCGGCATGGCTGCCGTCGGGCGCCGCGTGGGGCTCTGGCGCCGGTTTGCGCGGAAACGGAATCGCCGTGACGAGGATCGAGGCGAGCGTCCCGATCAGAATGTCGACGACGCGGTCGAGCGGACGCTGCCACGAGAGCGCGCCGGGAATCAACACCATGACGACGAGGGTCACGGCGGAGAGCCGCAGCTCGGGCCGGATCGCGGTCATGACGGCGAGCGGCAGCAGCGCGATCCAGAACAACAGGTCGAGCGACCAACCAGCCCGCGCGCCCGCGATCACGAGACAGCCCGCCACGGCGCCGATCACGGTCCCGATGATGCGGTTGCGGCCCGCTTGCAGCGTCGCGTGGAACGCCGGTTGGGTCACGATGATGGCGGTAATCAGCGCCCAATAGCCATCGGGCAGCCCGAGAACGGAGGTCGCCGCGACGGCCAGGGCGCAGGCCGCCATGATCCGCGCCGTATGCCAAAAGATCGGGGTCCACGCGATGTCCATGCCGGTCCTTCGTCTCAGGGGAGGTTCGACGGTTGGATAGGCCAGGCGCTCGAAAATGTCATCGGAGCCGGCCGAAAAACGGTTGCGGCCACGGGTTGTCGCGGTGATATTGTACACGTTATTGGATTGGCGCCGCCGACGCGGGGAGGGGGTTTTCATGAAAATGCCGACAGCCGCGCTCGCGCTCGTGGTCTCCGCCGCGTCCTTCGGCGTGTCCGCCCTCACCTATTACGAGCAATGGCGCGAGCATCTGAGCCTCGTCGCCAATCTGTCGTTCGGGTCGCGCATCGACGACGAGAAGAACCGGCTTGTCACCAATCTGAACGTCTCGAACGTCGGCAACAGAACGATCGTCATCGGGTCCGTCGGTCTCATGACGTTGATGGGGACGCTCGACGCGAAACCCACCTGTCGCGATTTGAACTTGTTGATCCAGTTGAAAATGCAAAGATTGAACGCGATGGTCAGCAATCAGGATCTCGGTTTTAGCCCCGCCAGACTCGAGGCGGGCGATACCATGGCCCCGGCGATGGCCGTTTCGAGCAATCAGGTGATCAGCCAGACGCTCTCGTTCGAGATCGAGCCGATGAATACGCCGCGCGGCGCGGACATGTGGTCGGGCGGCCGGAACGTCGTGCGCTTCTGTCCGATCTTTTCCGTCATGGAGCCCTCTGGAACTACCGAGCAGTTCATGTGCGACGGCTGGCTCGTCTCGGCGATCGGCAGCCCGATGGGCCGCCACGTCCGGCACTTCCTCGAGGCGAGCCCGCGATCGATCGAACTCTTGCCCAAGACCGATCAAGCGCGATGCGTGCGATTGGATTTGTGAGGGATCCTCCCACGCGAAGCGGGGGAGGGCGACCGCCGGAGGCGGTGGAGGGGGCGGCCGCGTTGTACGACCGCGGGATGTTGACGGACCGCTTATCGGCGGGCGGCCGATTGGCACACGCCAACGCAACTTTGGATCACCATGGAATGGCCCCAAACGTGGCATGTGTGAACGTACCGGTTGGCCCGTCAGAGCCCAACAGCGCGACGCGCACGGCCTCGGCAGCGCCCTCCTCAACCGTATCCGTGCCGCCGGGGTTCATCTTTGTCCGAGTGGAGCCGGGGGATACTGCGTTGACGTTGATGCCGTCCGCCTCAAGTTCAATCGCCATGGCAAGCGTCAAGCCATTGAGAGCGGTCTTCGAGGCCGCATAGGTGGCGTCGAAGTTTGAGTGCATTGGGGAGTTCGGATCGGACGCCAGCGTCAACGACCCGGCGCCACTGGAGACATTGACGATGCGAGAGTTCGGCGTGTCACGCAGGATCGGGACCATCGCCTGATACACAGCGAGCACACCGAACACATTGGTGTCCCAGACGGCGCGCATCTCATCGAGCGAGGCGAGACTTGGCCGGTGTGTCTTCACATACGCCTCGGGAGTTTGCGCATCGTCGCCGGTCTTCGTAATGGCGGCGTTTTGGACCAGCACGTCGAGGCGGCCAAACTCCTTGCGGACCCGCTCGGCCGCCGCGGCGATCGATGCCAAATCCGTCACGTCCAGCTGGAGCGCAACAGCGTTCGGCCCCACCGCCTTGGCGGCAGCTTCGCCGCGCTCGATGTTGCGCGAGCCTAGGAGAACGGTGAAGCCCTTGGCCGCCAGATCCTTGGCGATCTGGAAGCCAATTCCTTGATTGGCGCCGGTGACCAGCGCGACGGGCTTATCTTGCACGGGCTTATCTTGCATTGTGCCTCTCCTCATAGGATGTTGTCCGCGCCGCCGGTTTCGTTATCCAGAAGGAGACGGAGCATTGCTCCGAATACATACGGAGCAATGCTCCTCTTGGCAAGTGAGATATATGCCGAACGCCCAATTAGAAGGCCAAAGCGCCGACGCGTCCCCGGATGTGGGTGGCGAACGCCGCTTGCGTGCCGACGCTCAGCGGAGCGTCGACGCCCTCGTTGTGGCGGCGAGAGAATTGTTCGCGACGACGGGGGTGGACGCCACGACCCGCGAAATTGCCGACCGGGCAGGCGTCGGAATGGGGACGCTCTTTCGTCGGTTTCCCCAGCGCGCCGACCTGATCGCCGCTGTCTTTCATAGTGAAATGGATGCCTGCGCGGAGGCCGCCGCAACGCTTGCCGCGAATTACCCACCGTTCGAAGCGCTGGCGAAATGGATGCAGGTTTATGCTGAATTCGTCGGCAC
>JARLIW010000279.1 GCA_031291515.1 Beijerinckiaceae bacterium | reverse complement strand
GCGACCCGGCCGCGTAGGCCGTCGCGCAGGGCGAGGTTGTGGTCGCGGGCGAGCCGGAACTCGTCGCTGGCCGGGTTGATCTTGGTGCCGAGGACGGGCGCGCTCATGGACCGACCAGCTCCCGTCCGATGAGCATGCGCCGGATCTCGTTCGTGCCGGCGCCGATATCGAGCAGCTTGGCGTCGCGCATGAAGCGTTCGACGGGCCAATCCTTGGTGTAGCCGGCGCCCCCGAGCGCCTGGATCGCCTCCAGGCTGACCTTCACCGCGCTCTCGCTCGCCATGAGGATCGCGCCGGCGGCATCGACGCGTGTCGTCTTTCCGGCGTCGCAGTTGCGGGCGACGGCGTAGACGTAGGCGCGGGCCGAGTTGAGGGCGACATGCATGTCCGCGATCTTCGCCTGCATCAGCTGGAACGAACCGATCGCCTTTCCGAACTGCTTGCGTTCGCGGACATAGGGCAGCACCACGTCGAGGCAGGCCTGCATGATGCCAAGTTGGATGCCCGCCAGCACGACGCGCTCGTAGTCGAGGCCCGACATTAGGATGGCGATGCCGCCGTTCTCGGGGCCCATGACGTTTTCCGCCGGGACCTCGCAATCGTCGAACACGAGTTCCGCGGTCGGGCTGCCGCGCATGCCCATTTTGTCGATCTTCTGACCGATCGAAAAACCGGGGCGGTTCCTTTCGATCAGGAACGCGGTGATGTCGCGCGGGCCTTCACCCGTCTTGGCGTAGACGACGAGCGTCTCCGCGAACGCCGCGTTGGTGATCCAGAACTTGGTCCCAGTCAGGCAGTAGCCGTTGCCGGTCTTCCTGGCACGCATCTTCATGCCGACGACGTCCGATCCGGCCCCGGCCTCGGACATCGCGAGACTGCCGATATGTTCACCGGAGATGAGCTTGGGCAGGTATTTGCGCTTCTGATCGTTGTTCGCCCATCGTCTGATCTGATTGACACACAAGTTGGAATGCGCGCCATAACTGAGGCCGACCGAAGCGGAGGCGCGAGACACTTCCTCCACGGCGACGACATGCTCAAGGTAACCGAGGCCCAGACCACCCCATTCCTCCTCGACAGTGATGCCGTGCAGGCCGAGTTCGCCCATCTCGGGCCAAAGATGTTGGGCAAACCAATCTTCGGCATCGATCCTCGCGGCGAGGGGTTCGATCTTCGCCTTGGCGAAACGGGCGACGCTGTCTCGGATCATCTCGGCGTCGTCACCAAGCGCAAAATCAAGATCAACCATTGCAGCTCCTCCTTCTTGACGTTAGGGGGCCGCGCTGGTTTTGGACAATTGAAAGATTGGGAAGGACTGTATAGACGGGTTCTATGATTGACCGGTATCTGATCCGCTATTTCCTGGCCGTCGTTGACCAAAGCACGTTCTCCCGGGCCGCGGCACACTGCAACGTGACGCAGCCGACGCTTTCAGCCGGCGTCGCGAAACTGGAGAGGCTCCTCGGCACGGCGTTGTTCCTGCGATCCAACCAACGGGTCCAGCTGACCGACGCGGGATCACGCTTCCTGATCCATTCGCGCCGCATCGAAAACGAATTCAACATGGCCCAACGCGTTTCGAGCAAGGCCAAGGAGGGCCCTATTCTGCGGGTTGGCATCCTCCGCAGCGTGCCAACCCGGTTCGCGTCCGCGGCCGTCAAGGAAATCGGAGGACGGGGCCACGCCAAGTCGCTGGAGCTGCTGGACGGCAACGAGCGCGATCTCGCAAGCGCGCTGGTCAGGGGCCGGATCGACGTCGCACTCGGCATCGTCGCGAGAGGCGGCGACGAATCGTTTGAGCAGCCTCTACGCGAAGAGGCCTACTCGATCGCGATGGGGGAGGCCCATCCTTTGGCCGGCCGCGCGTCGATCGATGCGGAAGATTTGGCGGAAGACGTCATGATCGTCCGGCGCCATTGCGAAGCGCTGTCCGAAATCAGCCGGTATTTCACGCAACGCGGCGTGCGTCCCCACTTCGCGCTTCGCACAACGAACGACGACCAAGTCATGCAGATGATCGTCGCCGGTCTCGGCATCACCGTCATGCCCGATAGCTTCAAGCTTGATGGCATCGTCCGGCCGCGCCTTTCTGGTTTGACGCTGCGGCGGACGATCGGCTTGATCTATGGCGCGAAGGCGACGCATCTCCGCACCGATCCGCCCCCCTTCTTGAAGGCCTTGGGAGAGGCGGTTTCACAGGGATAATGACGCGGCGGCGGCGGGACGCACATCTAAGATCGCCTTGACCGCGCTTGTCCCAGGCCAGCATGACGCGCTGTCGCCAATAGGGACTTGATGTGGCGCCGCCGAGACATCTGATCATGCCACAGTCGCCGAGAAGGCTACCAGAAATCGTAAACTCGCATTCTTTAGAGGGTGCCTGGTCGAGAAGATCGCGAAATTGCCGACACCGGCGGTTCGCTGGAGCCTGAGCGTCGACACTCGGTTTTCGGTCTGTTTGCCGGGGTGTGGTTTCCGAGCCGCGCGAGGTGGACGGACCAGGTGCGTCAATTGCTTCTTCGCTCGAGTTCGTTATCGCGGCGACGGCTTCCATTCGACAGAGCCCCCATCGTCCGTTCGACATAACCCGCCGTCGTTGGCGACTGGATAACGCGCAATAAACAGCCTAAGTGGCGACATTTTCGCCATAAATCATCCCACTAAGCCAAAATTAGCATCAGCTATCCCTGTTTACATGACTGATATGTGTAGTTTATAAAACTGGTGTTCCAGCAGAGAGTTCTGGAATTCGGAACCAGGTCGAGAAATGCAGACCGGCGACTGCTGGTTTGAGGGGCGTCCATTCGATCTGGCGACGACAGGCTGACTTTGATTTAGGGGGAAGCAATGGGGACGATCGCCACAACAAGCATGAAATCGACTATCGTTCGAAAGCTGACACGCGGCGCCGGAAGGCGCTTGCTGTATGCGATCGCATCCGTCGGGATTACCGCAAGCGCGCACGCGGCGGATTTGGGAATTTTCAATGCGACTCCACCGGTCCTGCCGGATCTGACGTGGAACGGGGTCACTTTGATTGGCGCCATCGATATCGCGGGGCAATATGAAAGGCATGGAACACCTTACGCCGGTGTCATCAACAGCCCCGGAAGTTTGATCTATCCGTCGAGCACCGGCCCGAAATTCATATTGGCTCCAAACCAAATAACCCAGTCCTTCATTGGCGTGAAAGTCGAAGAAAGACTGTGGAATGATTTGAGCTTCATCGGGAGGCTGGAAACGGGCTTCAACCCGACGACGGCCGACCTTGTGAACGGAGTCAAAAGCGCCCAACTGATGAATGGCATACCATTGGCTCGGCAGAACATGGAGGGCGACTCCAGCCGGGCGGGCCAGATATTCAACGGCGAGGCGTACGGGGGCTTCGCTTTGACGAACTGGGGCCAGGTGCGCGCCGGCAGGAGCAACGCGGTGTCGGCGGACATGTTGGCCGATTATGATCCGCTCGTATCCAACGGGTTCTCCTTGCAGGGTTTCAACGGAACCGTTTACGGGATGGGAAGTACAGCCACGGGGAGAGTCGACGAATCGATCAAATACCTGAACCAGATCGGAATGTTCCGCACCGAAGTTCTTTATGCCGCGCCGGGCACCGACACGAAGGTGTACTATCAGGGCGAGGTTGGTATCGTCCGCCCCGAATTCTCGATCGACGCCTACGGTGGCCAATCAAGGGATTCGATCAGCATTGGGCCCTTGTCCGGCGCGGCGAACGTCGGATCGCAATTTGTCGGCGCGCGCGTCTATGACGTTGTCGGATACGGGATTCTTGGAAAGTACGTTTTTGATCCATCTGGATTGGGATATAAAACGCCTGTCGGTAAGGTGACAGTCAGCGGTGGATGGTCGCGGGAGGACTTCTCGAACCCGGCCGATGGCGGTTGGTCGGCGGGACATGAGACCGTCGGAGGCTATCTGATCGGACCGGGACTTTCGACCACGGGATCCTCCGGCGGCGGGGTGGTCAACTACGCCTATACCGGCGGAGACCGGCACATTGATTCCATATTCTTTGCCGTCAAATACCAGTATGATGCTCGATGGTCCGCGGCCGCCGGGTATTACCGCTTCATTCAGAACAGCTACGGCTTTGGCGTCAAGTCGCTTCCTGGCATCAATGCAACGAGTTACTCGGCGACTTCTTGTTCATCCGCCTCATACACGAACTGCTCCGGCGCCGAAGACGTGATCTCGATGAGAGTCGATTACGATTGGAACAAGAACATAAAGCTTTATGCCGGTGTCGCGTATTCGGCGGTGAGTGGAGGTCTCGCATTCGGATATCTCAGCACGAAGTCGTATGATCCGACCGTGGGCATGCGGTACGCGTTCTGAGAAACCGCTTGATGAGAGATTGGGCGTTCGATGGGTCATTTGCGAGCCCCGAAGGAGAACTGGTTTTATAACCAGGTCCAGTTGCCAGATGGCTCTGACGCGACCTGCTGGGTTTCGGAATAAAGGCTGTCTGGCATTAGATGGCCGTTGCCTCCCCCAGGCAACGGCCATCGACGTTTGGGCCACGTTCTGATCCGCGCCGGCTATTTCGCGCGGCAATTCCGGGTGTCGCCCCAGAAGTTGGTTTCCGAACATCGTGGAGGTCAACCGGCATCGAAAGGGATTGCGCGGGATCGATAGCGGCACATCGATCGGTGCATCACTTGCCTGAAGATCGAGCAGACGCGTCCGTCGATAGAGCGTCTTGGCGAACAACGTTATGGCGAATATCCCACATCCCGCGAGGTCGCCAGAAGCGCGGGCACTGCGTCATCGCAAGGGTCCCAGCCCTATTGCATGCGTCGAACAGAGAAACGCCCGTCGGCATGTACGGCCGCGTACGCGGCGAAACGAGGAGCGGCCGCTACCGGCGGCGGCGATCCGCGCCAAGAACGCTTCTCGCGCGATTTAGCGCTGTTCAAAACGCCGAGGTCGCCGAACAGGGGCTCAGGAAGTCGACGATGCAGACGGCCCGGTTTTATTTTTCGCCGACGCTGTATCTTCGTAATTCGAGCTTCGCGATTTGATTGCGATGAACCTCATCCGGGCCATCGGCGATCCGCAGCAAGCGCGCTGTCGCGTAGGCTGCCGCGAGACCGAAATCGTCACCCGTGCCTGCCGCGCCGAACGCTTGGATGGCCCAATCTATGACGCGGCAGGCCATGTTCGGGACCGCCACTTTGATCATGGCGATCTCGGCACGCGCGGCCTTGTTTCCGGCCACATCCATCATATGCGCCGCCTTTAAGGTCAGGAGGCGGCTTTGTTCGATCATGATGCGCGCTTCCGCGATTCTCTCGCTTGTCACCGTCTGATCCGCGATCGGCTTTCCGAACGCTGTCCGAGCCATAGTGCGGCGGCACATTTTCTCGAGGGTCCGCTCGGCAAGGCCGATCAACCGCATGCAGTGATGGATGCGGCCCGGGCCAAGCCGACCCTGCGCGATCTCGAATCCCCGGCCCTCGCCTAGGAGCATGTTGTGCACGGGCACGCGCACATTGTCGAAAACGACTTCCGAAGCGCGGTCCACGCTATAGTAGCCGAAGATGGGTATCGACCTGACGACGGCGACGCCTTTTGCGTCGCGGGGCACGATGATCATCGATTGTTGCCGATGCCGGTCTTGGTTATTGGGATCGGTTTTTCCCATGAAGATAAAAAGGGCGCAGCGCGGGTCGGTGGCGCCCGTGGCGTACCACTTGTGTCCGTTGATGACGTAGTCGTCGCCCGAGCGAATAATAGAACTTTCAATATTGGTAGCGTCACTAGACGCGACAGCCGGTTCCGTCATAGCAAACGCGGACCGAATTTTACCCTCGAGCAACGGCGTGAGCCAGCGCTCCTTCTGCTCCGTGGTCCCATAGCGGACCAGGATTTCCATGTTTCCAGTGTCCGGCGCGGAGCAGTTGAACACTTCGGGAGCGAGTGGCGACCGGCCCATGATCTCGCAAAGCGGGGCGTATTCTAGATTTGTGAGGCCCGCGCCACTCCCGTCGTCGGGCAAGAACAGATTCCACAGACCCGCGGCTTTCGCTTCGGGCTTCAACTCTTCGATGACGGCCGGCACGGCCCACGGACCGGCCTCGGTAATTTCGCGGAAGTGACGCTCCTCGTTCGGATAGATCCGCTCATGCATGAAGGCTTCGAGCCGACTTTTGAGACCCGCGGCTTTGGAAGAGAGTTCGAAAAACATAATACCTCTTGGAATGTTGGCTTGGAGGGCGTTTGCGGGGACGGATCGAGATATCCTAGGCGGACGTTGCCAAACCCCAGCCGAGCGCGGAAAGCGGCCGGGCGTTTACGCTGACTTCGGCGGCGTGTTCGTTGCCCGCGGTTCCAAGTTCGACACGTTTTGAAATGCCCTGCAGGATGGCGGCCACGCGGAACAGACTGAAGGCCAGAAAAAAGTTCCAGCTACCCCTTAATGCCGCGGGTGACGCGAAGTCCGTTCGGACGCACCACCGCTTTATGAATTCGGCCTCCGTCGGGACGCCGGCGGCCAACGGCACGTCGGACATGCCGCGGAACATGTCCTTGGGCACATGCCAGGCGAGGCAATAATAGCTGAGGTCCGCCAGCGGGTGGCCGAGCGTCGACAATTCCCAGTCGAGCACCGCCAGGATTCGAGGCTCCGTTGGATGGAAGAGCAGGTTGTCCAACCTGAAATCGCCGTGGACAACGGACGGCCGGTACGCGACGGCGATGGGTGGGATGTTTTCGGGCAGCCATTCCGCCAGTTTTTCCATGTCGGGGATCGGTTGCGAAAGGTCGCTGGCGCCATCGGCCGAGGCTTTGTACTGGCGGGTCCAGCGACGGATCTGGCGCTCGAAGTAATCGGCCGGCTTCCCGAATTCGTTCAATCCGTGCGTTTGAATGTCGACGGTATGGATCGCGGCGAGAACCCGGTTGATCTCGTCGTAGTGGCGCTCTCGGTCAGGTCCCGTCAATCCCGGCAGGCTTGGATCCCAAAGGATTCGTCCTTCGATGAATTCCATGATGTAGAAGACGCGTCCGATGACGGTTTCATCGACGCACAGGCACTCCACGCGGGGCACCGGTACGTCGGAGGCGCTGAGCGCGCGGAGCACCCCGAACTCCCGCTCGATGGCATGGGCCGACGGAACCAGTTTCGCCGCCGCCGCGGGCTTGGTGCGAAGTACGTATTGGCGAAGGGGGGTGTTCAAATGGTAGGTCGGGTTGGACTGTCCACCTTCGAACGGCCGGATCGTCATCGGCCCACGGAATCCCTCGACGTGGGTTTCCAACCAAGCCGCGAGATCGCTTGCATTGAATGGCAGGGAGGGCGCGGTGGATGCCGCTAGGTTTGGAGGGGAAAGGCTCACGCGTCTGCTCCTGCATTGATGGCGTCTTCCAGGAACTCCGCCGCCCATAGCGCATCGTCGTCGCGTCCCCAGGGCGCGACGATTTGAAGCCCAAGAGGCATCCCGGTCTTGTCGCGGAATCCGGGCACGTTGACACAGGCGAAGCCCAGCAAGGTCCAAACCCGGCAGAGCGCCGAGTCTCCCGTGTACGCAAGTCCTTGTGGAGCGGCGCCTGGCGCGGAGGGCAGCAAAAGCGCGTCAACACCCTCGAACAGGACCCCTGAAGCCCCGCGGGCTTGCAAGGCCGTCTGTTGCGCGATCACATATTCCTCCGGCGCGATCGCCAGGCCGTCCTCGATGATCGTCTTGAGCCCGGGACTCAGCAGACCGGCGTGATGGTCAAATTCGAATGCAAGCGCCCTCGCGATCTCGTAGTTCTGGATCGTGTTGTGGGCCCCATCGGCCGACGCGTAGAAGTCGGGGACGGCTACATGGCTGAAGCTGGCGCCGCAAAGCGTCGCGCGTCGGACGGCGGCGGCGACAGCGTCGTGCATGTCGGGTGAAATCTGGGGCCAGCGACTCGTCTCTAGGAGCCCGTATCGGGGCGGCCGCTCTTTCCGCCGCGTGATCGCGTAGCCCGCCACGGCGCTGGCGAAAAAGCTCACATCCGGGATGCCTTGGCCGAAGAAGCCCAGAGTGTCGAGGCTCCAGGACATCAGTTTCACGCCGGCAGTCGGGAACATGCCGAAACTCGGCTTGTAACCCGCGACGCCACAGAAGGCCGCGGGCCTGACGATGGATCCCGCGGTCTGGCTCCCGATGGCAAGCGGGACCATCCCCGCTGCGACGGCGGCGGCCGAGCCGGAGGAGGAACCGCCCGGTGTATGATTCACGTTGTGGGGGTTTGTTGTCGGACCTGGAAAGGTTGCCGCGAATTCCGTCGTCACCGTCTTGCCTAGCACCGCGCCGCCGGCGCGCCGTATCATTGTGACGATAGGGGCATCGCTGTCGGGTCGACGGCCGCGGTAGATGGCCGAGCCCATTTCGGTTTCGAAGTCATGGGTGTCGATGATGTCCTTT
>JARLIW010000063.1 GCA_031291515.1 Beijerinckiaceae bacterium | reverse complement strand
CCGGTCTGCGACGCGTTCGGCGCCGCCCATCTCGGCGCGGGCCTGATTGGCGCGGCGGGATGCGCGCTATTGGCCGCGCTTTCGAACCGCCTGCCCGGACGCCTCGCCCGCTTGATCGCGGCGGGCGGAATCGCCGTGCTCGCCGCCGGCTACGTCGCCCTATTCTATCCCGCCTGCCTGCGCGATCCCTTCGCCAATGTCGCGCCGCTCGTTCGCGCGATCTGGCTTTCGAATGTCACGGAATCCCTGCCCTTCCCGCGCTTTTTCCGCGAGGATCCGCAAGGCGCGCTGCTCACGCTGATGCCCGTCGCGCTGGGGCTTTGCGGCACGCTCGCGGGCGCGATCCTGTGGCGCGGGATCACGGCAGCGCGCTTTCTCCTGGTCAGCGCGCTGATCGGCACCGGGCTCGCGATGGGATTTTGGCAAATCCGCGTATTTACCTCGGTCACGCCGCTCGCCGTCGCGGGCGCGCTTCCGCTCGCCATCGCGCTGCATGGCCGCGCAAAGCAGGCCGGCCGCAACGAATGGGCGCTTCTCGCGCTGTGCCTCGTATTTCCCTTCACCTCGGCGGCTTGGGGCCTCGTGCTCCCGGACGACACCGGCACCGCGCCGACCCGCGCTGGCAACAAATGCCTTGCCCCCGCGTCCTTCGCGCCGCTCGCGGCGCTGCCGCCCGGCCGGGTCGTGGCGCCGATCGATTCCGGCGCCTATTTTCTCGTTCACACCCAAATGACGGTCTTCGCCGCGCCCTACCACAGGGACAATGCCGGCAACTTGTTGATGCTCGAAAGCCTGATGGCCAAGCCCGAAGACGCTTTTTCCATGTTGAGCGCGCGCGGCGCCGATTATGTCGCGATTTGCCCCGGCTTCGGAGAAACGCAAGCTCTGGCGAAGCGCGCGCCCGAAAGTTTGGCCGCCAACTTACTCGCCGGGCGAATCCCGGACTGGCTCGCGCCGGTCCCCATGAATGGCACGCCCTATCTGATATTTAGGGTAAGCCCGAGCAAAAATTGATCGAAACGTGATCGGACGTACTGGTTTCCGCCATGATTCTAGGCGGCACGCGCCCTATCCTGAGGCGGTCCTGTTCTCTTGGAGACTTCGAATGTCAAAACACGTCCCGGTCGGCCTCGTCCTCGGCGCACTGCTCGGATCCGCCGCTTTTCTCGCGCCCGTCACTGGCTTCGCGCAGGGCGCGCCGGCCGCGGCCCCGCCACAAACGACCGCGGCCCCGGCAAAGCCAGCTCCCGCCGCGGCGGAGGACAAGGAAAAAGAGCGCGCGGATCATAAGGCGTTCCTCGACGCCAAGATCGCGGCCCTGCATGCGGGCCTCGAACTCACCGCCGCGCAAGCCCCCTTGTGGACTCCCGTCGAGGCGGCAATTCGCGGTCTTGCCCAAGGCCAGGAAAAACTGCGCGAAGCGCATCGAGACGGCGCCGCGCTATCCCCGCTCGAGCGGTTGAAACGTCGCGCCGAAGGGCTCGGCGAAAGCGCCAAGGGCCTAAAAGCGCTGACCGACGCGACGGAACCGTTCGTCGCGAGCCTCGATGCGCCCCAGAAGGAGCATCTGCCGAAACTTCTCGAAGAGGCTTTCAAGGGCCACAAGCTGCTGCACGCCGCATTCAATGTCGCGAGCGCGGACGACCATGACGGCGGGCACGAAGGCGCGCGCGACGAGCATAGGGATGGCGACGAGGGCCACCACGCTTGGCATCATGAGCACCGAGATGGCGACGGCGACGAGGAGCACCACTGGCACCATCACCACCATCATCATCATCATTGGGGTCACCACCATGGGGACCACGACGAGGGAAATCACGAACATCACGGCGACCACGACCGGGATAGCCATTCCGAAGAATGACGTAAGCCTCGTCAGGCGCATGCGAGCGGCGGCTGGAGATCATCCAGCCGTCCGCCATCTCCCGCCTCGTCGTAAAATCTTTCGAGTTGTTTGAAGACGTCCTGCCGGTTGTTTGAAACAGGCTTGAAATGGACGCGCGGGCGATCCGGCGCGGGCTCCCGGCGAAAAGGCTCGCCTTGGAACGAACCAAAGGCGAGCAAGTCTCGGGAGAAGGGCCCGGCAAAGCCAGGCCAACGCGTTGGGACGCGCATGTCTCTTCCTAACCCAAAATCATTCGAAATAAGAGTCCAGTCATTGAGCATCATGCTTAAAGTGTGAGCGAACAACGTCAAATTTTAGATGTTTCCCAACCGGTTAGCTCATTTGTCGCAGGCTGGTTCGTGGGCATGGTTTGCCTCCGTAGGGTGAATGAATCGTTTCTTTCGCGCTGAACGGGTTTGTCGTGCCGGACCATCGCGGAGATGTCCGACAAAACGATTGACTGGCCAGTGATTGCGGTTGCCCGGCGGCGCATGCGAACCTATGGTCCGCGCCGCCAAATCCGCCGCGCCCCAGGAGCCCGCCATGCCATTTCTGTCCACCGCTCTGTCGCGGATCCAACCTTCCGCGACCATCGCCGCGACGCAGAAGGCGCGCGATTTGCGGGCGGCCGGACGCACGATCATTTCGCTGACCGTCGGCGAGCCCGACTTCGACACGCCGGAAAACATCAAACAGGCCGCCATTGCCGCCATCGAGCGCGGCGAGACCAAATATACGCCGGTGTCCGGCATCGCGCCGCTCAAGGACGCGATCGTCGCGAAATTCAAGCGCGAGAACGGGCTGGATTACAGCGCCGGCCAAGTCATCGTCGGCACCGGCGCCAAGCATATTCTGTTCAACGCCTTTCTCGCGACGATCAATCCCGGCGACGAAGTCATCGTGCCCGCGCCCTATTGGGTCAGCTATCCCGATCTGGTCGCGATCGCGGGCGGCGAGACCGTCCGCGTGCCGACATCGGACAAGGATGGCTTCAAACTGACCGCCGAAGCACTCAACCGCGCGATCACGCCCAAGACCAAATGGCTGCTGCTGAACTCGCCGTCGAATCCCTCGGGCGCGGCCTATACCCGCGCCGAATTGAAGGCGTTGACCGACGTGCTGCTGCGCCATCCGCACGTCTGGGTGATGACCGACGATATTTACGAGCATCTCGTTTACGGCGATTTCGAATTCACGACGCCCGCGCAGGTCGAGCCGGCCTTGCTCGACCGCACCTTGACGATCAACGGCGTGTCGAAGAGCTATGCGATGACCGGCTGGCGGATCGGTTACGCCGCGGGTCCGACCACCTTGATCAAGGCGATGGACACGCTGCAGGGACAACAGACCTCGGGCGCGTGCTCGGTCGCGCAATGGGCCGCCGTCGAAGCCTTGAACGGCCCCCAAACCTTCATCGGGGAGAGCCGCAAGATCTTCGAAGGCCGCCGCGACCTCGTGGTGTCGATGCTCAATCAGGCGAGATATCTGCAGTGCCCGACGCCGGAAGGCGCGTTTTACGTCTTTCCCTCGGTCAAGGAGGCGCTGGGCCGCCAGACGCCGCAGGGCAAGAGGATCGAGACCGACGCGGATTTCGTCGACGCGCTGCTGGAGACCGAGGGCGTGGCCGTGGTGCCGGGCACGGCCTTTGGCCAGGGTCCGAATTTCCGCCTCTCTTACGCGACGGCGACCCCCGTGCTCGAAGAAGCTTGCGACTTGATCCAGCGCTTTTGCGCCTCGTTGCGGTAGGGACCGTCGGTCGCCCCAGATCCGTGCGCGGCCGGCAATGTTCACCTGTCCCCCATCACGTTTAATTGACGCCAACCCGCGAAAATTACCCTTCAATCAAGGACCAAGCCGTGTAGCTTCACCGCAATCTCGCCGCCAGCCGATCGTCCCGATGATCTATTTCCATTCGCATCATAAATGCGCCTCGCGGTGGGCTATTCGGTATCTATGCGAAATTTCCACGTTGAATTATCTTGATTTCGCGCAAGACGACAAGACCGAGAATGTCGAACGAAACCCCGCGCATCTGACCTTTTTCGGGAATTCCGATTACCGCCGCGCCGTCGCTCAAGAGCTCTGGGGCATCCATTTCGTCAGAAACCCACTCAACATTATCGTCTCCTCGTATTTCTCGCATTTGAACACCCATCCCGATACCGGCTGGAGCGCGCTGACGAAGCAACGCCGCGTGTTGAAAAGCGCCAGCTTTCACGAGGGGCTATATCTTACCCTGACCTTCCTCGAACGGGCCGACATCGGTCCTGGCACGTCCGGGCCGCTCTACGCGCTGCGAAATTGGAATTACGGCGACGAGCGGTTCAAGACCGTTCGCGTCGAGGATTTCGTCATCGAACCGTCCCGCTGGGTCAAGGATATGCTTCCCCTGTCGCGGCCCCATCTTCCGCCGGATTGGCGCTATACGTTCGAATCCTTTTCCGGAGGCCGCTCGCCCGGCGAGGTCGATGACCGATCACATTACCGGAGCGGCGATCCCGAGGAATGGAAAAAGCACATGCCGATGCCGATCGTGAAATATGTTCAAGAGAACTTCACGGATCTTCTGGCGCGTTTCTATCCCGACGTGCTCTCGTATGATCGAAACGCGTCCGCGGTTTAATTCATTGGCGTCACGCGCCGCTCCCGGGGCCAGACGCAAAAAGGCCCAGCGAAACCGCGCGCGCGGCTAGCCAGGCCTTTTACCCCTCGGCTCCGCCAGCGCCCGATGCCTTTTCCCCCGAAAAAACATGAGCCGCCACCGGAACCGAGGCCTTCATAGCAAGGCACCGCGCACGAGTCTGTGTCGTACGGGGCACAGCATGATGAAACTGTCATATTCGAGGCCCGTCGTGCCCTATGGGCCGGCCAACGCCAGCACGAACTGGTTGACGCGTTCGCTCTCGTGCGACGAGCAGAAGCATGCCTCTCGACCGGAAATATCTACACCTCTTTCAAGAGATGGGCTAAGAACGAAATTCTAGACGGCCGCGCCGCGCCGATGCCAAGACGCCGCGGATTTGAACGCCTGTCCGCGGAGATCGCCATCATGTTTAGGGACGAAACTGGAAATGGTGGCGGCGGCGGCCGCGGCGAGCGCAACGTCTTGGGCGAGCCGCTCGAATCCTGCTCGACGCAGCCTCTGACCGGGTTTTTCCGGGACGGGTGCTGCAAAACCGGCCCGCAAGATCCGGGCAGCCATACCGTTTGCGCGCTGATGAGCGACGAATTTCTGGCCTTCTCGAAAGCGCGCGGCAACGATCTCTCGACCCCTCTGCCCGCTTACGGCTTTCCCGGATTGAAGGCCGGCGACCGCTGGTGCCTTTGCGCGCCGCGCTGGCAAGAAGCGTTTTTGTGCGGCGCCGCGCCGCGCGTGGCGCTGCGCGCGACCCATGAAGGCGCGTTGGCCCATTGCGCGCTCGGCGACCTCAAGATATTTGCCGCTGATCTCTCGTGATTCATTTCGTAAGTCTTTTCAGGTCGTTGTGATCGAAAGGCGACCGCCGGAGCAACCGCGCGGCAGCAAGGGCTTGCGAACAGCGGACGGGGCGTGCATCACCTCTTCCAAATTCCCTCTGTCCTTTGCCTGATCCGAGACCCCGATGATCCGATCCGCCTTGATGAATGTGATGACGGCCGCCGCCTTGAAGGCGGGCCGTGGCCTGAAGCGCGATTTTGGCGAGGTCGAAAACCTGCAAGTCTCGGTCAAGGGTCCCGGCGATTTCGTCACCGTCGCCGACCAGAAGGCCGAAAAGATCGTCTTCGAGGAACTGTCCAAGGCGCGGCCCGGCTATGGCTTCATCATGGAAGAGGGCGGCGAGATCGAAGGCACGGACAAAAGCCACACCTGGCATATCGATCCGCTCGACGGCACCACCAATTTCCTGCACGGCATCCCGATTTTCGGCGTCTCGATCGCCTTGGCGCGCGAGGGGCAGATCGTGGCGGGCGTCGTCTATAATCCCGCCGTCGACGACATGTTCGTCGCCGAGCGCGGTCAGGGCGCCTATCTCAACAACCGGCGCCTGCGCGTGTCCGGCCGCAACAAGCTTCCCGAAGCCTTGATCGGTTGCGGCATCCCGCATCTCGGCAAGAGCGGGCACGCCCGGTTCAGCCAGGAGTTGAGCACGGTGATGGGCAAGGTCTCCAACGTCCGCCGTCTCGGCGCCGCCGCCTTGGACCTGTGCTATGTCGCGGCCGGGCGCTACGACGGCTATTGGGAACGCGGCATCAAATCCTGGGACATCGCGGCCGGCCTCGTCATGGTCAAGGAAGCCGGCGGCTTCACCACCGATTGCGACGGCGGCCAGGACATGCTGACCAAGGGCTCGATTTGCGCGGGCAACGAACCGATTCAGGCCGCGCTGCTGAATTTGATCAAGGGCGCGTAGGGGCGTTCAAGCGGCGTCCTTGCGAGCGACGCGAAGCCATCCAGGGCAACGCGCCGGGCAATGGATTGCTTCGCTCGCAAGGACGGCTGCGATTTAGTTCAACATCGCCGCGGTCTTCACGGAAGCCGCCGGCTCGCTTGCCGGGGCGGGCGGGGCTTCCGCTTGGGATGGCGAGCCCGCCGCGCCGGTGAGCAGCGCGAGCGCGCGCCATTCCGCCAAAACCTTGCCTTTTTGCACCATCGCGATCGTCACCGCGCCGGCGGCGGGGATGGTCAGGCCTTGGACCGTGTTGACGCTGCGGTTGCGGCGCGCGCCGGAAAAATCGATCGTCATCGTGAACGAAGCGAGCAGACCGCCGTCGAGCTTGACCACCAAGGCATAGGACTGGGTGACGGCGTCCTCCGCCTCGCGCTCGAACAAAGCGGCGACGCAGACGCTGTGCAAATGCAGCGGAAAGGCGGCCGCGCCGATTTCGTCGAGCACATGAAACAGGCTGAGCTGGTTTGTCTTGCTGTCGACCGAGGACGATTTCGCGCAAGTGATATAGTGAACTTTCACGGCTGATCCCTCGGCGAGGCGAGCCCCCACGCGAGCGACCATCACAGCATCGGCGGCTTTTTTCAACCGGGGAATACGAGGTTCTCGGTCGCATTGGCCCCCTCGCCGTCATGGCCGGGCTCGTCCCGGCCATCCACGCGGCGGCATTTCGCAAAACGCCAAGCGAAGCCGCAAGGTCCCGGCGTCGATGCCCGGTACAAGGCCGGGCATGACGGGGGTGGCCATCGCGCGTGCGACACAACCAAGGACGGATCGTTTCCCCCGCCCTCCCCGACGAAAAGGCTTGCCATTTGCCGGTCAGGCCCCAATTTAGCGGCGGTTTAGAGACTTGCTCCGGCCGCCAGGATTGGCGGATACAGGAAGCGGCAGAAGAAGTTTGCGGGAGCGTTCATGGCCAGTGCCGACACCGATCCTTTCCGGCTCTCATCGCCTCGCATTTTCTTGGTGAGAATCATCCTCTTTCTCATCCTGATCGCATTCATCGTCCTGATTCTATATAAGAAAATCGGGACGGCCTTCATGGCCAATCCGGGCCTCAACGGCTTGATCTTCGGCGTTCTGTTCGTCGGGATCGTGCTCGGCATCCGGCAAGTCGCGCAATTGTTCCGCGAGGTGCGCTGGGTCAATGCCTTGCCCACGGGCACGGCGGCGCAAGTCCATCCGCCGATCCTGCTCGCGCCGATGGCGACGCTTTTGGGGGACAAGCCGCCCGGCGCGTCGATTTCGACGGTCACGCTGCGCGTCATTCTCGATTCCATCGGCACGCGGCTTGATGAGTCCCGCGAGGTCTCGCGCTATTTGACCGGCCTGCTGATCTTTCTCGGCCTGCTCGGCACCTTTTGGGGTTTGATCGAAACCGTCGGATCGATCGGCGGCGTGATCAAATCGATGCAGACCGGCGCCGATGCCGGCGTGATGTTCGACGATCTCAAAAACGGCTTGGCGGCGCCTCTGGCCGGCATGAGCATTTCGTTCACCTCCTCGCTGTTCGGTCTGTCCGGTTCTCTCGTCCTCGGCTTTCTCGATCTGCAGGGCGGCCAGGCGCAGAACCGGTTCTACACCGAGCTCGAGGATGCCTTGACCGCGACGACCGCCGAGCCGAGCCATGGGATCATGCCGCGCATCGAGCCGACCGTCGATTTGCGCGCCAACACCACGGCCCTCGCCAATCTCGCCGAGGGCATTCAGGGGCTGGTGCAGCACATGCGCGTCGAGCAGCAACAGATCCGCGATTGGGTCGAGGCCCAAGCCGAGCAGAATGCCGAAATCAAGGTTCTGCTGCGTCGGCTCGCCTCCATGCCGGAGCGCCGCTGATGGCCTTGGGGCGGGCGCGGCGCAACGGACACGGCCTCAATTACTGGCCGGGTTTCGTCGACGCCCTGTCGACCATGTTGCTCGTGATCATTTTCCTGTTGTCGGTGTTCATGCTCGCGCAATTCTTCCTCGCCCGCGAGGTCACCGGCAAGGATACCGCTCTGAGCAAACTGAACCGCCAAGTCGATGAACTGACCTCGCTGCTCGCGTTGGAGCGCGCCAACAAGCAGGCCGCGCAAACGAGCCTCGCCGCCCTGACCGTGACGCTCGAATCCGCGCAAAAGGAGCGCGCGCGCCTGCAAGGCATGATCGATAGCTCGAATGCGCAGGCCACCGGCGCGGGCGGACAGGTCGCGGCGATGCAATCGGCGCT
>JARLIW010000062.1 GCA_031291515.1 Beijerinckiaceae bacterium | reverse complement strand
TCCTGGCGCAGAAAGCCGCCGCGAAAATGTCGGCATCGGCCTGAGATGTCGCGCGGGCAACGCCCGGATTTGTCACGGCACCCCACTGGGCTCAATTGCGCGCGGCGACGGGGCGGGCAGACTTGGCGGCCCGGTCTTGATCGCGGGAAGCACGAGCACGATCCGCAATCCCGGCTCGTTGTCCTCGATCCGCAATGATCCATTATGCAGGCGCGCAACGGCGGAGACCAGCGAGAGGCCCAGCCCGGAACCGGGCAGCGAGCGCGAATTTTCAAGCCGGATGAAACGATCCGTCACCCGGCCTCGATCGTCGACCGCAATGCCCGGTCCTTGATCGGCGACGGTGATCTCGATGGCGCCGCCACGCCGTTTCGCCGAGAGCGTAATTGTGCCTCGCCCATCGACGCCGTGCTCCGGCAAGACCCCGTATTTCAAGGCATTGTCGACGAGATTGGCGATGGCCTGGCCGATCAGCTCGCGGCTGCCGTGAACCCACAGCCCCGGTTCGATCGCGCCCTCGAGCTTGACGTCGCTGGCCTCGGCGACAGGTTCGTAGAGTTCGCCGACGTCGCTCGCGGCGAGAGCGGCGTCGAAATCCACCATGCCTTCGCGCCCCGAGCCGGCCTCCGCGCGGGCGATCATCAAGAGCGCGTCGAAAATGCGGATCAGGCCGTCGGATTCCTCGATGACCTTTTCGAGTGCCTCGCGATAATCCTCGGGGCTCCGGCCAAGCCGCAAGGCCTGTTCGGCGCGGCTGCGCAGCCGCGTCAGCGGCGTCTTCAGATCATGAGCGACATTGTCCGACACTTCCTTGAGACCGGCCATCAAGATGGAAATGCGATCGAGCATGGCATTGAGATTTTCGACCAGGCGATCGAGTTCGTCGCCGGTGCCCGCGAGCGGCAACCGGCCCGATAGGTCGCCCGCCACGATCGTGGCCGCCCGCGCATTGATCGCATCGACGCGGCGCAGCACCCGGCGCGCCAGCACCAATCCGCCGACGGTCCCGATAATCGTGAACCAGATCAGCGAATTGATCAGCGCGTTGGCGAGGATCGGCCGCAGGTTTTCGCCTTCCGCGAGATCATGGCCGACGAGCAGCCGGAAGCCGCCCGGCAAGGCGAAGATCCGGGCCAGGGCGCGGCGCGTCGTCGTCCGGTCGCCTTGCACCCGGTAGCTTGTTTCGACGACTCCGGGGTGGTCGAGCACGCCGGGCGGCAGCGACTGGACATTCCCCGCGATCGGCTCGCCGGCATGGGTCGTCACGAGGTAGAGGCCCGCGCCCGGCACGCTGGTTCGCCGTTCCACGATTTCGACCAGCGTCGTGATGCCGCCTTGGGAATATTGTTCGGAGAGGCCGGTAATATCGGCATCGATCGTATGGCTGATCTGCGCCTGGATAACGTCCTTGAGGTTGTCGCCGACGCTCAACAACACGATGCTCGACCCGACCGCCGAAATCACGAGATAGGCGAGCGAAATCTTGAACGCGGTGGTGCGGAAGAGTTTACCGAGCGCTGTCACGGATCGTATATCCCGCGCCACGGACCGTCTGCAGAAGCGGCGGATCGAATCCCTTGTCGATCTTGGCCCGCAGCCGCGAAATATGCACGTCGATCACATTGGTCTGCGGGTCGAAATGATAGTCCCACACATGTTCGAGCAGCATGGTGCGGGTGACGACCTGGCCATGATGTTTCATCAGATATTCGAGCAGCCGGAACTCGCGCGGCTGGAGGATGATTTCCTTGCCGTCTCGGGTCAGCTTATGAGCGAGCCTGTCGAGTTCCAATCCACCCACGCGATAGACCGTCTCCTCTCCGACGCCCGGCTGCTTGCGCCGCCCGAGCACCTCGACTCGCGCGAGCAGCTCCGAAAAGGCATAGGGCTTGGGCAAATAGTCGTCGCCGCCGGCCCGCAGTCCCTTGACGCGATCGTCGACCTGACCGAGCGCCGAGAGAATGAGAACCGGCGTTTTGACGTTTTGCGCCCGCAAGGCGCCGATCATCGAAAGACCGTCCATCTTCGGAAGCATGCGATCGACGATCAAGACATCATAGGTCTCGTCTCGCCCGCGATCATAGCCTTCCAATCCGTCGTGGACCGTATCGGCGACATGTCCCGTCTCACGGAACGCCTTGACGAGGTAGTTCGCCGCCTCGGTATCGTCTTCGACAATCAGAATTCGCATGGACGATATATAGCCGCTCGCGTTGATTTTCGTAGGCTTAGACTGGAGCGTATAACGAATGGCGGAAGCCTCGGCGTCACGAACCGCCGGAACAATCTGGCCGACACGGCTGATGAGGTCGCCGTTGGCGAAAAACGCGGTCCCGGACGGCCAGCGACCGTCCGGGACTGGAAGCGTGGAGCCGTATTAGCCGGCGGGCGTCGTGGCGATGGCGACGAAGCGGGTCCCCTGCTCGCTCTTCACGCGCAGCAGGATCGCCTTGCGGCTGTCGGCCTTCGCGGCGGCGATCGCCGCCGTGATGTCGGCCGGGGTGCTCACCGGATGGCCGGCGGCTTCCAAGATGATATCGCCGACTTTCAAGCCCTTTTGCGCCGCGGCGCCCTCGGGATCGACATCGGCGACGACGACCCCGACCTTGCCTGCTCCGGGGATCGTGGCGGCGGGCGCAAGCTGGAGCCCGAGCGAGGCAACCAAGCTCTTGTCCCCGTCGCCGTCGATTTCGGCCTTGGCGACCTGATCGCTATTGGGCAGGGTGCCGAGCTTGACCGACGCCTTCTTCTCCGCGCCATCGTGCCAGAAGGTCAGCTCGACCTTGGCATCGGGACCAAGCGAGGCGATCTTGCGCGCGAGTTCGCGCGGACCTTCGACCCGCTCGCCGTCGACCCCGAGGATCACGTCACCCGACTTGATTCCAGCGCCAGCCGCCGGACCCGTGGCTTGCGCCTCGGCCACCAGAGCGCCCTTGTTGGTCTTGAGCCCCAAACTTTCGGCGATCTCGCTCGTGACCGGCTGAATTTGCACGCCGATCCAACCGCGCGATACCGCGCCCTTGGTCTTGAGATCATTGATGACGTTTTGCGCGACTTCGGCGGGAATGGCGAAGCCGATCCCGACACTGCCGCCCGACGGCGAGAAGATCGCGGTATTGACGCCGACGACATTGCCGTTGGCGTTAAAGGTCGGGCCGCCCGAATTGCCGCGATTGACCGGCGCGTCGATCTGCAGGAAATCGTCGTAGGGTCCCGCGTTGATGTCGCGGCCGCGCGCCGAAACGATACCCGCCGTCACCGTGCCGCCGAGACCGAAGGGATTGCCGACCGCAATGACCCAATCGCCGACGCGAGGCGCCGTCGTGGCAAATTTCACGAAGGGAAATTCACCCTTTTCCGTCACCTTCAGCAGCGCCAGATCGGTCTTCTTGTCGGTGCCGACAACCGTAGCCGGCAAGGTCTTGCCATCATCGGTCACAAGCGTCACCTCGGTCGCATGCTCGACGACGTGATTGTTGGTGACGACATAGCCATCCGGCGAAATGAAGAAGCCCGACCCTTGAGCTTGCGACGTACGGGGCTTGGCCGAATGCGGGAACTGGCTGCCGCCACGCTCGCCGAACTGTTTGAAGAAGCGCTCGAGCGGATCGCCCGGCTTCAGCTGCGGCAACGATGGCGCTTCGTCTTCGCCGCCATCGGCTTCGGCGTTTTCGGCCGTCTGGGTCACCTTGACCTTGACGGATACGACCGCGTTGCGGACGTGATCGACGACATCCGCGAAGGAGGTCGGATTGATGGTGATCGCATGTTCCTGGGCGGGGACTGCCGGAGCTTCCGCATTGGCCGGATGCGGCACGATGAAGCCATTGACCATGGCGCCCGTCAGAGCCAACACGCCAGCGGCGCCGAGCAGCGCGGCGCGTGTCGTGACTCGGCTGCGCTTGGGCTGGGGGTTCGAATCGGGGGATTGATGAAGAAGCATCGGTGAAATCTCCTGGGTCAACCGGCGAAACGAATCCGTCGCCTGCTGTTGGTAAGATGGAGATGACGGGATTACGCGTCCATGGCCATGAGATGACAAGTTCGTAAGGTTGGGCTGGCAGCCGAAGGTCTATTTTTCAGCCAGCACCTGGTCGAGCCGCTCTTGTTCCTCCGCGCTCAGGGACACGGCGGGATTTTGTCGCCGAGTCCGGCGGGCGGTCACGAAGATCGCGGCCCCGCCGAGGATCAACACCAGGAATGGCGTGCCCCAAAGCAACAGCGTCCCGGCTTCAAAAGGCGGCTTCAGCAGGATGAAGGCGCCATAGCGCTGGACCAGGTAATCGCGGATTTGGGCATCGCTGTCCCCGGCCACGAGATGCTCGCGGACGAGCACGCGAATATCGCGGGCAAGTTCGGCATTGCTGTCGTCGATGGACTGGTTCTGGCAGACGAGACAACGCAAACCAGCGGATAGGCTGCGCGCGCGCGCCTCCAACGCCGGATCTTTGAGAATTTCGTCGGGCTGAACCGCATGCGCGGCCAAAGGCCACGACAGCATCAGGGCGAGAGCAAGAGCGCGCTTCATTCGGCGGCCTGCGGCGTCGGACCAGCGGGACGGCGCGCGCGGCTCGCGATGCCGAACCGCAGACGGCGGTCGGACAAGGACAAAGCGCCGCCAAACGCCATGACGAGGGCGCCGAGCCAGATCAGGGTCACGAGCGGTTTCCAATAGAGTCTCACGTCGACGCCGCCGTTCGAGGGCGTTCCGATGCTCATATAGAGTTGGCCGAGGCCGAGCGTGACGATCCCCGCGTCGGACCGGTTCATTTTGCGCGAGGGATAAAAGCGCGCGGTCGGCTCGATCGGACCAAGAGCGGCGCCACCCTCGAAAATCGTGCCGCGCGCGGCGGCGGCCGTGTAATTCGGGCCGTTAATGGGCGCGATCGCGTCGAGATGAACCGCATAGGGACCGATCTTGGCGGTGTCGCCCGGTTTCATCGTGAGAATATTCTCCTGCCCCCATCCCGATGCGGCAAGGCCGAGCAGCGTGACGCCGATCCCGGCATGCGCGATCGCCGTGCCATAGGCGGAGCGCGGCAAGCCGGCGCCGCGCGCCCAAACGTTCGCGAGACCGCCGCCCGACAACCGCCGCCCGAGATCGAGGAACGAGCCCACGATGACGTAAATCGCGAGGCCCGCCAGGCAGTAGGAGAACGCCGGCGCGCCGTTCCAGGCCGCGAACAGAAGCAGCCCCACGACGCCCGCCGCGAACGCCAGCACGAGCCGCTGCGCCGCGCCCAGCAGATCGCCGCGTTTCCACGCCAGCGACTGGCCAAACGGCATGACGAAAAACAGCGGGATCGCGAGCGGCACGAAGGTCGCGTTGAAAAACGGCGCGCCGACCGAGATTTTTTGTCCCGTGATGGCCTCGAGCGCGAGCGGATAGAGCGTGCCGGTAAACACCGTCGCGCAGCTCGTCGTGAGCAGCAGATTGTTGAGCACCAGAGCGCCTTCGCGCGAGACAGGCGCGAAAATACCGCCCGGCGTCAGCGACCCCGCGCGCCACGCGAACAGCGCGAGCGAGCCGCCGATGAACAGCACCAGAATGAGCAGGATGAACACGCCGCGCGTCGGATCGGTGGCGAAAGCATGGAGCGATGTCAGCACGCCCGAGCGCACCAGGAAGGTCCCGACCAACGACAGCGAAAAGGCCAGGATCGCGAGAAAGATCGTCCAGACTTTGAGCGCCTCGCGCTTCTCCATGACGACGGCCGAATGCAGC
>JARLIW010000278.1 GCA_031291515.1 Beijerinckiaceae bacterium | reverse complement strand
CCGACGATCTGCGCATCGGCAAGGAAATCCTCAAAACCTTCGTCGAGACCTATAAGAAGCTGCGCAACACGATCCGCTGGATGCTCGGCACGCTCGCGCATTACGATCCCGCGCGGGCGCAAGGTTTCGCGCATGCGCCGGAACTGGAGCGGCTGATGCTGCACCGGCTCGCCGAACTCGATGGCGAAATCCGCGAGGCTTATGCCCGGTTCGACTACAAACGCGTCGTGGCGCGGCTCACGATGTTCCTCAATACGGAGCTGTCGGCCTTCTATTTCGATATCCGCAAGGATGCGCTCTATTGCGACGCGCCGTCGAGCCCGCGCCGGCTCGCGGCCTTGGAGACGATCGAGCAGATTTTTGGCGCCGTGACGCTTTGGCTCGCGCCGATCCTCGTCTTCACGAGCGAGGAGGCGTGGCTCGCGCGCCACCCCGAAGCCGACTCGGTGCATCTCGAAAGCTTCCCCGAAATCCCCGCGGTCTGGCGCGACGAGGCCTTGGCCGCGAAATGGGAGACGCTGCGCGCCGTGCGCGCGGTCGTGACCGGGGCGCTCGAAATTGAGCGCGCGAAAAAGACCATCGGCTCGTCGCTCGAGGCGGCGCCCATGGTCTTCATCGAGGACGCGGATTTGCATGCTGGCTTGGAGGGGGTGGATTTCGCCGAAATCTGCATCACCTCGGCGGTTTCCGTGGCCTCTGGCGCGGGCCCGGCCGAGGCGTTCCGCCTGCCCGGCGTGCCAGGCGTCGCGGTCGTGGTGAGGGGAGCCGAGGGCAAGAAATGCGCGCGGTCGTGGAAAATATCGCCCGATGTCGGGTCCGACCCCGAATTTCCCGATGTCACGCCGCGCGATGCGGCCGCGCTTCGCGAGCTGAAGGCCCTGGGACTTTGGACGTGACGGTATGAAGGCCCGCACGGGCGGATTTCTGCTCGCGGCTTTGACCTTGGCGGCGGATCAGGCGAACAAGCTGTGGCTTCTCGATGTCTATGGCATCGAGGCGCGCCAGCCGGTTCGCCTCGCGCCGTTTTTCGACGTCATCGCCGCCCGCAACACCGGGATCTCCTATTCGCTGTTCAGCGGGCAGGGCGCGGCTGGGCGCTGGACCTTGCTCTCGTTCACGGGGCTCGCGATCGTGCTGATCGGCCTTTGGCTCTGGCGCACGCGGACCCGCCTGACGGCCACGGCGCTCGGCTTGATCATCGGCGGCGCCCTGGGCAACGCGACCGACCGGTTTCTCTATGGCTGGGTCGCCGATTTCTACTATTTTCACGTCGGCTCGTTCCACTGGTATGTGTTCAACCTCGCCGATGTCGCCATCGTCGGCGGCGTGGCGCTGTTGCTGCTCGAGACCTTCTTTCTCGCCCCGCCGCGCGCGACAGCTTAGCTGTTGGCCGCGAAAACCTCGGCAAATCAGACGATCGTCTCTTGGCGACGGGCCAAGGGGGTGGCATAGAGGCGTCCATGCCTCCAAATTGCCGCGAAAACCATGACTATAGGGGCATGGTTGGAACTTGTCCGGGGATCAAGCGAATGAAGTTACGGTGTCGCGCGCCGCATTTGGCCGTGTTTTTCGTAATGGCGACCCTGTGGGGGCTCGGCTTCGCCGCGCCGGCTCGCGCGCAAGAAAAAAACGACTATAGCGAAGAATGGCATAACGTCTTGGGCGTGGTCGGGTTTGGCAAGGAACACGATCCGATCGACTATTCGCCGCGCGCGCTGATCGCGGTCCCGCCGACCTACGATCTTCCCGCGCCGAACACGGCGGCCATCCAGCATCCCGCGGGCTTTCCGCAAGATCCCGATGTCGCGGCCCGACGCAAGGCGCTCGTCGACCCCCGCCGTCCGCTTCCCCGAGGGGAAAATCCTGGCGCCACCAACGCGCGTTCTTATTTGATCGAGCCGCCGGCCGAATATCTCGACGCGGCCAAGGTGGCGGCCACGGGTCATGATGCCGCGGGCGCCGGCGAGGCTCCCAAGGAGCATCGCCATCATCGCAAGAGCCAGGATCAGAGCCAGGCGACACAGCCCGCTCCGGCGCCCGCGACCGCGTCTCCGGCTCCTGGCGCGGCGCGATAGGCCTTGCCTCGTTCTTTGCCGCGAAGCGTGAGCGACCGAAGCCGCGCGCTTCGGCGCGCTCGGGCGGATGCGATTAAGGGATGCCCTGGCTCATCGGATTGCGCTATAAACGAATATAGATGCGACTCAGGGCCTTCGGGGTCCGCGTCGCGAAGCTCATTCAAGGTGATTGTTTCATGATCGCTGGTTCGTCCCCGTCTTCGAGCGCGTCCCCCTCGGTTCCGTCCGGTTCTTCCCTCACCCCTGGAGCCGTGCCCCAGGACGGGGCGGCGAGCGACACGCCGGTCGTGCAGGCGCGTCTCGACAATGGGCTCGAGATCGTCATCATCCCCGATCACCGCGCGCCGGTCGTCACCCACATGGTCTGGTACCGCAACGGCTCGGCGGACGATCCTGTCGGCAAGTCGGGAATTGCGCATTTTCTCGAACATCTGATGTTCAAGGGCACGCGCGACAATCCGCAGGGCAAGTTCACCAATCTGATCTCGGATCTCGGGGGCCAGGAAAACGCCTTCACCTCGACCGATTACACCGCCTATTTCCAGCGCATCGCGAAAGAGCATCTGGCCGTCTGCATGGAATATGAAGCCGATCGGATGAAAAACCTCGTTCTCACCGACGAGGTCGTGGCGCCCGAACGCGACGTGGTCTTGGAAGAGCGCCGGATGCGCACCGATTCCGATCCGTCCGAAATTCT
>JARLIW010000277.1 GCA_031291515.1 Beijerinckiaceae bacterium | reverse complement strand
GTCTACGGCCGCGGCACCGGTCCTTATCCCATCACGCTGCTCGCGGTCGGTCAATTGTTCCTCAAAACCGTGCGGATGCATGTGATCGAGGGGCACGAAGCCCGAGAAATTCTGTTCCGGCACTATTATTTCAATCACGATGCCGAGGATCCGCTCGGAAAACTACCGACCGACCCGTCGCCGATGGCTGGGCTCGAGTTCCGCCAGGCCTATGACACCCCTGATTGGAAAGACCACGAGGGCTGGGCGCGCTTCATCGGCGCGTCCTATTTCCGTGGCGTCGGCGAAAGCAATCAGTTCGGCCTGTCCGCGCGCGGCGTGGCGCAGAACACCGGCGTCGCCAATCCCGAGGAATTTCCCGATTTCACGCACTTCTGGGTCGAGGAAGGCGCGGCGAAAAGCGATCCCGTCCACCTCTACGCCATTCTCGACGGCCCGAGCATCGTCGGCGCCTATCGCTTCATCATGCATCGAGACCCTGGCGTCACGATGCAAATCTCCTGCGATCTGCATTTGCGCAACGATATCACGCGCCTTGGCATCGCGCCGCTCACCTCGATGTTCTGGTATTCCGAGACCCTGAAACCCCTGGCGGAGGATTGGCGGCCGGAAGTGCACGATTCCGACGGCGTCGCGATCTGGACCGGCCAAGGCGAGCACATTTGGCGGCCGCTCAACAGTCCGAAACATCTGATGATCTCGTCCTTCCTCGACGAATCGCCGCGCGGCTTCGGCCTGATGCAGCGCGACAAGAACTACGATCACTATCTCGACGGCGTCTATTACGAGAAACGCCCGTGCGGCTGGATCGAGCCGATGGGCAAATGGGGCCCCGGCTCGATCCAACTCGTGGAAATCCCGACCGCCAACGAAATCTACGACAATATCATTCTGTTCTGGGTGCCGAAGGAGCCGACGCTGGCCGGCCAACACCTTCATTTCGATTATAAGCTCCTGTGGCGGGACAAAGATCCCTACCCCGGCCCGCTCGCGCTTTGCGTGGCGACGCGGCTCGGCCAGGGCGGCATCCAAGGCGCGCCGCGCTCGAAGACGCTGCGCAAGATCATCGTCGAATTCCAGGGCGCGCCCTTCACCAAGCTCAAGGACAACGACGTGCCGGAACCGGTATTGACGGCCTCGCGCGGAAAATTCCTGAACATCGTTCCGGAAGCCTCGCCCGACGGCGACCCGACCCATTGGCGCGTGCAATTCGACCTCGACGTCGACGTCGAGGGCGGCCCCGTCGAACTGCGCTGCTTCATGCGGTTCAAAGGGGAAACGCTGACGGAAACCTGGGCCTATCAATACCACCCGTTCGTCACGCCGTGGTAGGCTGCGCGCCGTAAACATCCCGAAAACGGCGACGCGACCAAGCCGCGGTCTACCGACGCGCCCCTGACGTTAGGCGGCCGTTGGCCGGTCGACTTGACGCGCCTTTCAAATTCCGTCTCCCTCCTTTCATGGACGTCGTCGGCGGTATCGTCATTTTTGGGCTTCTCGGGTTTCTCGGCTACGTGCTCGGCATCGTCGGGTTCTTCCGGGCCGGCTCCGCGCACGCGGAGCTGAACGAGCTACGAGCGGAATTCAGGAAATTCGCGTCGTCGATCCAGCCGCCCGCCGATTCCGTCGCCCGGACGAGCGGTGGGCTCCCGGAGGACGCCGGCCAGCAGGAGATCGCACCCGAACCGCCACAAGCCCATATCGAACGGGCGGCCCCACCGCCCATGCCACCGATGCCGCCGCCGGAACTGCTCGACCCTGCTCCACGCCCTTCGCAAAAACTCGACGTCGAATCCCTGCTGACAATGCGTTTAGGAGTCTGGCTCGGCTCCGCCGCGCTTCTGCTCGCCGGCGTTTTCCTCGTTCGTTACGCCGTCGAACATAGTTTCCTCGGGCCAGCGTTCCGCTGCACATTGGCGGCGCTCCTCGGATTCGCGCTGCTCGCCGGGGCGGAATGGTTGACGCGGCATCCGGGACCGGACCTGCCCGGTCTCCTCCAGGCCGATCAAGCGCCGGCGGGACTCGCGGCCGGCGGCATCGCGATGCTTTTCGGCGCCTCCTACGGCGCCGGCCCTTATTACGGCCTGCTGCCCTCGTTCGTCGCCTTCGCGGCCATGGCGGTCTGCTCGTTTGTCGGGCTCGCCTCGGCTCTCCGCTACGGCCCGTTGACGGCCGCGATCGGAATTATTGGCGCCTTCGCGACCCCTGCCCTCGTGACGACAGACAACCCCGCGTTGCCGGGGCTGTTCGCGTATCTGATCGTCGTTTCGATCGCGGCCCATTTGGTTGTCCGCCACACGGCGTGGACATGGCTCGGTTGGGCCACGGTGATCGCGGGCGCCGCATGGGTCTGCATCGCCGCCACGACGGATGCGCCCGGTCTCTGGGCCGCCGCCGCATTCGTTCCGGCGATGGCGGCCCTCAATCTCGCGCTGCTCCCGGCGGCGGCGCTCGACCATCCGCTTGGGCGACGGTTGGCTTGGGGACCGTTCGCGGTGATCGCGGCCGCGGGCCTGGTGCTGGAACAATCGGCTCCGGACTCGACAACCCGCATCGCGTTGTTCCTCTTGTCCCCCATCGCCGTCTGGAAAGGCGTGACCGAACCAAGGCTGGACCGTCTGCCGTGGCTGGCGGCCCTGATCGGCCTCCTGGCCCTGTTGTTATGGGGACTGCCGGCATGGCCTTACGGGATTGCCGGGGTCGCGGAACGGGGCGGACCACCGCCGCTCGAACCCACGGACGTTCGCGCGTTTCTCGGCGCCGCCGTGATCTTCGCCGGGTTTTACGCGGCGGCGGGACTCGTTCTCGAGCGCCTCGCGCCGCACCCGCTGCGCTGGGCCGCGCTCGTCGCCGCGGTTCCGATCCTGACATTGGCCGCGGCTTTCGTACAGGTCACGCGTTTCCATCCGGAGACATCTTGGGATATCGCCGCGCTTTTGCTGAGCGTCGGCTTGACCTTCGTCGCGGTCCGCGCCGCGAACGACCATTCCCCGCAACGGGCTGGGGTCCATGCCGCCGGCGCCGTGGCCGCCCTGGCGCTCGGCTGCGCCATGATCTTCCGCGATCAATGGCTCACGCTGTCGATCGCGCTGTTCCTGCCGGCTTTGGCTTGGATCGAGGCCAAGGCCGACCTTCCGCCCCTGCGAACCGTCGCGATGACGGTTGCCACCCTCGTCCTCGTGCGCCTGGCGCTGAACTGGTACGTTCTCGACTATGCCTATGGCTCGACGAAACTCGCGAACGGACTGGTCCTGGCCTATGCATTTCCGGCCGCGGCTTTCGCTTACGCCGCGCATCTCTTTCGCCGCCGGGCGGACGATCTGCTCGTGGCCATCCTTCAAGCCGGCGCGGTTACGTTCGCGGCCTATTTCCTGGCCTTCGAGATCCGGCATTGGTTCGGCGACGGCAATCTCGAGGGCCCGTTCACGTTCGACGAGATCGCGATTCACGTGTTGACGCTTTCCGTCCAAGCCTGGGTCTATCTTTTTGTCGCGCAAAGGACGGGATCCGCGACCTTCGATAAGATCTGGCGGATTCTTGGCGCCGGCGCGCTGACTCTCGCCGCATGGCTGCTTGTCTTTAACCCCGGCTTGACGGGCGCTCGTTGCGAAACATTCTCGCTTTTCGCGGCCTATCTCGCGCCCGCGGCGATGGCGCTCCATGCGCGCGGCCGACTGACAGAGTCCGAACTTCGCCCCCTGCTCGGCGCCTACGCCCTCATCTCGGGATTCGTCTGGATCACGCTCCAGGTGCACCACGCCTTCAATACCGATCGAATGAATCGTTTCGATCTGAGCGAGGCCGAACTCTGGGCCTGGTCCGGCGCCTGGCTCGCTTACGGTCTTGCTCTGATGGTCTATGGAATCCGCGCCAACGAACGCCCTTTGCGCTTGGCCGCCCTGGGCATCACGAGTCTCGTGTGCGTCAAGGTCTTTCTCGTCGACATGGGCGAATTGACGGGGTTGTGGCGGGTCGTGTCGTTCTTGGGGCTCGGTCTCGCCTTGATCGGTCTCGGCGCGGTCCACCGCCGTTTCGTGCTGCCCCTTGAGAGCGGCCCGGACGCGTCGCGCAACCCTGCCGCCGAAGACCCGGAAGCGCCGCAACCGTCGTGAGACGATCGGTTACGAAAACTTGAACGGCACGAAGTCGCGTCGATCCGGGTCCACCGTCAGCGCCCGGTCGATCGGCGGCGCGGCGCGATGGGGACAATCCATGCGCTCGCACATCCGGCAGCTCACGCCGATCAGGGTCACGGGGGCGGTCTTGAGGTCGAGCGTATCGGCATAGACCACGTCTTGCGCGTGGATCAGTTCGCACCCGATCCCAAGGGCGTAATGGCGCGGCGGCGCGAGATGGCTGCCGCCGGATTTGGTGACCGCGCGCGCCACGCAGAGATAACGCACGCCATCGGGCATTTCCGCGATTTGCACCAGGGTCTTGCCATAGGCTTCGAACGCTTCGTGGACGTTCCACAGCGGGCAGGTGCCGCCGAACCGCGCGAACTGAAACCGCGTGGAGGAATGGCGCTTGATGATATTCCCGGCCCGATCGAACCGAACGAAATAGAACGGAACGCCCTTGGCATTGGGCTTTTGCAAGGTCGAAAATCGGTGGCCGACCTGTTCGAAACTGGTCCCGAACATCGAGCAAAGCCGCTCGGCGTCGTAACGCGTCGCGCGCGCCGCCGCCAGGAACCGTTCGTAAGGCATCAGAACCGCGCCGGCGAAATAATTGCCGAGCGCGAGGCGCGTGATCGCCGCGGCATCGGGCGTTCGAAACCCCGCCGCTGTCACGATCGCCTCGATTTCCTCGGTCTGTTCGAGAAGACCAATCTGCTGCGCCATCAAAAAGATCGCCGTCGAGGGATCGATCCCCTCGCGTAGCCAGAGCACGCGAGTTTTCCGGTCGAGCCGTCGCATGAAGCGCGAACTCGGCTCGACCTTCTCGGTCTCGATCCGGATCGAATGGCGCTTGAAGAGATGGCTGGCGAGATTGTCGGCGCGCGCCGCGACGGAGCCAAAGATCTGCTCGGCCAGCTCCTCGGCGGCGACGTCGAGACCCTCGAAATAATTGCTGCGATAATGCAAGAAGTCGCGGACTTCCTCATAAGGCATCAAAACGCCGGGCTGCCGCTCGCCTTCCTGACCGCTCGCATAGACTTCGTCCAGCATATGCAGACGCTCGCCGGTGCGACGGAACGCGACATGCATGCTCAAAAACGCATGGGCGAACCACGGCACATTCGCCGCTATGGTCTTCAAATCCTGCCCATTGGGCATCAGACCCGCGAAGACCGGATCGGCCAAGGCCTCGCGGAGATCGCTGACAAGCCGCTCCGTATCTTCATGGACAAAACCGCCGATATCGACGGAAAAGGTCTGCGCGAGGGCAAGAAGTACAGGCGCCGTCAACGGCCGTTGATTGTTTTCGATCTGGTTGAGATACGAGGGCGATATGCCCAGCCTTTCGGCGAAGGCGCCCTGGTTGAGCGAGTTCCCCTCTCGCAAATGACGAATTTTAGTGCCGGCGAAAATTTTCTGACGCATGTAAACATTGTAACATTGCAAATGCGATTTGCAAAGACTTCGCAATCGCACGATTTTTAAAGCGATTAAAAAAAAATTTCAGGCTATGTCCAACGGCGGATAGGGAGGACATATCCAATGCCATTCGATAGCTTCAAGACTGGGACCATAGAAGTCACCGGCGCTGCTTCGTCACTAATCGTCATCTATTCCGCGCCGCTTGTCCGGCTCGGAATTGCGAGCGCTTTGAGACTCTTCGCCGGTCTCAACGGCAAGAGCATCCAACTCGGCGGCAAGCTCGCCGACGTCGCGGAGGCCATTAAGGCCTCTCACCGCGGCGACATTATCATCGCCGACGTCAATGCTTGGTCGGCGATTGAAAAGGACACGACGGGCCTTCGTGATCATGTTCGCAGCAATGGCATCGCCATCGCCATTCTCGCTTCGACGGATGAGAGCGCCCATCGGCTCCTGCAACTTCGCGGCGTGGCCGGCGTGATTTCGCCCGAATGCGAAGCGAAAGAACTCGAAATCGCGATTAGCGACATTGCCAACGGCAATACTTACTTCAAGCTCGAGAACAAATTGGCCCCGGCAACGGGTCTCGCCAAACTCTCCAGTCGCCAGGTCGAAATCCTCGAACTGATGACACGCGGCCTGCTCAATAAACAGATCGCCTGGGAGCTCGGCGTGACTGAAGGTACCGTGAAAAGCCATGTCTCGGCCATCCTCGAAAAGCTCGGCTGCGATCGCCGCACCCAAGCCATCGCGGCCTTCCTGCAAAGCCTCGGCGTCGGCCAAAACCATCACCTCGCGGCTTAAAAATTGACCCCCGTCGGATTTCTTTGAAACCAGAGAGCTCTCGACGGGGTTTTCGCAAGGGCGCGGACCAATCACCCGCCTCCACCAAGATCCCCGCTCCTTCGGTTCTTTCGACAGGAACGAGGCCATGACCCCGGCCAAAACGGGGCATAAAAATAAGTCGCTACGGGAAGAAACGCCACGGGACAGCTTCCACCGGCTCGGCGATCACGCCGCCGGTGGAAGTGTCTTGGCTTCCTCGGAATAAGTGCCAACGCGGAATTCGCGGCTTGGCCGTCCTTTCCCCGCGCTATTCGAATACGTTTTCCATCCTCACGACGTGCAAACCGTGGGTCGCGCGCGACCCGCTCGCGGGTAGTCCGCGCCACGCGCCGGCGGCCGGATGATTGCGCGCGCCGCGAACGGCGCCACGCGTCCCGCTCGGCGCGACATCCGGGGATTTGAGAGCCCGGCGCCTCGGCTGGTCCAGTCGCACAACCACATTTCGCGACACGACTCCCCGTCGATCCCAAATGCGGGTCCCTCTCGCGCATCCGCTCGAACCTCAAGATTTTCAAAACCGCGCTTGACAAGACACATCTAAGATATATCTTACAAAGATATATCGCGATACATCTTCGCGATGATAGGAGAGAGAAAATGGGATTTCGTTTCGGATTACACCGGTTTCATAGCGAGGGTGGGCGCGATGGCGGCGAAGGCGGTCATGGCGGCGAGCGGCACCACGGATTTCGCGGGCCCCACCGCCATGGCGGCGGCGGCCCGCGCGGTCCGGGGATGGGCGGCCGCGCCCGCATGTTCGAGCAAGGCGACTTACGCCTCGTGATTTTGAAGCTGTTGGCGGACAAACCCGCGCATGGCTATGAGATCATCAAGCTCGTCGAGGAGCGCTTCGGCGGGGGTTACGCGCCGAGCCCCGGCATCGTCTACCCCACGCTGACTCTGTTGGAAGAACTGGGTCAGGTCGCGGTCGTGCAAACCGAAGGCGCGCGCAAATTATACGACATTACGCCGGAGGGTCGGGCGGTTCTCGAGGCGGAGCAGACGGTGGTCGGCCGCATTTTCGAGCGGATCGAAGAAGTCCGGCGCCGCCATGGCGGAACCCATGACCCACGCATTCTGCGGGCCACGGAAAATCTAAAAACCGCTCTTCGGCTCCGTCTCGAATCCGGGCCGCTTACCCCGGACCAAGCCGCCACGCTTGCCGGAATTCTCGACGAAGCGGCCAAGGCCGTCGAGCGGAGCTAAGGAGCGCACTGACCTTCTCCCGCATGCGGGAGAAGGGGGATGTGTTGATGCGAACGGGTGAAGGAGCGGGCTCCTTCACCCCACCGCGGCATCCTTGCTGCTCCGGCCGAAGCGCTTGCGGTCGTTGGGATCGAGGTAGGTCTTGCGCAGACGGATCGACTTGGGCGTCACTTCGACCAATTCGTCGTCTTCGATATAGGACAGCGCTTTTTCGAGCGTCATGCGGATCGGCGGGGTCAGGCGCACCGCCTCGTCCTTGCCGGCCGCGCGGATGTTGGTCAGCTGCTTGCCCTTGAGCACGTTGATTTCGAGATCGTTCTCGCGCGTGTGCTCGCCGATGATCATGCCTTTGTAGACCTTCCAGCCCGGCTCGATCATCATCGGACCGCGATCTTCGAGCTTCCACATGGCATAGGCCACGCTTTCGCCCTGATCGTTGGAAATCAGCACACCGTTGCGGCGCCCGGTAATGTTGCCGCGCCACGGCGAATAGCTGTGGAACAAGCGGTTCATGATCGCGGTGCCCTTGGTATCGGTCAGGAGCTCGCCCTGATAGCCGATCAGGCCGCGCGTCGGCGCATGAAACACGAGGCGCAAGCGATTGCCGCCGGACGGCCGCATCTCGGTCATTTCGGCCTTGCGCTCGGACATTTTCTGCACGACGACGCCGGAATGCTCTTCGTCGACGTCGATCACGACCTCCTCGATCGGCTCGAGCAGCTCGCCGTTTTCGTCCTTCTTGAACACCACTTTCGGGCGCGAGACGCTGAGTTCGAAGCCTTCGCGGCGCATGACCTCGATCAGGATCGAGAGCTGCAATTCGCCGCGGCCCGAGACGATGTAGGAATCGCCTTCTGGCGAATCCTCGATCTTGAGCGCGACATTGCCCTCGGCCTCCTTCATGAGCCGGTCCCGAATGACGCGGGTCGTGACCTTATCGCCTTCGGTTCCGGCCAACGGGGAATCGTTGACCATGAACGTCATCGAAAGGGTCGGCGGATCGATCGGCTGGGCCTGCAACGGCTGCGTCACTTCTTGCGCGCACAGCGTGTCGGCGACGTTGAACTTCACGAGCCCGGCGATGGCGACGATATCACCGGCTTCGGCCTCATCGATCGGCGTGCGCTCGATGCCGCGAAACGCGAGAATTTTGGAAACCCGGCCGGTCTCGACGACATTGCCCTTGGCGTCCAAAACCTTGACGCTCTGGTTCGGCTTCACGCTGCCGGCGAAGACCCGGCCGGTGACGATGCGGCCGAGATAGGGGTTGGCTTCGAGCAAGGTGCCGAGCATGCGGAACCCGCCTTCTTGGATCGTCGGCGCGGGAACGTGGCGCGTGACGAGATCGAACAAGGGCTGCATGCCGTCCTGGTTGCCGTCCGGACTTTCGGACATCCAGCCCTGCTTGGCGGAGCCATACAGAATCGGGAAATCCAATTGCTCGTCGGTCGCGTCGAGCGCGGCGAAGAGGTCGAACACCTCGTTGACGACTTCGGTGACGCGCGCGTCGGGCTTGTCGACCTTATTGACGGCGACAATCGGCTTCAGCCCCATCTTGAGCGCCTTGCCGACGACGAATTTCGTCTGCGGCATCGGACCTTCCGAGGCGTCGACGAGCACGATGGCGCCATCGACCATCGAGAGAATCCGCTCGACCTCGCCGCCGAAATCGGCGTGACCGGGGGTGTCGACGATATTGATGCGGAAATCCTTGTAGGCGATCGACGTGGCCTTCGCCATGATCGTGATGCCGCGCTCTTTTTCGAGGTCGTTCGAATCCATCACGCGCTCGACCACGCGCTGATTGTCGCGGAAGGCGCCAGACTGCTGGAGAAGGCGGTCGACGAGAGTGGTCTTTCCATGATCGACGTGGGCGATGATGGCGATGTTGCGCAATTTCATGAACGGGCCGTGGCTGGATCTAGCGAGAGAGCCCAGTTTCACCGGCTGTGAAACGTCATCATCTCGCAATTGCAGCATGCCATAAACTAAAACGTCCCAGAATGGAAACAAATTGATGGCGACGCATTTTTAGGCGGCAAACAATGTGAAGCCAGCGCTAGACGATCGTTCCACTTGTCCCGAATTCCGTGAGGCGCTGAACGGCGGGCGCGAAGACCTGCCCGATCATCAGCAGACAGGGCCCGTCCGGCTTCAAGGCGGCGGCCTTGGCCGGCATTTCGGCGATCGGGGCAGCCACGCTTCGCTCGTTCGGCTGCGTCGCGCGTTCCACGAATACGGCGGGCGTGGCGGGGTCCATGCCCTGCCCCAAAAGCTTGGCCACCAGGGCCTCCATCGTCTTGACGCCCATATAGACAATCGTGGCCGCGCCGCGATCGCTGAGCGCCGCCCAGTCGAGATCCTCGGGCAGCCGGCCGTCCCGCGCATGCGCGGTGACGAACTGCAGCCGGCGCGCGACATCGCGCTCGGTCAGCGAAATCCCGAGCGAGGCGGCCGCCCCGAGCGCCGCCGTGACGCCGGGGATCACCTCGACCGGCACCCCCGCCGCCGCGAGCGCCGCGATCTCCTCGTTCGCGCGGCCAAAAATCATCGGATCGCCGCCCTTGAGGCGAACCACGTTTTTGCCGGCCCGGCCGAGCTCGACCATCAAGGCGGTGATCTCTTCCTGCTTGCAGGAGGGCCGATACCCCCGTTTGCCGACATCGATCTTTTGCGCCTCGCGCCGCGCCATCACGACGATCTCCGGCGCGACGAGATTGTCATAGAGCACGACGTCGGCCCCTTGCAGCGCGCGCAACGCCTTGAGCGTGATGAGACCGGGATCGCCGGGGCCAGCGCCCACGAGGGTCACCCGCCCCTGCGATTTTGACGCCT
>JARLIW010000061.1 GCA_031291515.1 Beijerinckiaceae bacterium | reverse complement strand
TTCGTAATGAGGGGGTCGGGAGTTCGAATCTCTCTTGCGGCACCATCTAATCTCCTGAAATTATTAATATTTTTGGCCTAGCGGCAATTGCTGGAATTTTAGACTGGCGCGCTGGTGGCCATATTGCGATTTCTCGGGGCGGCGCGTCTTCGAAATATTCGTTTGGAAGCCCATTTCCGCGCAATTTGAGCTTACGCGTAGTCCACTGAAGTCGCGTTTGCGGGTGTTGTCCGCGGCCGCCCTCTATCATCACGAAACCTCTGGCAACGAACGGAGATCGCGTGGCTATTTCGGATCGATTCCGAATTATCCAGGCCTCGCCTCGGCGTGATCTGTCTTCAACCCGGCGCCGCATGCCGGGCTCGAAAGCGGACGTCCGGTCAGGAGGGCCGGAGTGTTGCCGATTTACACGATCTCGTCGCCAAGATCGCGCGCAACATTCGTTTCATAAAGCGGTAATATAAGCGTCACCTTGGCCGTATCTTAGTCCCCCGGCGTATTTTGGGCGCGAGGGAACGGTAGAATGATAACGTACGAGTCGAAGTCTGTGGGTGCGCGCGTCGACGGCAACGCATTTCAAAATCGTGCCGCGCATCTTCGCAGTCTTCTCTATGTCGGCGTTGTCACGCCCGCGATTTTGCTCGCGGTCTCGGGAGGCACGGTTTCGGCCGGACAACTCCCTCTCTCCGCTTTTTCGGCTTATAATCCGGCATCGGCCAGTACGATCGTCCCTGGTACGACGGCGCTCTACGCTGTTCCTGTCGCGAGCCTGCTTGCGACGCAGCTCAACGAAGGTTTCACCGAAGTCTCCAAGAAGGCCACGGGCTTCGACCTTTTGTCGCCGTCTCAGCTACAAGCCAGCCTGCTGACCGACATCGAGCCCGTCGTGATCGGGCCCGGCGGCAAGCTATATCTGACCGATGGGCATCACACTTTTACGGCATTGCTCGACTCGGTCTACGGGTCTTCAAACCCCACCGTCTATGTCAATGTCATCGCGAACTATTCCAATCTGACGCTCACGCAATTCTATGCCCAGATGCAGTCGGTCAACGAGCTTCTGCCGCTCAACAATGGCGTGGCCGAGACGGTCAACGACGCGACCGGGGCGCCCTTGCCGACGTCTCTCACCGGCCTGACGAACGATCCTTATCGTGGGCTTGAATATAGCATCCTCAAGAACAAGAGTTCGACTCTGTTCAAAACGGCGTCGAACATCACGGGCGCGGTCGGCGCTTCGACCCCTGGCCTCGATAAAATGACGGGGTTTTACTCCGACTTCCTCGAAGCCGCCGCTTACCGGAACGCCAACAACGGATTGGGACTGCCGTATTTATCCCCCGGCGACATTGCCTTGGCGACGGCCTGGAACCTCAATCCGAACAGCAAGACGTCGATTCCGAACGTCACGGGAACGGTATCGGCCGCGCAATTGCCGGGCTTTATTCTGAGTCAAAACATCGTCAATAGCGGCGGGATCAGCAATACGACCTTGGCCAATGGCGCGATGGACGGGTTCGGAACGTTCACGGGCATTACCGAGATCAACGCGGGCACGGCCGCCAATCCAATTTTGGTCGGGACGCCAAATACGGGCTTCGTCATGCAGCTCGGCAACGATGCCGGCAATTCCGTGACGCTGAACGGCACGAACACCTATACGGGCGGGACCTCGATTCTCGCCGGAAATCTGATCGTCCAAAGCGATGCCTCGCTCGGCGCGGCTACGCCCGCCAATGCCACCATCAACCCGGCCAATGTTTTGGCCAGCGTGCAGGCCGCCAACGGCATCGTCTTCAATAGCCTCACCGAGGGCAACGGAACCCTGACGATCGGAACCACGACAGGCGGAAGTTTTTCGACAAACCGGCCGATCGCGGTCGATGGCGAGGTCGCCACGATCAATGTCAACGGCAACAATGTGACGTTGACCGGGCAGATCGTTTCGCTTGGGACAAAGGGCGTCGGCATTGGCAATGCCACGGGCATCTCGGATCTGACGATCGACGATCTCAGCGGCCCCGGCAATGGGAAGCTCACGCTTTCGACGGCGAGCCCGTATTTTTACGGCAACATCATCATAGGCAATACGGGCGCCCCGACCGTGACAGTCATGAGCGATGCGGCGCTTGGCAACACCACGGGACCAGCCGTGACCATCGGCTCAGTCGAATTAAATGGCGGTACGTTCCAGGCCGGCGCCAACATCACCGGGACCGAGCGTAATTTCTTTCTCGGCGGCGGCAGCTCGTTCGACGTGAATGGGTTTACCACGAGCTGGGGGACGTTGACCGATGTTCAACGGACGCTAGAAATCCTCAACAGCAACAGCACCACGGCAGGCGCCGTGACGTTTAGCAATCTCACGATCAGCGCAACCGCCGCCTTACAGCTCGCCGGAGGGACCGCGGGTGAAACCGTGACCTTTACGAACGGGATTTCGCGCACGGCGCAGGACACGCTCATTCTCTTCCCCTCGACCACGAGCTCGCTTGGAACCACCGAAAAAGTCTTTTCGGGAACCGGCGCGGCCTCGCTCGAAAACGGGATCGCGCCGGCCTGGATCGTCGAGAACAATGCCAATTCGAAAAGCGCCGGTCCTTATGATTTCGTGACCTATGGCGCCAATGGCTATGTCAAGGCGACATATAGCGCCACGGCGTTGACCGCTTCCCCCACATCCGTCGTTGCTCTCGCCGCCAATTCGGCGCCGACGGGAAATGTCAGCGCCTTTGCCCTCAATACGGAAGGCAAGAACATCACGCTCGGCGCCAGCAATACGTTGACGCTTGGCGATGGGACGAACCCAGCCGGTTTGATCTTGGCCAGCGGAACGACGATTAGCAACGGAACGTTGGCCTTTGGCGGCAGCGAAGGCGTGATTTGGCTCAGCGGCACGAATCCGGTGATTTCGTCGAAAATTACGGGAACCAACGGTCTGACCTTCGCCGGTTCCGGCGGGGTGACCTTGAACGCGGCCGAGAACGTCAGCGGTTTGATCACGATCGATTCGGGTACCGTGACGCTTGGCGCGGCCAACGTGTTCAGCAGCGATATCGCGGGGATTTTGCTCGACGATACCAAGTCGAAGCCCGCGCCAGCGACTCTCGATATCGCAGCCGCCGGCACGACGCTCACGACATTGAACACCCTGGGCAAGAACAGTTCGATCAACCTCAGCAGTGGCGCGTCGCTGGTACTCGGCGACACCACGAATAATCTGAGTTCGGTCGTCAGCAGCACGGTAACGCAAAAGGGAACGACGGCAGTCGCGGGCGCGATCACGCTCAATGGCTCGGGCTTGTTCGATTTCAGCGGCGGGAAAGCCGATTTGAACTTGGTCGCGGGCAGCACGATTGTCGTCGACAACAGCGCCCAGTTCCGCGCGGCGGCGAGCGAATTCGCAAACGCCAATTTCGGAGTCGTCCTGAACAACACCAGTCAGTTGCAATTTGCGCAAAATCTGGGCGGCGTCTTTTCCAATACGGTGTCGGGAACGGGGTCGCTCAATTTGATCGGCGGAACGTTGCAGATCACCAGCACCAATAATACCTATTCGGGCGGCACTTTTATCCAGACCGGTTCGATCCTCGACATCACCACGGCCAATCTTCCCGCCATCAATCCCAATATCACCAATGCGGGCGGCTACGTTCTTTTCGACCAGACGACCAATGGCACCTATGCCGGCGTGATCAGCGATGGAGCGCAAATGGGCGTGGGCGCGAACCTTTCGGGATCGCTGATCAAGGACGATAGCACTGGCGCCAATAGCGGCAATGTCACGGTCACGAAGCAGCAGACCTTTACCGGCGCGACCTTCATCGAAGCCGGCACTCTGACGCTCGGCGCCGTCGATGCCTTGATCAACAGCAGCGGCGTCGATCTCGGCCGGGTGGGCGGTTGCGTGGGAACGTGCAGCGGCACGACACCCGCCGCGACGCTGGCGCTCGGCGCCAACAACACCCTTCAGGCTCTGATGAGCGAGGCTGGCAATACGACGGCGGTCACGCTCGGCACCTACAATCTGACGATCGACTCGGCCTCGGGGATTTTGTCGAGTTTTGGCGGCACGGTGAGCGGCACGGGCTCGCTCATCAAGAACGGCACGGGCGCGCAGGCCTTCACCGGGGCGGTGACAACGGGCGGCGTCACGGTCAATGCCGGCGTTTTGGACATCGGCAACGGCGGCGTCTTGACGGCGCCCGTCACCACCGTCACCGGCGGCACGCTGGAACTCGACAGCGGATCGACGCTCGCGACCACGTCCTTGAACACGAGTGCCCAAGGAACGGTTTATGCGCCGGGCGGGGCGAATTTGAGCGCCGCGACCTTCGACAACAGCGGCATCTTGAACCTCAACAACGGCACCGGGACGAACGTGTTCACGATCGGCACCTATGTGGGCGCGCCGGGCAGCCAACTTCAAATCGGGGTCAATTTCGGAACCGGGACGGCGGACGAACTCAAGGTCTCCAACGTTTCCGGAACGACGCAAATTTCGATCGCGGGCGTCGGTTCGGCGGCGCCTGCCTATAATCCCACGGGCATCCCGATCATCGTCTCGTCAAATCCGATGAACCCCAATTCCTTCACCCTGGCTGGCGGCCCGATCCAAAGGGGGCTGTTCCAATACGATCTCGCTTATCAGGCCGATCCTGCCTTCGTGTTGGTTGGCGCTCCGACGGCGGATGCCTATCGTCTCGCCACGCTTCCCACGGCCGCGCAGTCGATCTGGCTCGATACGGCCTCGCTGTGGCTCGACCGGCAGGCCGGATTGCGCGATCAAATCCTCGGGAGCGCTGGCGTGGCGCGGCCGGTTTCGGCTCCGAAATCAACGGACGCGCAGACGATGCCCGGGGTCTGGGCTCAGGCCATGGGCGAATGGGCCAATCGCAGCGAGACGCAAACTTATGGCGTTCTCAACAAGAGCTACGTTCTGCAAACGGGCTACACACAAAACACCGGCGCCTTTTACGCTGGCGCCGATGGCGTGAGGCAAGGCGTCCTCAACGCCCATGATACCCTCCTGTTCGGGGTCATGGGAGGCTATATCGACTCGACGCAGATGTTCATGGACTCGACCACCAGCGCCCATTACACGGGCGGCTCGGTCGGAGCGTCGGCAAGTTATCTGATCGGAAATTTCTTCGTCGACACTCTATTCAAGGGCGATTTCCTCAACCTGAACTATGCGTCGGCGACCGCCTCGGCCTTTGGCGCCAACCAACCGATCAGTCATGTCGACAACCTCGGATTTATCACCGACGCGGGCTACCGCTTCACGCTCGGTGGAACCGCCTTCGCCGAGCCTTTGGCGACCTTGGCCTATGTCTCGTCCCATGCCAGCAATCTTGAAATCTCGGGGTCGCAGGTCAACTTCGGCGACAACGATATTCTGCGGGGACGTCTTGGTCTTCGCAGTGGGATTGAACTGCCCGGCGGCCGCGATTACCAGATCACCGTGACCGGCGCCGCGAGCTATTGGGCACGCCTCAGCGGCGGCGCCTCCGCCACGATCAATAGCGGGGCCGGCGCGCCTCTCTTGACGTTGAACGACCAGCAAGTGACGAATTACGGCGATATCGGAGCTGGCATCAATATCATCCAGCTCAAGAGCGGCTGGTCCGGCTTCCTGAAGGGCGACTACCAGTTCGCCTCTTCCTATGGCGCGGGATCAATCAAAGCTGGCGTGCGGTTCGACTTCTGATCCCAGCGGTTTTCGCGGCCGGTCGGGTTTGTTGCGCTTATCGCTTTGGTGGACACACCAAAGCGATAAGACACATTCCTTTGTAGGACGTCCTCCGTTCAAACGTGTCCGCAAGCTTGGGAATACGCTAAGGTCTTCCCTTGGTCGTCGCTAAGTATTCGACGATTTTTTCCGCGTCGTCCGCATTTACCGGCGCTTTATAGGCCCGGATCATTTTGGCGACGACTTCTTCCCACGCCTCCTTGGACAGCGAAGGTTGGTTCAGGACGTGATCCGCGGAATGGCAGGTCAGGCAGTTGCCATTGATTTGCTCCGATCCCGGCCCCGATGGAAACACCAGATCGCTGGCGGGGATCTCGACTCGTGGGGATTTGAGCGTGGTGATCGGGCTGCCAAGACTGGCGCCGGATAAAAGGATGGCACTCACAAGGACGGGCGCGGGCAGGAGAGGGCGGAGCATCATGACCTTGTCCTCAAGCCGCAATCACATGGGTGGTCTCGATAGTGTTGAACATGTAGCCAGCGGGATTCCAGACGGGGAAGGTTGGCTGCGTCTCGTTATTCGTATTGGTGCAGCGGACCATGATGGATTGTGGTCCACTTGATGGAACGGTTACTTCCGTCTGCCATTGGCGGAAGCCGTATTTGCCTTCGTCATCGCCAAGCCGCGCTGGCCGCCAGCTCTGGCCGCCGTCGATCGAGAGGTCGACGCGCGCCACGCCGCAGTCGCCGCCGAAGGAAATCCCACGCGTGGCGGTGGGCGCCCCCGCCTTTACAGTGTCTCCGGACTTGATGTTCGTGACAAACGAGCGGGGGAGAATGCGGGTCACGGGCACGAGTTTGTAACCAGTCTGGCCAGGTTTGACGGTGCCGTGCGGCGTATCGGGCATGCGGTAGCCTGTCGTCGTCCAATAATTGTCGTCGGGCTTGTCCAAGACTTCGATGTCGTTCAACATTTTGATCCAGTAGACCGCGCACCAGCCGGGCACGACGAGTTTCAGCGGAAACCCATTGAGCAGCGGCAGCTGCTCGCCGTTCATCGCGAAGGCGATCATGACCTCGCCGTCGCGAGCGTGATCGAGGTCGAGCGATTTGAGGAATTTTGGCGCTCCGGGCATGACCGCCTCGTCCAAGCCCCCGAACCTCACGACTCGCGCGCCCGGCTTCACGCCGGCCCGGTCCAAGACATCCCTCAGCCGCACGCCGGTCCAAAGCGCGTTGCTCATCGAGCCATTGGCCCATTGCGCCCCGGCGACACGAGGTTGAACGTAGAGACGCGAGGCCCCGGCGCATTGGCTGACGGCGGCGAGTTCGACGCGCGGGAGGCCCCGCAAAATGTCGTTCAACGACAGCGAAAGCGTTTGATTGACGTGTCCGCGGACCGTCAGCCGAAACGCATCGACGTCGATCTCGCTCGGAAACGTGGCCCAGTGCCAGCTGACATAGTGCTGGTCGTTTGGGGTGAACACGCCCTTATCGAAGACCTCGAAGGGCGTTTCGAGCCAGGGTGGGCTCGAACGCTGAAGGACCATTGGGCCTTTCTGGGGATAAGCGGTTGTGATCGGCCGGGTGCTGGGACCACCTGGAACATGGAAATCGACCATGGTCCGCGCCCACGCCGGGACCGGCATCAGCCCGAGGCTCCCGGCACCCGCCCCGCGGAGAAGATTCCGTCGGGTCATTGGATGGGGAACAAACTTTTGACGATCCATTGCGAGCTCCATGCCGTGCCGCGGGCCCGGGCATGGATGGGACATCTTGTGCCCGTCCGAGCGAAGCCATCGCGGCCATGGACCGATGGAGCGGGCAGCTTAAAGCAGCCTTATGACTTTGCGCTGGCGCATTTTGTCGTGATGATCGCGCGTGTCGGGGTCCGCGATCAGGCCGCGTCGTCGAGACGGACACGGTTGGAGGAGACGATGATTTCGGCTCTGAGCCCGTGTCCACCGCCTGGGCTGCAAAGCCGAAGCTTCGCGCCAGCGCGATCCAGCGCGGTCGTAACGATCGCGAGACCCAAGCCGCTGCCGCTCGCCGATTTGTGCCGGCCACGAAAAAACCGCTGCAATACGAGCTCTTCCTCGCCGGATGGGATCCCAGGCCCATCGTCTTCGATGCAAATTTTCGCTTCATGTCCTTCTTGTGTGACCGACAGCCTGACCGTTCCGTCAGGCGGGGTCAGCTGAAGCGCATTTTCCACGAGATTTCGCGCGGCGAGATCGAACATTTCGCGGTCGATGGCGACACTATGGTTGCGAACCGAGGCCGCGATCGTCACTCTCTCGGGAAGCAGATCGCGGCTCATGTGGGCGGTCACGTCGCGAAACGCCGCCGCGAGATTGATCCATTGATCTTGGAGGCGCGGCGGGCTTGCGTCGAGCCGCGACATGGCCAGCAGTTGCTGAACCAGGCGTGACGTTCGATCCACGCCCTTGAGAGCCTGGCAAAGCGCGTTGGTTCGCATTTCGGGGACGGTGGCCTGCGCCGCGATTTGGACTTGCGTTTTCAGGCCGGCGAGCGGCGTTCTCATTTCATGGGCGGCATAAGCGACGAAGCTCCGTTCATGCTCGCGCGCCGCGACAACCTTTCCGAACAGCCCGTTGAGGGCATTGATGAGGGGGCGGATTTCCGACGGCGAGCGTCCGACATCGAGTGGCGTAAGGTTTTCCGCGTCGCGCGCCGATAATGACCTCGTCGCATGTTGCAGCGGTTCAAGCCCTTGCTTGACGCTGATCCAAATCAGAATCGCCAACATGGGAAGAATGAAGGCGGCGGGAATGAGCAAGCTGCGGACGAGGTCGCGGACAAATCGCTGCCGCTGTTCAAGATTGTCGCCGACAAGGACACGGACTCTCTTGACGGGGTCCTCGGCGGCGTAAACGCGGTAGATTTCGCCGTCGACGACGCGCTCGGAAAAACCGACGGGCTGTTCGGTCAGTTTAGAGGCCGGCGCGTTGCCCGAACGGCCGACGAGACGTCCATCGAACGACCAGACCTGGCAGGTCAAGATATGCTCGTAGCTTGCCCCCGCGATAGGCCCGCCCGCGCTGACCACGACCGGCAAGTTAGGATCGTTTGCCAGCGTGCCCGGCGCGGACAGCGACAGCACCATGCGCGCCGCTTCCATCAGGCGGCGGTCGAGAAGATGCTGCGTTTCTTGCCGCGCATCGACATAGATCCATGCAAAGCCGCAAAGCCAAATCGCGCTGGTCGAAGCAATCAGAATGAGAAGGAGACGCGCGCGCAGAGAGTTCATGGCGCTTCCATCCTGATCCGGTATCCGAGTCCCCGCAGCGTCTGGATGTAGCGTGGTCCGATTTTTGCGCGAAGGTTGTGGATATGGACTTCGACGGCATTGCTGCCGACTTCCTCTTGCCAACCGTACAACTGGTCCTCGAGTTGGGATCGCGAGCATACGATCCCAGGCCGCAGCATGAGAGCCCGAAGGACCCCAAACTCCCGGCGGGAAAGGTGGACCGGTTTGTCGTCCAAGGTGACCTCGAGGCTTCCTGGGTCGAGCACGAGGGTCTGGAAGACCAGCTTTGGCGAGGCGCGCCCCTGAGCGCGGCGTTCGAGAGCGCGCAGCCTCGCGGCGACTTCCTCGAGATCGAACGGCTTGCCGAGATAGTCGTCAGCACCTTCGTCCAGTCCTTTGACGCGGTCCTCGACCGCATCCCGGGCGGTCAGCAGCAGGACCGGAGTCGCGTCGTTGCGGAGGCGCAAATGTCGCAGGACTTCGATCCCCGAACCGTCTGGAAGCATGAGGTCGAGGACGATGGCGCTGAATGTCGTCGTGGCCAGGGCCGAATAGGCATCCTCGCAGGTGTCGACGCCATCGGCGGCCATGCCGTGGAGCGAGAGACCGGTGGTCAAACCGTCCAGCAGAATGGGGTCGTCTTCCACAACAAGGATGCGCATTCTTTTCCCTCGCCAGTCCGTCTCCTGGTCGGCTGGCCTTAAGGCTGTCTTAAGGTAGGCCGCAATGACTAAAACGGTCGTAAAGAGCCTGTTCACACGGGTCGTCTAATTGGCTCTGGGGACGTCCAGCTCGTTGAGACCTCAGGCGAACTTTCTGAAGCTTCCAACTCGCGCTGGCATTGCCGACGCGCTCCTTCCAAGATGATCGCCGCGGCTCAATCTAGCGATCTTATCGAAAGAATGTTGTTCCATGCTGCGCCGCACCCATGTACATAGAGGTCGCCCAGAATGGCCGCGCCGCGCGACAGCGCCGAGGCCATCGCCGATCGACGGACAACGGGTCCAAATTCCAGGTTATGATTTATGACGGCAATCGTTCGACTAGCACTTGCACGCCCCTATACGTTCGTGGTCATGGCGATCCTGGTCATGATTTTCGGGTCTTTGTCGGCGATCAGGACTCCGACGGATATTTTTCCGAATATTGGCATTCCGGTGATTTCCGTCGTGTGGAATTATACCGGCTTGCCGCCGGACGACATGTCGGGCCGTATCGTTTCGGTTTATGAACGCGTGCTCTCGACGACCGTCAATGACATCGAGCATATCGAGTCACAATCGGTTCCCGGTAACGGTATCGTCAAGATCTACTTCCAGCCGAGCGTGAACATCAGCGCCGCGCAGGCGCAGGTCACATCGATATCGCAAACAATCCTGAAGCAACTTCCGCAGGGCGTCACGCCGCCGATCATTCTGGTTTATAATGCCTCGAGCGTTCCGATCATCCAGCTGGCGCTCTCGAGCGACACGCTTTCGCAAACGGAGCTCTTTGACCTCGCCCAGAATTTCATCCGGCCCGCGCTCGCGACGGTTGCCGGCGCCCAATTGCCCTACGCTTATGGCGGCGCGGCCCGGCAAGTGCAGATCGATCTCGACCAGAAAGCGCTCCACGCCCACAATCTCTCGGCAACCGATGTCGGCGCCGCGCTCGCCCGGCAAAATTTGATCACGCCGGCCGGCACCGAAAAAATCGGCACCTACGAGTACACGATCGATCTCAACGACTCCCCCAAGGTTTTATCTGACTTCAATAATATGCCGATCAAGGTGGTTGACGGCGCCGTCGTTTTCATGCGCGACGTCGCCTATGTCCACAATGGATCGCCGCCGCAGACCAATGTCGTGCAACTGGACGGGCGCAAAGGCGTGCTGATGTCGGTCTTGAAGATCGGCTCCGCGTCGACGCTCGATATTATCGCTGGCATCAAAGAGCGATTGCCCGCTATTCGCGCCACTCTCCCTCCTGGGGTCGATCTGAAATATGTCGGTGATCAATCCGGCTTCGTCATATCCTCCGTTACCGCCGTGGTCCGCGAGGGTCTGATCGCGGCCGCGCTGACCGGCTTCATGATCCTGGTCTTTCTCGGCAGCTGGCGGTCGACCTTGATCATCACCGTGTCGATCCCGCTGGCGGTTCTCAGCTCGTTGATCGCGCTGTCCGTGCTTGGTCAGACGATCAACGTGATGACCCTCGGAGGGCTGGCGCTCGCGGTCGGCATCTTGGTCGACGACGCCACGGTCACGATCGAGAACATCAATCGGCACATGGAGGAACTCGACGAAGATATCTTGACCGCCATTACGCGCGGCGCTCAGGAAATCATGCCGCCCGCGACGATTGCCTTGTTTTGTATTTGTATCGCGTTCGTTCCGTTGCTTTCGCTTGGTGGGGTCGCCGGTTATTTGTTCCGGCCGCTCGCGATGGCCGTCGTCTTTGCAATGATCGCGTCTTATATTCTGACCTATACGCTCGTCCCGACGATGGCGCATTTCCTTTTGCGCAACCAACATCATCATTCGTTGGGCCATGAGCCCGGCGGGGTTGCTCCGTCTGGCTTTTTCTCCCGGTTCCAGCGCGGGTTCGAGCACTATTTCGAGCGATTGCGGCAGGGTTATCTCGGCTTGCTGCAATTTGCCCTTCGGCGAAACCGCTTGTTTGTGAGCGGTTTCCTCGGCTTGGCTCTGTTGTCGCTCGGCTTGACGCCGTTCCTTGGACAGGACTTCTTCCCCTCGGTCGATTCTGGCGCGATCAAGATTCACATGCGCGCGCCGACCGGGACGAGAATTGAGCAAACGACGCTTCTCGCCGATCAGATTGAACAGAAGATCCGCGCGATCATACCGGTCGGACGCGTGGCGAGCATCGTCGACAATATCGGTTTGCCGATCAGCGGGATTAATATTTCGTACGGGAATTCCGGGACTATCGGCGTCTTCGACGGCGACATCTTGGTCACCTTGAATGAAGGGTCGCCCGCAACGGACGACTATGTGAAAATTTTGCGTGAAAAGCTGCCGAAAGCGTTTCCCGGCACGATCTTTTCGTTCCTGCCCGCCGATATCGTGAGTCAGATCCTCAATTTCGGTTCGCCGGCCCCGCTCGACGTTCAAATCGCCGGTGCCGATATCAGGGCCAATCGTGCGTTTGCGAACAAACTGCTCGCCAAGATTCGTCATGTGGCGGGCGTTGCGGATCCGCGCATTCAGGAACAATTTCAGGATCCAGCGCTCAAGGTCGAGTTTGATCGCGAGCTCGCCGGCATGGTCGGCTTAACGGAAAGCGATGCCGCGTCGAGCATCCAAACGACCTTGTCCGGCAGTTCCCAAACGGCGCCGACTTATTGGTTGAACCCGGCCAATGGCGTGTCCTATCCGGTCTCGATCCAGACGCCGCAATATGACATCGACTCGCTCGGCGAGCTGAAAAATCTGCCGTTGACGGCCGCTCAGTCCACCCAGTTGTTGGGGGGACTCGCCGCGTTCTCTCCGGAGCCCCTCGACGCCGTCGTGTCGCACTATAATATCCAAAACACCGTCAACATTTACGCGACGACGCAGGCTCGCGATCTCGGCGGCGTCGCGGCCGAGATCCAAAAGATCGTCGACGATGCCCGCCCGAGCCTGCCCAAAGGTTCGACGGTTAAAATTCGCGGTCAGGCGATTACGATGACGGATGCCTATCAGCAGCTGTTTGTCGGTTTGGCTTTGTCGATCGTGCTGATCTACCTGTTGATTGTCGTCAACTTCCAGTCTTGGCTCGATCCTTTCATCATCATCATGGCGCTTCCAGCGGCCTTGGCGGGCATCGTTTGGATGCTGTTCACGACACGGACCGCTCTGTCGGTGCCCGCCTTGACCGGCGCGATCATGTGCATGGGCGTCGCCACGGCCAACAGTATTCTTGTCGTCAGCTTCGCGCGCGAACAGCTGGCGGAGGGCAAGGATGTCTTGACCGCCGCGCTGGCGGCGGGCGCCACGCGATTCCGGCCGGTGCTCATGACGGCGCTTGCCATGATCATCGGCATGGCGCCCATGGCGATCGAGCCCGGGCAGAATTCCCCGCTCGGACGCGCGGTCATCGGCGGCCTCTTGTTCGCGACCTTCGCGACCCTGTTGTTCGTGCCGGCTTTGTTCAGCATCGCGCATGGACGCAAAGCAAGCCAAGCGGCGGCGGCGGCGGAACCGCACGCTCATCTGCCATCTCACGTTTGACCCGGAGCCTTCATGTCTTCTGATTCATCCACCCGCCCATCCAAGCCACGCCGCGTCGTGCTTCTCCTTGTCGTTGTCGCGGCCGGTACGATCGGCCTCGTGACCTTTGGCATCACGGATCGCGCAAAGAGCATGCAAGAGGTCAAAATCTGGACCGACGAGCAGGCAATCCCGACCGTGCGGCTCGTCCAGCCCGAACGCGGTGCCGTCGAGGAGCAGTTGGTCCTGCCGGGCACTGTGAACGGCTTTTATAAGGGCACTCTGTTTGCCCGCGCGAGCGGCTACGTCACGGCCTGGCATAAGGATATCGGCGCGCATGTGAAAAAAGACGAGGTGCTCGCGGTGATCTCGGCGCCCGATCTCGACCAGCAGCTCGAGGAGGCGAAAGCGCAGTATGTCCAGCTTCAAGCGGCGGTCGAGCAAGCGCAAGCCGCCGCGGATCTCGGCCGCGTCACGGACCAGCGCACCTCGCGGCTCGTCGTTCAGGGATGGTCGAGCGCGGAGCAGGGCGATACGGATCGCCTCAATTCGGCGGCGCGGACCGCGGCGCTCGCTGTTGCGAAAGCGAATGTGGTGGCTCAACGAGCCGTCGTGGGCCGGCTCGAGGAGCTGACCCGGTTCGAGCAAATCAGGGCGCCCTTCGATGGCGTCGTGACGGCGCGAAATGTCGATATCGGCGACCTCGTCACCGCTGGCGGCACGTCGGGCCGAGCGCTGTTCCAGATCTCGGACATTCACCGGATGCGCATCTATGTGAATGTTCCGCAAGCTTTCCTTGGGCAGCTCAAGCCGGGCGTCAAGGCGACGCTGCATCTCCCCGGCCAGCAGGAAACCTTTGAATCGGAGCTCGTGACGACGTCGAATGCGCTCGTGGAAAATTCCCGAACCGCTTTGATCGAACTGCAAGCGGACAATCCCGACGGAAAGCTCTGGCCTGGCGCCTTCACGGAGGTCCATTTCCATCTTCCGTCGCCCGCGGACACGCTCCGCATTCCCGCCACGGCTCTCGTGTTCGGCGCGCAAGGCATGCGCGTGGCCGCGGTCGATGAGAACCACAAGGTCGTGCTGAAGCCCGTGACGCTCGGCCGCAATCTCGGCAACCGCGTCGAAATCGAGTCGGGATTGGCCCTGTCTGATCGGCTGATCGACAATCCGCAGGAATCGACGGAAACCGGCGACGTCGTTCAGATCGCGAGTGCCGATAAGAAGACCACGGCCGACAATGGGGCGGAGAAGACGACGCCAGTCGCGAGCAAGACCGACTGAGGCGCTCGCCATTGGGTCTTGTGCGATGCTTGGCGCAGCCATCTTGATCAGGACGGCCGCGTCAAAAGAATGCCAGGAAAATTCCGGACCGGTTCGACCGCGAACGTCCGCCAAGCCCTTCAAAAGAGGGGGCGATCCGCTTTGATGGGAACATCAAAGCGGAGGAAACGCTAGCCCTTCAACAGGGCCAACCGCATCATATTGGTGCCGCCGCGTTCGCCAAACGGAATGCCGCCGATGACGATGATACTGTCGCCGACGGCGGCGAAACGTTCGTTGGCGGCGGTGGTGCAGGCGCGGTCGACCATGTCGTCGACATCCTCGGCATCCTTGGTCACGAAGGGATAGACACCCCAAAAGATGGCCAACCGCCGCGCCGTTTCGATATGCGGTGTCAACGCCAGGATCGGTGGATTGGCGCGCTCGCGCGCGATCCGGAACGCCGTGGCGCCGCTCGACGTCCAGGCGACGATGGCCTTTACATCCAACGTCTCCGCCATATCGCGGGCCGCGACCGCGATCGCGTCGGCGGCGGTCGGCTCAGGCGTCGCGCGTTGTGAGTTGATGATCGAGCGGTAGAGCGGGTCGCTTTCCACCTCGAGCGCGATGCGGTTCATGAAGGCGACGGCCTCCTCGGGATATTTGCCCGTCGCGCTTTCGGCGGAGAGCATGATGGCATCCGCGCCCTCGAAAACGGCTTGCGCGACATCCGAGACTTCGGCGCGTGTCGGCATCGGCGCATTGATCATGCTTTCCAGCATTTGCGTCGCGACGACGACCGGCTTGCCCTGGAGGCGAGCGCGGCGGGTGATGCGCTTTTGCAGGCCCGGCACTTTTTCGAGAGGGAGCTCGACGCCGAGATCGCCGCGCGCGACCATCAATCCGTCGGAGAGGGTGATGATTTCGTCGAGCTTGGTGAGGGCCTGCGGTTTTTCGATCTTCGACATGACGAGCGCGCGGCCGTCGACAATGGCTTTGATCTCGGCCACGTCCTCCGGGCGCTGGACGAACGAGACGGCGATCCAATCGACTCCAATGTCGAGCGCTGCTTGCAGATCGGAGACGTCCTTCGGGGTCATGGCCGAAACGGCGATTTCGGTATCGGGCAGGCTGACGCCCTTGCGATTGGAAATCGTGCCGCCGACATCGACGACGGCAACGGCATGGGTCTCGTCGGCCTCGACGACATGCAAGCGCACCTTGCCGTCGTCGATAATCACGGCATGGCCGGGCCGCAACGCCCGCAAAATCTCGGGGTGCGGGAGAAAGACCCGCGTTTCATTACCGGGCTCCGGATCGCTGTCGAGCGTGAATCTCGCGCCGGGAAGAAGATCGACAAAAGTCGTGAGAAAAGTCCCGATGCGCAGCTTGGGGCCCTGGAGATCGACGAGAACGGCGGCGGGGCGTCCATGCCGGACGCCGACCTCGCGAATCGCGGCCACGTTCTTGGCCAAGATCTCGTGACTCGTGTGGCTCATGTTGACGCGGAACACGTCGACCCCGGCCAGAAAGAGCTTATCCAGCATTCCCTCGGCGGTTGAGGCGGGGCCTAAAGTCGCGACGATCTTACAGCGGCGGAGATGTCTCATGCGTTACCGTCTTGGCGGTTGGTCATTGCGGAAGCTGTGGTTGGGCGGGGTCTGTGAGCTGTACGGTCCAATTACGCGAATCCTTCCCCGTGTCGATTTCGAAGAACCCGGTCCGGTCGAAACCTCGGACAAAGCAGTCATCGCGCCCGTTGATCTTAAACTCGCGATCGCGCGTGCACATGAACGCTTTGCCCTTCCATTCGCCGCCGCGTTCGTCCATGGCGTAAGCGTAATAGAACTCCGCCGCAAGCGGCCCCCGGACGAGAGTTTCGCATGCACTGGCTTTGATGTTCCACCAGCCTTCGCTTACCCAGGTCTCGCCATCGGTGTACGCGATCGCAATCGAAACCCGGTTACTTGTATTGTTGCAAAGGCGAAAGTCGGCGCGCGCGGCTCCCATCGAGGCGAAAAAAGCCGTGGCTGCCAGCAGATACAGGGTCTTTGACACGGGAAGATCACTTTCAGATGACAGACTTGGGCGTTGTCAAACTCAATTGGGCCGCGAACATGGCAAGGTTTATGGCGCCCAGACCGAATCGATCCTATCGCGATAGCTTGACCTTGGACTCACGAGACGGCGAGGATTAACATGGCATCATGGTCTGGGCGAGATGAGACGATAGTTCATGATCCGGTGGAGCGGATTGCCGGTGATTCGGCGCCGGGTGTTTTATTCCTCTGCGACCATGCCTCCAATGCTCTTCCGGAGGCTTACGGCACTTTGGGCCTTCCGGCCCAGGAACTCGAGCGCCATATCGCCTATGATATCGGCGCGGCTTTCGTGACGCGGCGCTTGGCCCAGCGATTCGGGGCCCCGGCCTTGCTCACGCGGTTTTCCCGCCTTTTGATCGATCCCAATCGCGGCGCCGACGATCCAACGCTCGTCATGCGGCTGTCCGACGGCGCGATCGTGCCCGGCAACGCTCACATCGACGAGGCCGAAATCGCGGATCGCCGCATAAAGTTTTGGCAACCCTATCGCGACGCCGTTCGCGCCACGATCGACATGATGAGCGCGGAGGGCACGATTCCCGCGGTCGTGTCCATCCATAGTTTCACGCCGTGCTGGAAAGGCGTTCCGCGGCCTTGGGAATTCGGAGTTTTGTGGGATAGCGACCGCCGTTTCGCCGTGCCGCTGATCGAAGGCTTAAAGGCCGCCGGTTTCGTGACAGGGGACAACGAGCCTTACGATGGCGCGCTGGAAGGCGACACGCTCGACGACGAGGTGACGCGGCGCGGCCTCGCGGGTCTGTTGGTCGAGGCGCGCCAAGATCTCGTGGCGACGCTTGGCGGCGCCGAAGCGCTGGCGGATCGCCTTGCCGCCGTTCTGGAGCCCATTCTCCGCCAACCCGCGCTGCACGAACTGTCCTTCTTACGGTCGCGGACGGGGCGACATTGACCCCAAGCGCCCATCATCCCCTCCGCCGGGAGCTTTGTGGGGCATCGCCGGCATTTCTCATTCTTGTGCTTGACGCGCGGCCCGGCTCATAGCATGCCCCGTCGCTTCACGGATTGGGGCGATCATGACCAAGGATATTGCGGATAGCGGCGTCGCCGCCGAAGAGCTCAAGCAATTCGTCGAGCGGATCGAGCGGCTCGAGGAAGAGAAGAAGGCGCTTTCGGACGATATCAAGGATGTTTTCGCCGAGCTGAAAGGCCGGGGCTTCGACGTCAAGGCGATCCGCCAGATTTTGCGGATCCGCAAGCAGGATCATTCCGAGCGGATGGAACTCGAGGCGATTCTCGAACTTTACATGAGTGCCCTCGGCATGACCTGACCGGTGTCGGGCGCGGGGAAAAATTGCCGCAGTGCAATAGGCTCAGCTTGCTCCTATCTAGGATGCAATGCGGCGCACCCCGCTTCACACGAAGGATCATTTGATGCCCTCCGCGACTCAAAAGTTGTTCACGCCCTTCCGGTTGGGCGAACTCGATCTCCCCAATCGCATCGTCATGGCGCCGCTCACCCGCAATCGCGCAACCCATGGCACCGATGCGCCGAATGCGCTGATTGCTGAATATTATCGCCAGCGCGCCACGGCTGGATTGCTGATTAGCGAGGCCACGCAGATCAGCCAGCAAGGCCAAGGCTATATCTGGACGCCGGGCATCTATTCCGAAGCGCAGGTCGAGGGCTGGCGCGGGGTGACCCAAGCCGTGCATGGGGCCAAGGGGCGCATTTTCATCCAGCTTTGGCATGTCGGCCGCATATCGCATACCTCCTTGCAGCCCGGAGGCGGCCAGCCCGTCGCGCCTTCGGCGATTCGCGCCAAAACAAAGACCTTCGTGGAATCCGGCTTTGTCGATGTGTCCGAGCCGCGTGCGCTGGAGTCGGAAGAAATCCCCCTGATCGTACGCGATTACCTTCAGGCAGCCGAAAATGCGGCGCGAGCCGGGTTCGACGGGGTCGAGATCCATGCCGCCAATGGCTATCTCCTCGATCAGTTCATGAAGGACGGCACCAACCACCGCACCGATGCTTATGGCGGCTCGATCGAGAACCGCGCCCGGCTGACCCTCGAAGTGACGGACGCCATTCTCCGTGTGCTGCCCAAGGGCAAGGTGGGCATCCGGATTTCGCCCGTGAGCCCCGCCAATGACGCAGAGGATAGCGAGCCGGAAAAGGTGTTCTTCTATCTCATCGAGGAATTGAACAAACGCGGCATTGCGTAT
>JARLIW010000060.1 GCA_031291515.1 Beijerinckiaceae bacterium | reverse complement strand
GGAAGACCTGTTGTCGAAGGAAGAGCACACGATTCTCAAAGCCGAGACCAAGCGGATATTTAAAACGTTGGGCGGCGCACGAGATCTCGACATCGTATTGACGACATTGGAGGAGGGTGGGGCGCGGGAGATTCCTTTCGATGTGGTCGATGACATCCGGAGGAAGCGCGAGGATGCCTATGCGCGAGTTCTCGATACGCTGACATCGCGACGCTTTTATCTTCACATGCTCGATCTTCTCTTCTTCATTGAATGCGGCGCGTGGACGAAGGCAGAGTCCGCCCCGCATCCAACGCGCGGCGGCCAACCGTTGCACATCGGCGCGGCGCGGATCCTACGACGACAATGGAAACGACTTCGCAAGTTCGACCGAGTGTCGAATCTCCACGCGAAGAAGCGCCATAAGTTTCGAATCGGCGCAAAGACATTCCGCAACACCTGCGATTTCTTTGGTGATCTCTTTGACGGTCCCAAGCAGATCCGTCGACGCGCGCGCATGCTCGATGCGCTCCGCGATCTTCAGGACGCCCTCGGAGCGCTCAACGACCGTGTGACGATGGAAGCGATCCTCGATGAATTGTCCGGAGCAAAGGGAGCTCACCTCTTGAAGCTGGCGGGACTGGACGACGTTTCCGAGCGCGTTCTTCTGGGATCCGCGCGTAAAGCACAAAAACGAATTTGCAATGCAACGCCGTTTTGGTTGTTTGGCGACAAACCAAAACGGCGGCTCGCCGTTTCGCCGTGAAAAGCTGGCAACGAGAGGCGCTATGCGCCTTAGTGCCACGAGCCCCGTGCTTCCAGACAAAGGCCGAAAGCGATTTCTTATCACTTGCGCGGAATCGCCAAAGTCATAAGAAATCGGCTTCTTTCTAAAAGTTGGAGCATGTCCTCGATTGAAAAAGTCCAAAGCTTTTCGGGACATGCTCTAAGGCATCTTCGAATCGAGCGTGATCGTCTCGCCGTCGACAACGAATTTTCCATATCCGCAATGATGGATGGTTTTGCGTCTGGTATGTTCCAGACTGGTCCAGGCTTTTACGACTTCCAAAACAAACAAGTTATATTTGTTGACGAGGCGCGTGTCGGCCACCCTGCATTCGAGATTGGCGAAACATTCGGCGATCAAGGGCGCGGCGACATGTTGGGCGGGAACTTGTGTAAGTCCGATCGTTTCGAACTTATCGACGTCGCGCCCCGAACAATTGCCGATCGCCACCACTTTGGCGGCCAGTTCCACCGCGGGAATGCCGATGACGCATTCCTTTGTCTTATGCAGTGCCGAGAAACTGTAATCGGCACCGCTGACGATACAGGCGACCAGCGGCGGCGTGAATTCCACCATCATGTGCCATGACATGGTCATGACGTTGGCGCGGCCGCCGCGCGCCGTGGTCAAGAGGACGACCGGTCCTGGCTCGAGCAATTGATAGACTTCAGAGAGGGGAAGCTCTTTCATCGGTCACGTCTCCTGATACCGTCGGACCTCCGTGCCCCTTAAACCGCCCGCCAAGTCGGCTGGCTTCCAAGGGTCGTACGATCCATGAAGCCGCCGTGATTTTTTTTGACGATAGCGAAAGATCGCGGGACGCGCCTTGATGTACCGCAACCAATATAACGTGCCCGCAAAGGAAAACCGGTATTTTATTGGGCTTTGACCGCTTCGGGGCATCTTACCAACGAAAATTTTCCATCGATCGACGCCGATTGGGCCGCGGTGCGGATGTGGCTGCAGACGGCTTGACATCCGTTTCGCGCCTAGCCTTCGTCTTGTGTCTGAATCGCCGGGGAATACTTGCAGGGTCTGTTTGTCAAAACGACGAGAAGTCCGGTGGCCGGCGAACATGTTTCATGCAAATATGCTCGAGCGTCGGAGCCGATTGAACCTGCGGAGGCCTTTGTGGACTCCGGGAAAAGGGGCCTGGCTTTTCTGGCAAAATGCCGAGCTGAAACAAGATATAGGACTTGAGTGACCGGATGACCAAGGAGCCTTCGAACCGTAAGCATGACATTACGATCTGGTATGTCTTTGCCGCGGTCTTCGGCATGCTGCTTTTGCAGTGGGTCTGGGCGAATTATACGCAGGTCGCGACGATCCCGTTCAGCCAGTTCGATCAGCTGGTATCGCAGGACAAGGTCACCGAGGTCGCGATTGGAACCGACACGATTCAAGGCACCTTGAAAGAGCCGTTGCCGGGCGGCAAGAAAGTCTTCGTCACCGCTCGCGTGGACGCGCAGCTCGCCGACAAGCTCGCCGCGCATGGGATCACGGTCACCGGCGTTCCGTCCGGCGGGTTCATTCAGACGCTTCTGTCGTGGATCGTGCCCGCTTTCGTCTTTTACATGATCTGGATGTTCTTGATCCGCCGAATGGCCGATCGTCAGGGCTTCGGCGGTTTGATGACCATCGGTAAATCGCGCGCCAAGGTCTATGTCGAGAAGGACACCAAGGTCACCTTCGCCGATGTTGCCGGCGTCGAGGAGGCGAAGTTCGAACTCAAGGAAGTCGTCGATTTTTTGAAGGATCCGAAGACCTATGGCAGGCTCGGCGCGCGGGTTCCAAAGGGCATTTTGCTGGTGGGGCCGCCCGGCACTGGCAAGACTTTGCTGGCGCGCGCGGTCGCTGGCGAGGCCGGCGTCGCTTTCTTTTCCATTTCCGGGTCTGAATTCGTCGAAATGTTCGTGGGGGTCGGGGCGGCCCGGGTGCGCGATCTCTTCGATCAGGCACGCCAGGCGGCGCCTTGCATCATCTTCATCGACGAACTCGACGCGCTTGGACGCAGCCGCGCGGCTGGCGCCTTCGGCGGCTACGACGAGAAGGAACAGACCCTCAATCAGCTCCTGGCCGAGCTCGACGGTTTCGATCCGAGCGTCGGCGTCATCCTGCTCGCGGCAACCAATCGGCCCGAGATCCTCGATCCGGCCTTGTTGCGAGCCGGCCGTTTCGATCGGCAGGTTCTTGTCGATCGGCCCGACCATGCCGGCCGTGCCGCCATCCTGAAGGTACATGCCGGCAAGATCAAACTCGGTGTCGACGTCGATCTCGACAAGGTGGCCAGTCTGACCACAGGCTTTACCGGCGCCGATCTCGCCAATCTGATCAACGAAGCGGCGATTGCCGCCACGCGGCGGAACGGCGACTCCATCACATTCGCGGACTTTACGTCCGCCATCGAGCGCATTGTTGCCGGCATCGAGAAGAAGAGCCGCGTCCTGAACACGGAGGAGCGCCGCCGCGTCGCCTATCACGAAATGGGTCATGCGCTGGTCGCGGCAAGCCTTCCTGGTGTCGATCCGGTTCAGAAGGTCTCGATCATCCCTCGCGGCGTCGGCGCTCTAGGCTACACCATGCAACGGCCGACCGAGGACCGCTTTCTGTTGGCGGCGAGCGATCTGAGGAATCGCATTGCGGTGCTAATGGGAGGCCGGGCCGCCGAGCAGCTGATCTTCGATGGCGACGTTTCGACCGGCGCGGCCGACGACTTGCAACGAGCGACGGAGATCGCGCTCGAGATGGTGACGAAACACGGGATGAACGATACGGTCGGGCAACGCACCTATGCGCAAGCGGCCGACCCTTTTATCGCGGCTCCGCGGGATCGGCTCATTAGCGCCTCGGAGGCGACAGTCCGGGAGATTGATCTCGCTGTCCGCAATCTCGTCGAAGCAGGGGCGGCCCGCGCCCGCGAGATCCTCGAGAAACGCGGGCGCGATCTCGAGGCTGGAGCGACGCTGCTTCTCGATAAGGAGACCTTGACGGCCGACGAATTCACGCCGCTCAAGCGTGTCGATTCCGAGCGCCCGCTTCCCGCGATTGTTCCGTGACATTTTGGATTTCGATCAACCCCACGCGCTCGGGGGCGCCGGTGGCGCACGATGGGTGGGCGGCGAGTGGGACCGATCGTTCGACGGCTTCTGGTTTCGTTGGTGAAGATATGACGTACCAGATCGACAAATCGTGTGGGACAGTTTGCTCACGACGGTCGGGCTCGCGCGACGCATCGCGTGCTGAAAACGATCATGCCGGCCACGAGCGGATCTGGTGAACCGCGAAATCACCGCTCGCCGTGGTCAAGAGGACGGCCGGCCCGCGCCGCGCCCTGATTGCTCAGGATACAGTAAACGGTCGTATTGCGCCTTGACAGCTTCGTAGCATTCGCAGGAGCTGTCGACCAAACCGTCCAAATTGGTAATTTCGATCATTCCGTGACGATAGCGAAGAAGTCCGGCCCGCTGGAGCGTATAGGCGACGATCGGAACGCTGCTTCGGCGCATTCCAATCATTTGGGCGAGAAATTCTTGAGTCAGCTCAAACGTGTCGTTGCCGGATAGATCGCGCATGCGCAGAAGCCATCGCGACAGGCGCGCTTCGACGGTGTGGGAGGCATTGCAGGCGGCGGATTGCTGCGCTTGGGCGAACAGAGCCCGCTCATGTCGAATGAGCGTGGATCTGAGAGGGGAACTTTGCGCGACGGCGCCGGCAATGTCGGTGATGTCGACGGCCGAGGCGACGCCAGACAAGTGTACGATCGCGTCGCTATGCGTCATGCGCCCATCGAGCGCGGCGTGGGCGCCAAAGACGCTGTCCTTGCCCATGGAAGCTGCTTCGATTGCCCCACCGCTCGTGAGGCACACGACCAACGAGATAACCCCGCTGTGCGGAAAGTAGACGCGCTCAAGCGCATCGCCCGCCCTGCATAACAAATCCGCTGACATAAGATCGACGGTTTGAAGATGTGGGCGCAGCAGTTCGAAATCGGCATAGGATAGGGATGCCAGCAAAGAATTGGGGGAACGGGACATCGAGTTCAAAATGCGCTCCTGCCGGAATAGGCGGAGGACCAACACTCTCTCCGCCGCTAGAGCCTGAAACCTTGGCTGGGAACGGCATCTTTTCTATATTGAGTTGTATGCAGTAACAAGGTCGAAGATACTGATGCCCGCCGACAAAAGGACGTGCGCGTATGTCGGAAATCCAACAGACGGAGTCGGGGTTTTGTCTTAAGATAGCAAAGCTATGTTGTTGGGATTGGGTTTTGACGCCGTAGTCGATGATGGCGATATGCGTTCTTACGTAAATTCTGGCGCGCCAGCTTAGACGAGCGCGGAACATCGTCGTCGGCGTTGACCAATCCGCCGAGACAATGGGCGTGACGTCGGCATTCGTCGTTAGAATTTATATTTCGCATAGAGCACGAAGAATCGGATGGTCTTGCCCAAGGCCTCCTGAATTGCGGGACCGGCGAAGAGTTCGCTGCCGATGATGCCGAGGGAGAGATGTTTGTCGAACTGCCAACGCGCATCGGCGGATAGCTCCGTACCAATCCGCGACGACCTTACGGCGTTGGTCCCAGCGTATTCCGTCAGGCCGCTCCCGTAGAGACCATCGGTCGAGGAGACCCGCCAAAGCGTATCCCACCCGAAAACCACCAGCATGTCCTTGGTTGGGCGCACTTCGAACACCGGACGCACGTCCGCGACGTTCGCGGGCACGAGCATCGATGTCTCCGCGAAATACGGCAGGCGCGGGAACATCGCGTTGAACGTGCCGATCGTTGCGCTGTGCGCATTGTCGCCGCTGGCATAGTTGGTCGAGACGCCGATGCGGGGCATCCACGGCGCGTCGCGGAATGTATAGCCGGCAATTCCAGCCAGCATGCCGGCGCGAATGTCTCGGCTGCCGAAGGTACCCGTCTGGAACGAGCCCTCGAGATTCCAGTCGAACCCGGCGGCATCGCCGAAGAGTCTGATGCCGTAGGTCCGACGCTGTTCGACCGCGGTCATGCCACGATACTTCCCCGTGAGATTTTCGTAATTCAACCAATAGAGATCGGCTTTGAGGGCCTGAAAAACCGGCGTCGTGGCGTAGGCGCCCCATAATCTTTGATTATAGTTCGCAAAATCGCCCATGGGGCCGGGTTCGTTGGTGAGCGGTCGAACATCTAGGATGTCGAGGGTCGCGCCAGCGAATTGGTCGGTAAAGCGCAGACCGTCGAAGTCCCGTCGCACGTTTGGACCTTCACGCACCGCGATCAGCCGTTGGTATCCAAACAGAAGCTCTTCGCGGCCGACGCGGAAATCGGGCTTGTCGCCAAGCGGTGAGGGTAGTCGAATGTCGACGAAAGCCTGGTTCACGTCGAATCGATCGGTATCGGTCGTGGAGGTTACGCCGCGGGTGCCGAAAATTCTATCGTCGCCGATTTGCAGAAAGGCGCGGAAAAAATCGGTGACATGGAGATCGAAATTCGTTTGTACGCGTTGCAACAGATAGGAATCGCGTGGCGGCGCCTTGAAGCCAAAATTTTGATTGCCGTAGGCTTCGAAGCGCTCTCTCACTTCGCCGCCGATCGAGAGATAGCTCATGCCATAGGCGCTATCGGTGATCGGCATGAATTTGACCGGATCCCAAAAGTCGGCGCGCTTCGATGGGTCGGCTAAATAAGAGAAATTATCATTGTACCTGAGAAAGGAATAGGTGGGATCGTGAAGCTCCGGGCTTTCCGCCCGCGCGTCTTTTGATCCGGGCGCGGCGAGGATCGCGTATGCCGCTACGCCTAGTAGAACCGCGTAACGACGGAGCATTTCCATTTTCCAACAATTTCTGGCCTCGCCATCACGGCGTCGACGCTGGACGAACACGCTCCTATAACGTGGCGATCCGCCCGAGAAAAGCCGCTTTCTCGCCTTTTTCGCGTGCCAGCAGGCAAATCATTGAAATTTTGCAATGCGAATGTAAATGAATGCTATAATAAGCAAATATTAAAGTAAAAACAAGACGTTCCCGGGCAAAAGTGGCGTATTCTTAAACTCAGAATGCCGGAAGATTGACGGCGGCCGGTGTTGTATTACGGAATTCTATGAGAAATTTGGCCGACTAGGTGGGACGAACGCGGTCCACACCGCTGAAGGCGGCGGCAAGGTCCGGGCCCACGGCGCATTGATGCGGCGGTCCGGCGCAAGTCGCCGTATCACGGCACAAGCACGGCGGCCCCTTCGAAACGGCCGGCGCGGAGATCGGCGAGCGCCTCGTTGGCCTTTTCCAAGGGATAGGTCGTGGTGCTTGTCACAATGCCAATGCCGGGTGCCAAACGCAGGAATTCCCGTCCGTCTTCGCGCGTAAGATTGGCCACTGAAAGGAGTTGCCGCTCTTCCCACAGGAGCGCGTAGGGGAAGCTTGGAATGTCGCTCATATGAATGCCGGCGCAAACCACTCGTCCCCCTTTGCGGACGGCCTTGAGAGCGAGCGGCACGAGGCCGCCGACCGGCGCGAAGATGATCGCGGCGTCGAGCGGCTCCGGCGGCATTTCGTCGGATCCGCCGGCCCAGCGTGCTCCGAGGCTGCGGGCAAAGGTTTGCGTTGCATGATCGCCGGGCTGCGTGAAGGCATAAACCGACCGGTCTTGCCAGGCCGCGACTTGGGCCAAGATATGCGCGGCGGCACCAAATCCATAGAGACCGAGCTTCTTGCCATCGCCCGCGATTTTGAGGGATCGCCAGCCAATCAATCCCGCGCAAAGTAATGGCGCCAGCGACACATCGCTTCCGATCTCGCCGAGCGGGAACGCGAAATCCGCGTCGGCGATGACGGCGGTGGCGAATCCGCCATCGCGCGTATAGCCGGTGAAAAGCGGGTGATCGCAGAGATTTTCTTCGTGGCCGAGGCAATAGGGGCAGACGTGGCAAGTATGTCCAAGCCAGGGAATCCCAACGCGTTCGCCGAGGTGCAATCCCGTCACGCCAGCGCCGAGCGCATCGACTCGGCCGATGATTTCGTGGCCGGGAATGATTGGGACGTGTGGATTGGGAAGTTCGCCGTCGACCACATGGAGATCCGTCCGGCAGACGCCGCAGGCCAAGACGTTCACGCGAATTTCGCCGGGTCCGGGCGAGCGGTCCGGCATTTCCGTCCATACTAAAGGTGTGCGGACCTTCTGGAGAACCATTGCGTGCATGGGACTGGCCGATCTCTTGGAGTTCCGAGCATGAAAAGGTTACGCCGCGCCGGATCGATCGTCCATCCATAACGACTGGCGGCACTTTAAGTTCATGGGCGCAGCCCTCTCCGCGTCCGAACGCGGGCTTTGTGATTGTTTTGGAGAAAACGTCTCGACACGTGGCGTGCGGCCCTTCAAAGCGGACCGCGATCTTGGAGCGCTCTAATGATACCTTAACGGCGCCTGTTCCTGCCCTGTCTCGTTCCGGGACTTTCAGATCAGACCGGGGACACAGACGGCACGAATCGCGGATCGAGGGCAGTCACGATTCGTTCCCTTCGTGGGCTTGGTCAGACCAGCCGTTCCGCGACCATGCTCGCTTGGACACGGATGTCGGGAACGGCGGTGATTTCCCAGAACGCCCCCCGGCTCATGGGACCTATCGCCGTGATTCTTGGATTTGGCGTGCCATCGGCGCCGACGAGCCGGCATTGCGCGTCGACCTCGATTCCAAGGCCTTGCGCGTCGGGACGCGCGCATCCGCGCGAAATCAAATCCGCGAGGAGCGGCGAGGCAGCCTTTTGCACATTGCCCGCCGGTCCCGTGCAATTGATGATGCGAGAAAAGCGTATCTGTTGTTCATGGGGTTGGCCGCGGGGGCGCCAAGACACAAGCGCCTCCTGGTTGTCCAATTTCGCATTGGTGATTTTGCCGGCCCGGATGGAAAGACGTCCAAACCGTTCCAGGGAGGCAATAGCGGTCGCAACGGGCGGGGCCATGCGATGGCGGTGGACCTCCCACCAGGGACGGAGGTGTCGCAAGAAGCGGCTTCGCTCGGTGCCGGACGCTTCTTGCCACAGGCGCTGAGAATGCGGGCGTAGACCGTCGGCCGCGGCTCGCCAGTCGCCGCTAAGAATTGCCGCCTTGCGCACGAGCCGGACAAGACCGCTCAGCGGCAGCCGTTCTGGAACGTCGAGAGCGAGCGGTGCTGGCCCCACATCGGCATGGGGACGCGGCTTAAGGCCACGGCGGGATATCGCGACAATATTGCCATTATGTCCGGCCCGGTCCAGACCCAAGAGAACGTCGACGGCGGTGAGGCCCGCGCCGATCAAGAGAACATTCTCGCCGGGCTGGACCTGCGCGAGAGCATGAGGGGCCCAAGGATCGCGGATATAGACGCTCGAATCGAGAAGGTCTTGCTCGAAGCCGGGCAAGTCGTGGGACGGCAGATGGCCGGTTGCCAAAACGACGTGATCGACGTCGATCTCGCGTCCCATGGCAAGGCGCAAACCGATTCCGTCGGGCCTGTCGAGCAGAGCCGTCACTTCGTCGGGCAGAATGATGAGCCGCTCCGCGCCGTCATCGGTCGCGAGCGTCGCGCGCAGCAGCGATTGAAGATAGGTCCCAAAAATATGGCGCGGCACGAACGACTGGGGTCGCGAATGCGGCGGCATGTGAAGCGCCAACCACTTTATGAAGTGATCGGGATCCTCGGGAAAAGCGCTCATGTTGCTGGCGCGGACATTGAGGAGATGTTTGGGATCGCATGTGCCGTAGGCGAGCCCGCGTCCGAATTCAGCTGCGCGTTCGATCAGGATGACGGTGGC
>JARLIW010000276.1 GCA_031291515.1 Beijerinckiaceae bacterium | reverse complement strand
GGAATTCCGAGGCGCAAGGTGCCGCCCGCGACGAAATTCTCGTAATAAGAATATTGCGTCACGCTATTGTCCTTGGCGTAGAGGTCGAAACCCGCCGCCAAGCGCTGATCGAGAAAATAGGGTTCGGTAAAGTTGAATTCGATCCCCTTCGTCCTCTGACCGGCGGTCAGAGCCGTGCGCACATATTGACCCCGGCCCAAGAAATTCGTCTCGGTGACGGCCAGTTCGCCGATGAAACCTTCCGTCGTCGAGTAGCCGCCGGAGACCGAGATCGAGCCCGTCGGTTGGTCCTCGACGTCGACGACCACGATCACGCGATCGGCGGCCGACCCCTGCTCGTTCGTGATCTTGACCTTCTTGAAGAAGCCGAGCCGGTTCAGCTGACGCTCGCCCTTGTCGATGAGGACCTTGTTGTAAGCGTCGCCCTCGCCGATTTCGAACGCGCGGCGAATGACGTAATCCCGGGTCCGCGTGTTCCCCTTGATGACGATCTTCTCGATATAGACGCGCGGACCGTTCTCGATATTGAAGACGATCGAGACTCTCCGCGTCTGCGGATCGCGATCGCCGCGCGGACGGACTTGCGAGAACGCATAACCGCGATGATTGAGCTCGCGAGTCATGGACTCCACGCTCTTTTCAACGAGGTCGCCGTTATAGGTGTCGCCCGCTTGCAGGCGCACGAAGCGAATCAGGCTCTCATTCGGCAAATCCGTAAGATGGGAATCGACGGACACGCTGCCGACGACATATTGCGGGCCTTCCTCGACCGTGATGGTGATGATGTAACCGCCCTGCGCCGGATCGAAATGGGCATCCGACCCGATGACGCGGAAGTCCGCGTAGCCATTCTTGAGATAGAAGCGGCGGATCAGATCGAGATCGCTGCCGATCTTGTCGGGATCATAGACGTCGGAGGTCTTGAAGAACGAGAGATAGTTCATCTCGGTCGTCTGCATCAGATCGATCAGCTTGCCCGAGGAATAGGCCGTGTTTCCGACGAACAGAATCTTCTTAACGCCGGTCTTGTCGCCCTCGTTGATCGTGAACACGACATCGAGGCGGCCGTTCGGCAATTCCACGGTACGCGCGGTCACGGAAGCGGCGGCGCGGCCCGAGCGGCGGTACACATCCTTGATTCGCTCGATATCGGCATTGACGATCGACGGGCTGTAGGGCCCGCGCGTCTTGGATGTGATTTCCGTCTGGAGCTGCTCGGCCTTGACCTTGCTGTTGCCTTCGAAAGCAACATGATTGATCGACCGGTTTTCAGCGACCGTGATGACCACGCCCTTACCGGCGCGACTGACCTTCACATCGGAGAAAAGCCCCGTCGCGTACAGATCCTTCACGCCCTTGTTCACGGCATCATTATCGGTGCCGGCGAAGTACGAACGGATGGTCTCCGAATCCACATGGCTGTTCCCGCGAACGGAAATCTGCGCGAACGCGGAAGGGAGAAACGCCAAAAGAGACAACAAGAGGGTCGCAGCAAACGCGAACCGGTGGATGTGACCTTTGAAACAATGCATTACTGGTCCGGCCCCCGCATCGCATAAAGCCGGCTTCCAAGCCGGCGGCTGAAAAAATACGCATTCAACCTTGCGTCAAACTTCCAGAGGCTAGAGGCATCCTTTGCCACCAGCCTAGTCACCTTTGCTTCTACAGCCTTTGCTCCAAGGTGCAAATGCCGTTCGCCCGGTGAACCGCGTTTTCAACATGGCGTGGCGATCAAGACACGGTTTAAGCTAATAAGACGGTTAATGGATAAAGTTAACTCTCTCTTATCACTCCTATTTTCGATTCGGGCCATTTTAAGTCAAAAGCTTCGCGGGAACAAAATTAAGGCACGCCGCGGCGAAGAAGACATAATTTTTCCACGGTGCCGCCTGGTCCGCCCCGACGCCAATTTAATGAGAACGACATTTCCCGATCGAGGCCGCGGCAAGGGCCGGCGCGCGTCACGTCTCGCCACCATCCGTCGAGCGTCGGCGGCGGATTTTAAGCGGCATCGCGGTCGTTTACCGGCGCGGATTTTGAAAGCGCGACGCAATCGCGAGGGCAGCCGGAATGCCAAATCCGCAAGAACGCGACGGAGCCGGGCCGCGCGCGTCACATTCGCTCGATTTTCAATTAGAACAAGATTTTACGTAGATGATAATAGTTATAAGGGAATGAATACTTTGGATTCTGTCGGATCCGCCTCGAATGCCTGGGCGAAGGGCGGAGACGGCGCTCCGCTCGTTCGAGCGCGTTTCCGACGGGAGAGCAAGCCGCTTCAAGGCCGTCCACCGCCGGACGGCGGCAAGCGAACCCCCTTAGTGAATCACCTGCCGCACCAGGCGCGAAATATCATTATAGGCGGCAAAAATCGTCAGGGCGGCAACGAAGGTAATGCCGACCCGGAAGCCAAACTGCTGGGTTCTGCCGCCAAGCGCCCGGCCCCGCAACGCCTCGAAGGCATAGTACAAGAGATGGCCGCCATCGAGCAAGGGAATCGGCAAGAGATTGAGAAGCCCAATCGACACCGACAGAATCGCCGCAAGGTTCAAAAGCGCGGCAAAGCCGAGCTTCGCCATTTCGCCTGAAACTTCCGCGATCCGGATCGGACCCGAAATTTGGTCGGCCGACTCGCGCCCCAACACGACGCCGCGCAGATAATTTCCGGTCGAGGTCACGATGAACCACGTCTCCGAAGCGCCCATTTCGACGGAATCGGTCAGACCATAGGTCTCTTTGTGCCAGCTCGCCGGGGTGTTGGCGGCCTCGACCCCGAGAATACCCACGCGGGTTTCGCCGAATCGGGTCTTCAGGATTTCGCGCCGGGGCGTCGCCGTGAGCGTCACCACTTTATCCGCGCGCTGAACGGCGAAGGTCATCGGGCCGTCGCTCGATTGCACCGCGCGTTGCATCTGCTCGAAGCTTTTCACCGGCTGGCCATTGATCTCGACGACGAGATCGAGGGGTTGGAAACCGGCGGCCTCCGCCGCGCTGCCCGGCCGCACCACGCCGACCTGCGGGCTCAAGACCTCGCGGCCGTTGATGAAAAACAGGCCGGAAAAAACGACCATGGCGAGAATAAAATTAGCGACTGGACCGGCCACGACGACCGCCGCGCGCTTCCAGACCGGTTGGCCGAAGAAGGTGACGGCCTTTTCGTTTTCCGGCATGGCTTCGATTTGATCTTCATCGGCCATCGACGCGCCGTTGGCGTCGCCGTGAAACTTCACGTAGCCGCCAAGCGGGAGGGCGGCAAGGCGCCAGCGCGTGCCCTTGCTGTCGATATAGTGCAACAGCTCGGGACCAAACCCGAGCGAGAACGCATCGACCTTGATCCCGCACCAACGGCCGACCAGAAAATGGCCGAGCTCGTGGATGAAGACGACGAGGGTGAGAACGAAGAGAAACGGGAGGGTGTAAGTGACTATCGACTCGAAATGCGCCAATACCGTCAAAAGAGCCTCCTAAAACGCATGACGCGTTTATCATGAAACCGTGGCAGCTGGTCGGGACGTCGCCATCCGGCAAGCGGTCTGGCCCTGCGTCCAGACTAGTCGGTTACTAATTCGTTAAAAGTGAGGCCCCGTCGAGGGTCCCGAAGCTGGATCGGGTCCTTTCTCTCACAAGATGGTTAAGAGCTAACGCATCTTCAATGGAATCTGGCTCCCGCGCGGTGCCATCCGCCAGGGCCGCCTCGCAGGCTTCCTCGACGATTCGCGCGATGTCGTGGAAGGAAATCAATTTGCGCAGGAAGGCTTCGACCGCGATTTCATTGGCGGCATTCATCACGGTCGGCAATCCCCGGCCGGTATTCAACGCGTCCAACGCGACCCGCAAGGCGGGGAACCGCTCAAAATCGGGCCGCTCGAAGGTCAATTGACCGACGCTCGCGAGATCGAGACGGCGCGCGGCCGTTTTCATCCGCTCGGGATAGCCGAGGCAATGGGCGATCGGCACTTTCATGTCCGGCGCGGCCAAGCCCGCCGTGACCGACCCATCGGTGAACGCGACGAGGCCATGGACGATCGATTGCGCATGAACAAGGACATCGAGCCGCGCCGGCTCGATCCCGAAGAGGTAATGGGCCTCGATCACTTCGAGACCCTTGTTCATCAGTCCCGCCGAATCGACCGTTACCTTCGGGCCCATCGCCCAATTGGGATGCGCCAACGCCTGTTCGGGCGTCGCCGCGGCGATCTGCTCGCGCGTCCAGGTCCGAAACGGCCCGCCCGACGCGGTCAGGGTCATCATCTCGATCGTCGCGGGATCGGAATCGCCCAAGGCCTGAAAGATCGCATTATGCTCGCTGTCGACCGGCAGAAGCCGCGTGCCCGAGCGGATCGCCTGGCGCATGAAGGCCGGTCCCGCGCAGACCAGACATTCCTTGTTGGCAAGGGCAATGGTCCGTCCGGCCTCGAGCGCCGCGAAGGTCGGCCGGACCCCCGCCGTACCCGCGATCGCGCCCATCACGAGGTCGCTGGGACGAAGCGCGGCCTCGATCACCGCCTCCGGTCCCGCCGCCGCCTCGATACCCGTGCCGGCCAGGGCCTCTTTCAAGGCCGCATAGCCCTTCGGATCGTCGAGCGCGGCAAACGATGCGCCGAGCCGCTTGGCCATGGCGGCAAGCGCCAGGGCATCGCGCCCGCCAGCCACCGCGGCAACCGTGAACGCTCCAGGGGCGCCGCACAAAATCTCGGCCGTCGAACGTCCGATCGATCCCGTCGCCCCCAGCACGACGATGGTCCGTGGCGGCTTGGCTTGGGTCCGCGGCGCGGAAAAACTTACGATTTGATCCATGCCGTATCCATAAGCAGGTTTACGCCCAGTAGAAAAGCCCGCCCGCGACCGAAGGCCCATTCCGGATCACCCCGACGGCGAACGCAAAAATCGCGGCGGCGATAAACCCGTCGAGCCGGTCCATGAAACCGCCATGGCCCGGAATCAAATTGCTGGAATCCTTGACGCCGAAATGGCGCTTGACCCCGGATTCGAACGCGTCTCCCGCTTGCGAGAGAGCCGCCGCCGCGAAGCTCAAGGCAAGAATCGGGAGGATGCGGTGGGGCTCGGGCAGATCGCGGATGGAGACGAGCGTGCCGGTCAAGCCGCCGAGGACGACACCCGCGATCGTGCCCGACCATGTCTTGGATGGCGAAAGACGGGGCCAAAGCTTAGGCCCCCCGATCAACCGACCGCCAAAATACGCGAAACAGTCGGTCGCCCAAACCGTCGCGAACAGCCAGATGATCGATCGCGCGCCGAACGGGAAAGACCCGCGCAAGGCGATCACCGCGATCACCAACAGCCCCGCATAAAACAGACCGGCCCCGGCCCAGACGCGCGTCCCACGCCGCGCGAGAGCGGCCACCAGCCCGGCCCCCGCGATCAACGCGAACAGAGCCCAATTCAACTCGAACCGTTGCGTCAAAATCGCCGCGAGAAACAGAACCAGGCCACCGACGGCCAATCGCAAATCTCCCGATCCGCCGCCGATCAGACGCTGCCATTCCCAATGGATGGCAAAACCCGCCATCAGCCAGACGAAGACGAACAGGTTGCCGCCCTCGCGCGCCGTCGCGATGGCGATCGCAGCCAGAACAAGGGCCGAAACGACTCGTTTGCTCAAATCGCCCCAGCGACGGGGGACGAGCGGCGGATTCGGCGTTTCGCCGGAAAATTCCATCGAGCGGCAGCCTATCGCCTTGTCCAGCCGCACGGCCGAGCGAGTGCCGCCTCGCGCAGAGGCAAAACCTCGACATCCCATTGGTTCGCAATCATGATCCCGTCCTGGCCGCGGCCGGCGCGGAGACGCCACCGAACCGGCGCTCGCGCGCGGCAAATTCGGCCAAAGCAGAAGCAAAAGCCGCCTGGTCGAAGTCTGGCCACAAAATCGGCAAAAACACAAAT
>JARLIW010000275.1 GCA_031291515.1 Beijerinckiaceae bacterium | reverse complement strand
CTGGTCGATCAGCGCTTCCATGTAATTGTCGCGGGAGCGCGCGGACTTGCCGCCCATCACCACCGAAACGATGTAATGGCCGTCGCGCTTGACCGAGCTGAGCAGGTTGAAGCCGGAAGCCGCCGTATAGCCGGTCTTGATGCCGTCCATGCCCTCGCAACGGTCCATCAGATGGTTGTGCGTGTGGATGCGCTGGCCGTGGTAGGCGAATTCGTGGATCGAGAAATAGCGGTAATAGCGCGGGAATCGATCCTGGATCGCGCGGCCGAGGACGGCGAGATCATGCGCGGTGGTGATCTGCTCGTCGTTGGGAAGGCCCGAGGCGTTGCGATAGAACGTGTGCGTCATGCCCAGCGAATAGGCCTTGCGCGTCATCAGTTCGGCGAAATCGCTCTCCGTGCCGCCGACATATTCGGCGACGGCGACCGCGATGTCATTGGCCGATTTGGTGACGATCGCCTTGATCGCGTCTTCGACCCGGAGCGACTGGCCCGGGCGCAAGCCGAGTTTCGAGGGCGATTGCGCGGCGGCGTGAGCCGAAACCGGGATCTGGTCGTCGAGGCTGTAGCGGCCCTTCTCGAGCTGTTCGAACAGCAGGTAGAGCGTCATCACCTTGGTGATGGAGGCCGGATGTCGCGGCGCGTTCTCGTTCAGGCCATAGATCATGTGGCCGGTGGCGCCATCGACGACGATGGCGGCGGTGGCGCCGCCCGCGACGGCGCCGTCGCGATGACGGCGCGCGGCGACGCGGGCGTGGACGCCGGAATGGCCATGGTGGCGCACGGCCTGCGCGTGATGCGCATGGTGATGGTGATGGCGGGCTTCAGCCGGGCTCGCCATTCCGGCGACAACCAACGCGGCGATCAGGCCGGATAGGGCCACGTTGGCGGCGGCGTGGCTGCGAACGTTACGCTTGAACATACTTCTGTCCCGATGGCTTCAAGATCATCTCGCGGACGCGAAACTGGCGCGTCGTCACGGCAACATGATCGAAAACTAACGGAACGCGGTTACCCGGCCGTTAAAGCGGGCCGCGGCAGATTGTCAAAAAAATGTTGCACTGCACAAAAGCGGTTGACTTTTTGTGCGCTGCATATAAATTGCCCCCATGAGCAGCGGCGACCCGCCCTCTCAAGGTTCCGGCCGCCCTAGCGGCCCTTACAACAGGTGTCGATATGGCTATCAATTTCTCGGAATACCCCACCTTCGGCAAGGATCAGTTCGAGGCCATCCAGGCTTCCGCGACCGAAGTGTCCAAGCAGCTGCAGGCGATCGCCGCCGAGACCACCGATTATTCCAAGCGTTCGCTGGAAAGCGGCTCGGCTTTCGTCGAGAAGCTCCTCGGCGTGACCAAGTTCGAGCAGGCCATCGCCCTCCAGCAGGATTTCGCCAAGTCCTCCTATGAAGGCTTCGTCGCTGAAGTCACCAAGCTCGGCGAGCTGTACACCACCCTGGCCAAGGAAGCGTTCAAGCCCGTCGAAGGCGCGATCGCCAAGGTCAAGGCCAGCGCCTGATTTTTTGGCTGAGGCGCCGCGTCCCTTGCGGTCGCGGCATCCTCGGCTGGCGTTTGTCAGTCGCCCGGGGCGGGCGTTTTTTGCCCCGGGTGTTTCAAGCGTAGCGTTTGCGTAGAGTTTGTCTGCGTCGAAATGAGAAAGCCCGGCCCCGGTGGCCGGGCTTTTCTTTTGGGGGCTCTGCGTGGACGGCTGGGCGCGCGAAAAATGGGCGCAGACTGATCAGCGAGACGGTCAGCAAGCCGAAATTTTGGGCGGCGCCGAATCGGTCGTCGTCCCAAGTCCGGGCATGGACTGGGCAGCGCCCGGGACAATCCTTGCGCCCGCGAAAAGTTAATTCTTCAAAGTTAATTGCGAACGGCCGAATCGTTAGGTTTCGGGCAAGAATTGAGGCGCAGGCTTTCGATTCGTTAAAAATTTTCCGTCTGCACTGGCAGACTCAGGCTTCGGCGCATAAATTGCATATTGCCAGGAGGGCTCCGCCAGTTCTGTCGGCGCTCGAACTAAAGTCCGGATTTTCGCGTTTAATGGGAGTGTTCGAGGGGCGGGGCCACGAATTCATCGGATCTTGAGGAGAGGACGGCGTTGTCCACGCGAGAGAGCAACCCCAGACAGATCGATGCCAGCCGCTCGGACGAGACGCGCGATGGCGCCATGACGCGCCTGAACCACGATGCGCCATTGCTGGCGCTGAACATGGCGGGCAAGGGCGGTCGCAAATCGTCCTCCCCCGACGGCCCGGGAACCGGCACTGCCGTCATCACCCGGACCAAGACGCAGACGCAACGTCCGTCCATGTACCGCGTTCTGCTTCTGAATGACGACTACACGCCGATGGATTTCGTGATCGGCGTGCTGTGCACGTTCTTTCACAAGGATTTCGACGACGCCAACCGGATCATGTGGCAGGTCCATAACAACGGCGTCGGCGAATGTGGCGTCTATACCTATGAAGTTGCAGACACCAAGGTGACCCAGGTGATGGATCACGCCAGAAAGCATCAGCATCCGCTGCAATGCGTCATGGAAAAGAAGTGAGGTTGAACACATGCCTTCATTCTCTCGCAACCTCGAACAGACTCTCCATCGCGCTCTTGCCGCGGCGTCCGAGCGCCGGCACGAATACGCGACGCTCGAACATCTTCTGTTGAGCCTGCTGGACGATGCGGAAGCCGCCGCCGTCATGCGCGCCTGCTCGGTCGATCTCGACGTCTTGCGCAAGAATCTGGTCGGCTACATCGACAACGAGCTCGACAATCTCACCACCGAGCTGCAGGAGGATCCCAAGCCCACCTCCGGCTTCCAGCGCGTGATCCAGCGCGCGGTGATCCATGTGCAGTCCTCCGGCCGTGAGGAGGTCACCGGCGCCAATGTGCTGGTGGCGATCTTCGCCGAACGCGAGAGCCACGCCGCCTATTTCCTGCAGGAGCAGGAGATGACCCGCTATGACGCGGTCAATTACATCAGCCACGGCAT
>JARLIW010000274.1 GCA_031291515.1 Beijerinckiaceae bacterium | reverse complement strand
TTTCGACGTGACCGTCCCCGTTCCGCAGCCTTTCGCCGCCGGCCGCCAGAGCCAAGAGGCGTTGATCGCGCATCTCGTCGCGGGGGGCTATGTCCGTTGCGAGCCGCCGATCCTGCAGCCGGCCTCGGCCTTTTTCGATTCCGGCGAGGACATGCGCGGCCGGCTCTACCTCACCAGCGACATGTCGGGCGCCGATTACTGCTTGCGGCCGGAATATACGATTCCTGTTTGCCTTCAATATCTTGCCTCGGGCGACGTGGGCCGCGCGGCAAAGTTTTCCTATTGCGGGCCGGTGTTCCGCTTCGTCAAGGATGGGCCGGGCGAGTTCATCCAGGCCGGGATCGAAAGCTTGGGCGATCCGAACCGCGAGGCGGCGGATGCCGAAATTCTCGCGATTTCGCTTGAGACCGCGCGGACCTATGGGGCCGGCCCTCTCGTCACGCGGATTGGCGATGCGGGTCTCCTGACCGATCTGCTCGATGCCTTGCCGCTCGCGCCGCAATGGCGCCGCCGCATCCGGCGCGGTCTCGGCCAAGGCAAGACGCTCGATGCGATCCTCGATACCGCGTCGTCGAACGGCGCGAGCCACGATCATTCCGGCGTGCTCGCCGCGCTCGAAGGCGTCGACAAGCAGGGCGCGCGCGCGCTGGTCGAGGACCTCTTGTCGATCGCCGGCATTACGGCGGTTGGCGGTCGCAGCGCTGGGGAAATCGCGGATCGCTTTCTCGAACAGGCGGCGCTCAAGGGCGGCTCCGGTCTGTCGCCGGACACGCGGGCCGTGCTAGAACGCTTTTTGGCGATCGACGGCAGTCCGGAACAGGCCGTCGACGGGCTCGAAGCTTTGGCCAACGACGCCAAGCTGGACCTTGGAACCGCGTTGGCGCGGTTCCGCGAGCGCAACAATTTCTTCGCCGCGTTTGGGATCGATCTCGAACGTCTCGGCTATGTCCCCGGTTTTGTCAGCAGCCTCGACTATTACAGCGGCTTTATTTTCGAAACCCACGACACCGCGCGCGCGACCGATCCCGCTTTGATCCGCGGCGGCCGCTACGACCGGCTTTTGACGGCGCTCGGCGCGAAGACGGATATTCCGGCGGTCGGCGCCGCGCTTTGGGCGGATTGGCGGGCGGCCGCGTCTGGAGAACGGCCATGAGCACCGAACCTTTCGTCCTCGCCGTGCCGTCCAAGGGCCGGTTGCAAGAAAACGCCTTCGCTTTTTTCGCGCGCGCGGGATTCAAGCTCGTGCAAGGGCGCGGCGCGCGCGATTATCGCGGCTCGTTGGAGGGCGTCGACGGCGTCGAGGTCGCGTTCGTGTCCGCGAGTGAAATCGTGGGGCTGCTCGCTTCCGGCCAGGCGCATATGGGCATTACCGGCGAGGATCTCGTGCGCGAGACCCTGCTTTCCGCCGATACGAAAGTGGCCTTGTTGACCAAGCTCGGCTTCGGCGCCGCCAATGTCGTGGTCGCGGTGCCGCAGGCCTGGATCGACGTGAAGACCATGGCCGATCTCGAGGATGTCGCGGCGGCCTTTCAGGCGCGGCGCGGCGAGCGGATGCGGGTCGCGACGAAATATATCAATCTGACCCGCCGCTTCTTCGCCGAGAGCCATGTCACGGATTACCGGATCGTCGAAAGCCTGGGCGCCACCGAGGGCGCGCCGGCGGCGGGCCAGGCCGAACTCATCGTCGACATCACCACGACGGGTGCGACGCTGACCGCCAACGCGCTGAAAGTGCTCGACGATGGCGTGATCCTGCGGTCCGAGGCGAATCTCGTGGCGGGGCTCGGCGCGCGCTGGGACGATCGCGCCAAGGACCAGGCGCGGCAAATTTTGGCTTCGATCGCGGCCGAGGAGGAAGCCCGTTTGACGCGCGACGTCGGCGCGCAATTCGATCGGATCCACGATGGCCTGATTGCCGAGGCCGCGCGTCTGTTTGGCGCCCGGTTGCGTTGTGAAAATGGGACGGGGAGCTTGACGCTGACTTGCGCGCGCGACAAGGTCGCGCCGCTCGCGCGCTGGCTGATCGCGCAAGGCGCGGGGCATGTGACGGCCGGGGCTCACGACTATGTCTTCTTGGCGGAGAACCCGCTGTACCAGGCATTGCTCACGCGCCTTCCCTAATTTTCGCGCGCTCTCCGTGATGGTTCGAGAGAGTCTCGCGTCCTCCCCGTCCGTCGAATCAATTCGGGATCGCCCTTCGCAATCGACTTATGGACCTTTGAATCTTGACTAGGGACGCCGAAGTCTCCCCCGAGGGAGCGACACCAGGGAACCTTTTTCCTTTACACGGTTATGGAAACATAGCCGGCCGGGACGGCGCGGAGGATTGCGATGGCGAGGCGATGCCCACGACAAGCTCCCTGATTCCCGACGTGGTCCGCGACAAGAAAGAGAACCGCCGCCGGATTCGCCACCTTTTCGCGGTGGCTCTCAGTATCGGCATTTTCGTCCTCGCGGCCGTCGTCGTCGTGCGCACCTTCACGCAAATCAGCTTCGACGAATTGCGCGGCGCGATCGCCTCGACGGGCGGCGATCAGATCGCCACCGCGTTTCTGCTGACCGCGGTCTCCTTCCTGGCCTTGACCGGCTACGACGCCTTGGCGCTTCGCCAGCTGAAATTGCACGTGCCCTATCCGACCACGGCGCTTGCCTCGTTCACGAGCTATGCGATCTCCTTCACGCTCGGCTTCCCGCTGATCACGGCGGGAACGGTGCGGTATTGGATCTATTCCGGCAAGGGACTGTCCGGCGGCAAGGTCGCAAGCCTCACGATCATCGCGGGCCTGACCTTTTGGCTCGGCATGGCTTTGTTGATCGGGATCGGCTTCGCCGTCCGCGCCAACGGGGTCGCCAATCTCGATCATCTCGACCCGTTGGCGAACCGGCTGATCGGCATAGCCATCATTCTGGCGCTCGTGGGTTATCTCGCTTGGGCGGCGCAGGGCCACCGCCATGCGAAAATCCAGGGATTCCGGCTCGAATTGCCGGGGTTCTGGCTCACCGTCGGGCAGCTCTGCCTCGGCTTGATCGATCTCTGCGCGGCTTCGGGCGTGCTCTTCGTGCTGCTGTCGCCGCCGCGCGCGATCGATTACCTCACCTTCATCACGGTCTATGTCTTCGGCTCGCTGCTCGGCATTGCCTCGAATGCGCCGGGCGGGATCGGCGTTTTCGAAGCGACGATGCTCAAGACCGTGCCCGCCCATTCCGAGGCCGCGCTGTTGGCCTCGCTGCTGCTGTTCCGCATCATCTATTACCTCGTCCCGTTCGTCCTCGCGCTGGCCATGCTCGGCGCGCACGAAAGCATCAAGCG